>JAYOEF010000042.1:0-22129 GCA_038106605.1 Alphaproteobacteria bacterium
CCGCCGGAGACGAAATAGACGCGATCGAGGTTGCCGGGGGCCAGGGCGGTCAGCCGGTCCGCGAGCGCTTCCGCCGTCTCCGAGGTGAAGAACGAGGTGTGCGCGAACGGAATATGATCGAGCTGGTCGACGATGGCCCTCCGGACGTCGTCGTCCGAATGGCCCAGGCAGGAGACCGCGGCGCCGCCGCAGGCATCGAGATAGACGCGTCCCTCGGTGTCGTGGATCCAGACGCCATCACCGTGCGAAACCACGGGGAGCCTCGATTTTGGAAAGCGGTGGAAGACGTGATCTGCGGCCATCGCGTTTGCCTTGCGGTGTCCCGTCCGGCTAGGATGCGCCGCCGCATTCGCGGAAGATCCATCCATCAGGACACGACATGAACCTCAAGGACCATATACGGTCGATACCGGATTTTCCCAAGCCCGGAATCCTGTTCTACGACATCTCGACGCTGCTACAGCATGCGGGCGCCTGGTCGGCGACGGTAGACCGGCTGGCCGACGAAATCGGTCCCTACCGTCCGGACCGGCTGATCGGAATCGAGTCCCGCGGGTTCCTGGTGGCAGCGCCGCTCGCTCTCCGTCTCGGCATCGGCTTCACCATGGTGCGCAAACGCAACAAGCTGCCGGGCAAGACGATCTCCTACACCTACGATCTCGAATACGGCTCCGACACCATCGAGATCCAGGCCGACGCGATCGGCAAGGGCCAGAAGGTCGTCATCATGGACGACCTGCTCGCGACCGGCGGCACGGCCGTGGCCGCGGTGGATCTTCTCCGCCAGGTCGGCGCCGACGTCGTCGCCGCCGCCTTCATCATCGAGCTCAATTTCCTCGGCGGTCGGGACCGCCTCGACGTCCCCGTCCATTCGCTGATCGGCTACGACGAGTAGCCGGTCCTAGCGCTTCGGGGGAACCGCCGCGAACTTCGAGCCCTTGAGGCAGAAGCGGCCCTCGGCGTCCTGCCACAGGATGCCGTTCTCGTGCAGGAGCCCGAGCGCGCGCGTCACCGCCTGGAAGCCGTTGGTAACGAACTTCTCGCAGAGCTCCGCGAAGTAGAGCGGCGTCTCCGAGATCTGCAGCTTGATCTGGCTCGCGAGCTTCTCGGTCGTGATTTCCTCGACCGGGCGCGCCTTCCCTTTCGCCTCGCCGATGAAGTCCTCGAGTTTGACCTCGCTGGCGTAGGCATAGGCGATCCGGTGGAAGCGCTCGCGCGGAACGTTGTCGGGGATCGTCGCATCGATGCCCATCTTCGCCGTGGTCGGCACCCGCGAATAGGGTCCGGGCGGCGGCAGGCTGGGGTCGAGCGGCTTCGAGCGCGCGCCCGAGATGATGACGACGTCGCGGTCGGCCTGGACGCGCGTTGCCACGGCCCATTCGACGTCGACGGGATCGAAGATGTCGATGTCGTCGTCGACGACAGTGACGTGTTTCATGTCGGCGACCGAGAGCGCCGCGGTGATCGCGTTCTTGCCATCGCCGGGCAACGGCTTGATCGCGATGATCGCATGCCAGTGGCAGCAGCCGCCGGGCGTGATGTTGACCGCGGTCACGGTCACGCCCGCCTCGTCGAGCACGCGGCGCACGGCCGCCTCGTAGATCGGGCCCGACGGCCAGATGTTCTCCCACGGCATGTGGAGGGCGTAGTAGAGAGGGTTCTTCCGCATCGAGACGGCCTTGATGCGGACGTGCGGGTTCCAGTGAAGGCCGCCCATCAGGCGCGTGAACTCACCGAAGCGGCCCTCGGGCTGCGTCCAGCCGGTCGGCAGGATCTCCGCCTCTAGAACGATCTCCGCATCGGCGATGCAGGGAAGGTCGATCGTCTGGCACTGGGTCAGGGGCACGCCCTTGCCGCGCATGCCTCCCGCGATGCCGAGCTCGCTGACGCCGTCGCGTGCTTTGTAGGTGGCGCAGATCAGCTCGAACGGATGCGTGCCGATGTTGATCGAGATCGGCAGCGGCTCGCCCTTCTCGTAGGCTTTCGCGGCATAACGATGGAGATTGTTGGGCGTGACGATGTCGATGCCGGTGAGGTTGCGCTCCTTCACGAGGTAGCGGTAGACGCCGGCGTTGAGCGGCGCCTCCTTGTCGTCGGGATCGCGTGCGATGGTGACGCCCGCCGTGATCATCGGGCCGCCGTCGAGGACAGAGAACAGGGGAATGGGCAGCGAGTAGAGGTCGACGTCGCCATCCTTCAGAAAGACCTCCCGTGCGGGCCCGGAGTTGACGTATTCGGGCTCGATCGGCCGGTCGAGACCCTCGCGGAGACGCCCCTCGATTTCCGAGAAGTCGCAGCCCGCGGCAATGGCGAGGCGCTTCCGGCTGTTGGTCACGCCCGAGACGACGGGTGTGTCGTAGCCGTTGACGTTGGAAAACATGAGCGCCTTATCCGACTGGTCGACCAGCGTGGCGATGTGGCGGATGTCGACGGGCTTGGTGATCTCGATCAGCTCGTCGGCGGCCCGGAGGTCGTCGATCAGCTCCCGGAAGGTCTCGGCCATTTTTCTGAATTCCTGATTTTCGGCTACGCTCGCTCGGAAACATACAGCAATCGCTGCACGGTCAAAACTCGCGAGCGAAGGCGGCCGGTATCCGGAAATGCACGCCGGCCGGTGGGGAAACTGGCGGCTTGACCGCACCGCTCATTGGGTTCTTATGGCGCACCCTGGCGGTGGCACAAGATTCCGTCCGCCGCCGCCCGACCCCGGTCGGGCGCGAACAGCCGGAGCGGAGAACATGCTCGATTCACCTGCCGGAACCGCCGATCCGGCGATCCTCGTCGCGGAATTGTCGAAAATCTACGCCGGGGGTCATGCCGCGATCACCGACATCGATCTTGAAATCCGCCGGGGCGAGATTTTCGCGCTCCTCGGACCCAACGGCGCCGGCAAAACCACCCTTATCAGCATCATCTGCGGCATCGTCAATCCGACTTCCGGCCGCGTCCTGGCGGGAGGTCACGACGTCGTCCGCGCGTACCGCAAGGCCCGCTCCCTGATCGGCCTGGTGCCGCAGGAGCTGACGACCGACGCGTTCGAATCCGTGTGGAATACAGTTTGTTTCAGCCGCGGGCTGTTCGGCAAACCGCCCGCGCCCGGGGTGCTCGAACGCATCCTCCGAGACCTGTCTCTCTGGGACAAGAAAGACGCGAAGATCATCACCCTGTCGGGCGGCATGAAGCGCCGCGTACTGATCGCCAAGGCCCTGGCGCACGAGCCGGAGATCCTGTTTCTCGACGAGCCGACCGCGGGCGTCGACGTGGAGCTTCGCCGCGACATGTGGGACATGGTCCGCCGGCTGCGGGACGACGGTGTGACGATCATCCTGACGACCCATTACATCGACGAAGCCGAGGAAATGGCGGACCGGATCGGCGTCATCGACGGCGGCAGGATCGTCCTTGTCGAGGACAAGGCCGTCCTCATGAGAAAGCTCGGCAAGAAGGAGCTCCGGCTGACGCTGCTCGCCCCGCTCGAAGCGGTTCCTGCCGAGCTGTCGTCCTACACGCTGAGCCTCGAAGCCGACGGGCGAACGTTGGTCTACACATTCGATACGCAGGGCGAGAGGACCGGGACGACGCGGCTTCTGGGCGACCTCCAGCAACTCGGCATCCGCTTCACGGATCTCGATACGCGGCAGAGCTCGCTCGAGGATATTTTCGTCGGGCTCGTGGGGAAGACGAAATGAACCTCCACGGCGTGCGTGCCATCTATGTCTTCGAAATGAGCCGGACGTGGCGGACCCTGTTCCAGAGCATCGTCTCGCCGGTCGTGACGACGATGCTCTACTTCGTCGTGTTCGGCGCGGCGATCGGCTCGCGGATCACCGAGATCAACGGGGTGAGCTTCGCCGCTTTCATCATTCCCGGGCTAGTGATGCTGTCGATCCTGACCGAGAGCGTCTCGAACGCATCGTTCGGCATCCACCTGCCGCGCTTCACGGGCACGATATACGAAGTCCTCTCCGCCCCGATATCGCCGATCGAGATCGTGCTGGGATATGTCGGGGCGGCGGCGACGAAATCCGTCATCCTCGGGCTGATCATACTGGCAACCGCGCGGCTATTCGTCGCCTACGAGGTCGCACACCCGCTCGCGATGCTGGCGTTTCTCGTCCTGACCGCCGCGACATTCAGCCTGCTCGGCTTCATCATCGGAATCTGGGCGGACAACTTCGAGAAGCTCCAGTTCGTCCCGATGCTCGTCATAACGCCGCTGACCTTCCTAGGCGGGAGTTTCTACTCGATCGACATGCTGCCGCCCTTCTGGCGCACCGTCTCCCTGTTCAACCCGGTCGTCTACCTGATCAGCGGGTTCCGATGGAGCTTTCACGATGCCGCCGACGTTCCCATAGGCATCAGTATCGCCTTCATCCTGGTGTTTTTCGTCCTCTGCATCGCCGCAGTCTGGTGGATATTCAAGACGGGCTACCGGCTCAAGAACTGATCGCGAATGTGATACGTTTCCGGAGCTAAATGGCCTGCTCGAGCGGCCTGTATTATTATGGAGGATCCAATGCTGCCCGAAGCCCGCGTCTGGACTCGCGACGAAATGATGAAGCGGGTCGCCCTCTTCAGCACCCTCAAGGGCTCGCGCAAGGGCCTGCCCGACAGCCATCTGCCGGAATGCGACCGCGAACTGATCAACGTGCTGGGCTTCCAGCCGCCCAAGGAAAGCGCCGAGGCGGAGATCGTCTCGCCGGTCGGGTCCGACAACGCACTCGCGCCCGCGATCCCGATCTCCGAAGGCTTCAACATGGGCTTCGTGCGCACCGGGCCTGGCAAGGGTCCGCTGATGCACAACCACGACACCAACGAAACCTTCATGCCGATCTCCGGCAAATGGAAATGCGCCTGGAACGAGGGCGACGACTACGAGGAGGTCATCGTCGGGCCGTGCGACGTCGTCTCGTTCCCGCCCGGATGCCTCCGCCGTTTCGAGTGCGTCGAGGCGCCCGCGGGCGAAGAGGAGGCGGTGATGCTGTTCGTGATCGGCGGCAATGCGCCCGCCGTGGAGTTCAGCGAAGGAGCCTACAAGCGCATCGCCGAGATGCCGGCCCCGGCCTGAACGCTCTCCAATATCAGAACTGCGCCGGGCCCGACGGAAGCCCCAGAGACACCCGCCCGTAGAGCGCAAGAACCGCGTCGCGGTTTACGCTGATGTGCATCGCGCCCGCGTGCGCATCGCGCCAATAGCGCTGCAGGCGGCTCTCGAGCTGGAGCCCCTTGCCGCCGCCCGCCTCGAACATCTGGTCGACGGCGCGGAGCGCGAGACCGGCCGCGAAGCCGAGGTCGCCCTTGTTGCGCGCGCGCTGCTCGACGGTGAGTTCCCGGCCCGAGCGCACGGTCTCCATGATGTCGGCCGCGTCGCGCCGGACGATCATCTTCGCGGCATCGATGCAGGCTGCCGCATCGCCGATGCGGAGCTGGATGGTCGGCAGCTCCGCCATCGGCGACGGCTGCGACAGTGCCGCCCCGCGCGTCACGCGGTCGCGCGTCGCGCCGACGAATTCGTCCCACGCACCCTGCGCCATGCCGATGGTGGGCGTGCAGACGCTGATCGACAGCGCGGAAAAGGCCGGAACCCGGAATATCGGCCCGTCGTTGAGCGCCGCACCGGGCGGATTGCCGGAGAGCGAGTCGGCGATCGAGAGGTACCGGTGCGCCGGCACGAACAAGTCGTCTGTGAACACCGTCTTGGAGCCGGTTCCCGCGAGCCCGACGACCTTCCAGTCGTCCTCTATGCCGAGCTCCCCGCGGGGCACGATGACGTAGCCGCGTTCCTTTATCGCGCTGCCGTCGTCGTCGGGGACATTGACCGCCACGAGGACCCACGGGCAGTTGTCGAGACCCGAGCAGAAGGCCCATGACCCTTTAATGCGATAGCCGCCGTCGACGGGTGTGGCGGTACCGGTCGGCGTGAAGGATGCGCAGGTCCGGCCGTTCCGGTCCTCGCCCCACACGTCTTCCTGCGCCTGTGCGGGAAACATTCCGAGAAGCCACTGGTACTTGCTCGTGATCGCGAAGACCCATCCGGTCGATCCGCAGCCGCGGGCGATTTCGAAGGCGATATCGACGAAACTGTCGAAGCCGTACTCGTACCCGCCCCAGCGTTTCGGCTGAAGGATGCGATAGAGGTCGGCATCCAGGATGCGCTCGAAGATCTCGGTGGAGACCCGACGGTCGCGCTCCGTACGCTCCTGCGCCTCGCGGATGGCGGGCATAAGCGCCTGCGCCCTTGCGACCATCTCCTCCGGCGCAACGGCGCCGCCGTCTCCGCGCTCCAGTGTGTCGGGCATGATCCCGTCCCGTTTGTTCCCTGTCCCCCGGCATTCAAACACGGAACCGGCGGCTCGGCCAGTTTGACCGCGGATCGGCCCATGCCGTCGGGAGATGGCTCGACCCAAAAGAGATCGACCCAAAAGAAAGGCGCCGGAGCAGTTTCCCGCACCGACGCCCGGATTTCCCGTCCTGGAAAGGAGCTTACTTCGCGTACTTCGCGATCATCGCTTCGGCGTCCGCGAGCAGCGCCTTGCCGTCAACGCCGATGCTCTTCATCTCGGCGAACCAGCGCTCGTAGACCTTTTCCTTGGTCGCGAGGAACTTCGCGGACTCGGACTCGGGGAGCGTCGAGAACTTGTTCTTGGACTTCGACTTCATCGCCTCAAGGCCGGGCTTCTCGATCTCTTCCCAGTTCTCGCCGGCCCACTTCGCGATGTTGCGGCCGGACAGATCGTCGATGACCTGCTTCAGGTCCGACGGCAGCTTGGCATAGCTGTTCGGGTTCATCATGAAAGTGAAGGCAGCGGTGGCAAGACGCGACTGCGGCGGAGCGAGGTCGGTAAAGTAATTCACCAGATCCTGCGCCTTGACCGCAGGCGAGATCTCGTAAGGCAGCGCCATACCGTCGATGACGCCCTTAGAGAGGGCAGCGGGGACCTCAGGCAACGGCAGTCCCAGGCTCGTGGCACCGAACTCGGTCAGCATCCAGACGCCGATGCGCAACGGGGCGCGGAGCTTCATCGACTTCAAGTCGTCGATCTTGGTGATCGGCTTCTTGGTCATGAACAGGAAACCCGCATGCGCGTGGAGCTGCAGCATGTGGAAATCCTTGTACTCGTCCTTCAGGTGCTTGTCGTAGAAGTCCTGCATGGCGAGCGTGGTCGACAGCGCATCCTTGTGGATGAACGGCAGCTCGAACACTTCGGTCTTCGGAAAACGGCCCGGGTTGTAGCCCGGAAGCGTCCAGATGATGTCGACAACCCCATCCTTGACCTGGTCGACGAGCGTCGGCGGCTTGCCGCCGAGCTGCATCGCCCAGAACGCCTAGACCTTGAGCTTGCCCTTCGACGCCTCTTCGACCTTCTTCGCCCATGGATTCAGGAAGGTCTTGGGCGGGTTGGCGATAGGCGGAAGAAAAGTGTGCATCTTGAGCGTGATGTCGGCAGCGTAAGACGGCGCCGCGACAGCGAGGGCAGCGACAGCGGCGGCGGCCGGGAGGCCTGCGCGCGCAGTCAGGGACTTGAAGAGCGTCATCGGGAGTCCTCCGGTTTTCCATTTTGTGCGCCGGCATCCCACGCCGACACTGGGACGCATCCTACACCCGTTGGGATGTTTCCTTGAATCGTTTTAATTCAAATCGTTTAGATATCGAATTGAAACGATTCAATGCCTGACGATCGAATCCGCGATCTTTTCCGCCAGCATCATGGTCGGGAAGTTCGTGTTGGCGCAGGGAACCTCCGGCATGATCGAGGCGTCGACGACGCGCAGCCCCGCGAGCCCCTTCACCCTGCCCTGGGTATCGGTCACGGACATCGGATCTTCGGCGCGGCCCATCCGGCAGGTGCAGGACGCGTGCCAGACACCGACGCTGCTCTTGCGCACATGAGCTTCGAGCGCATCGTCGTCTGCGAGGAGCTTCTCGAGCGTCACGCCCTCGGTGATCACCGAATCGACGATCCTCTTTCTGACCGCAGGCGCAAGATCCATCGCGAATCCGGCGAGGCTGGTGAGAAGGTAGTTCTTGAAGGTGACGGTACCCACCGAGCGCACCCGCTCCGAATAGCTGGACGGGAACGTCGTGTCGGTGATCGACCGCATCTCTGGCGTCCGGAACAGCCCCGCCATGATGCGGATTCCCTGCATCAGGCGTTCGAGATCGCGCCGGTCGCTCAGAAGGTTGAATTCGACGCGCGGCTCGTCCTGCCAGCCGGGCGTCTTCAGCGTTACCTGCCCGATCGAGTAGGACCGGTTCACCCACAGCAGGAAGGAGCCGAGGCGCCACCCGAGTGGATGCCATGCCGATTTCGTGACCGCGGTCATGTACATGTCCGACGGCGCACAGCCCTCGATCCCCGACGAATAGCGCTGGGCGATGTGGAGGTGGCGCCGGAAGCTGTGCGGCAGGCGCGCAGATCGCTTGATATAGGCGGAAACCCCGATCGAGGGATGGTCCATCAGGTGCTGCCCAACGCCCTGCAGATCGGCGACGACATCGATCCCGTGGGACCGGAGGTGGCTCGACGGGCCGACGCCCGAGCGCATCAGCATCGCAGGCGAGTGGATGCCGCCGGTCGAAAGAACGACTTCCTTCGCGCGGATCGTCTCGGCCTTGCCGTTCCGGTCGATCTCGATACCGACCGCCTGGCGCCCCTCGAACAGGATGCGGCGCACCCGCGTGTTCGCCATGATGCTGAGGTTGGGGCGGGCCCGGACCTCGCGGTTGAGGTATCCCATCGCCGCCGAGACGCGGTGGTCGTCGATGTTGGAAAAGGTCATCGGGAACCAGCCGTCGCGGTATTCGCCGTTCTGGTCCTCGATGTACTCGCGCCCGAGGGTCTCGAACGCCTTCGCGGCCTGCTTGGTGTAGTCCGGCCAATGCTCGTGCCAAACCCGCCGCACCGGGATATGGCCGTCCTTGCCGTGGTAGGGCCCATCGAAATCCTGGTCGTTCTCGACCTTCCGGAAGTAGGGCAGCACATCGTTCCAGCCCCAGCCCTCGGCGCCGAGTTCTGGCCAGCGGTCGTAGTCCGCAGGCGCGCCGCGGTTCGCGAGCTGCGCGTTGATAGACGAACCGCCGCCCATGATGCGCGCCTGTTCGTAGCGCACCTCGGGCGAGGTTCCGCCCGGCATGTTGTGCGGGATCGCCTGCTGGTGGACGCGGAGCTTCGCCCACTGATAGAGCGGGTTGAAGTAGGCGACGATGGGATAGGAATCGAGGACGTCTTTCGGCTCCTCTCCGGGCGGCGTATCCATTCCTGCCTCGACGACGAGGACGCGCGTGCCGCTACGCGCGGTCAGACGGTTCGCGAGCACGCATCCGGCGGAGCCGCCGCCGACGATGACGAAATCGAATGTATCGGTCATGTTCCCCTCTCCCTGCCGCGCGAGAATGCAGTGCGCATGCAGCGCGTGCAAGCGTCGGCAGCTGAAACGCTACGGAGAGGCGGCTCAGGCGTTCGGGCGGGTAACGATGAAAATGCCGACGCAGAGCATGATGCCGCCGACGACCGACGGCAGGGTCCAGCTCGTCGCGACGAACACGGAGATTATGACGAGGCTCAGCGTCATCGTCGCGAGCGCGAGGACCTTGGCGCGGGCCGGAATGGCCCCGTTGTCGCGCCATGCGACGACTGCCGGACCGAACCGAGGGTGTCCGAGCAGCCAGGCCTGGAACCGCTCGGAAGACTTCGAGAACGCCCAGGCGGCAAGGATCATGAAAATCGTCGTCGGCAGTCCGGGCACAATGACACCGACGAGACCGACGGCAACGCAGAGCCAGCCGAATGCAATAAGCGCATAGCGCTTGCATTTTGCGGGCATCGCCACGACGGCGGATCTGCGGAGGGTGACCTCGTTCATGGCCTCATGATGCGAAATTACGTTTAATTCCCGATTAATGCAGTGCACTTGCCGTCGCATGCCGGTTTTTCCGTACCGCCCTTATATGGTATTTTCGGGCTTCGGTAGGATACAAGGGCTCCATCGATGTTTCGCACGGCACGGGCTACGCTCCGTCTCGGCCTAACCCGTTTCCGGAACAGGCAGTTCCTGGAAGCGACGATGGCTGCGGCCGCCCTCGTGGCCACGGCGGACGGAGAGGTGACGTTCTCGGAAATGAGTGCCCTCGACGACCTGCTCGAGGATGTCCGCGACCTCAATATCCACGATCCGCACGTCGCCGTGGATTTGTACCGCGACTATGCCGACGCCATCAGGAACGACGGTGACGCCGCCCGCCGCGACGCGCTCGATGCCGTCGCGCGGATTGCGGGCGACCAGGATGCCTGCGACCTCCTTATCAGGGTCGCGGTTGCGATCTCGAAAGCCGACGGCGAGCTTTCGCAGCCGGAAGCACGCGCAATCAGCGATCTGTGCGGCGTACTCGGCGTTCCCGTCCCGAAAGTGCCCCCGGCCTCCGCATAACGACCGGCGCATAATGGCCGGAAGGCGTCAGTGGGCGGAGGGTTTCCGGTCCGGTGCGATGTTCGCGTCCGACGGGGCCTTGTCGTCGTTGAGCGACCAGTCGTAGCGGTAGGCGTCGATCGATTCGGCGAAGCCGAGCCGCCGGTGGAGATCGGGCGCGGCGTATTTCCGGAGATGCGCGAGGATCCCCCAGCGGTTTCCGCCGAAGTCCTCCACATACCATTTGTAGATCGAACTGACTTCGAGGTCGTCGCCCGCGAACGACACGCCGCGCGGGTCGTTCACATAAGCATTCGCCGCTTCGGTCAGCATCGCGTCGGCACGCGCGCCGGTATAGGCCTCGCGTCGCAGGTTCGGACATCCGACCGACGCGCAGTTGAGCGCATAATGGAGACGCGCATCCTTCCAGATCGGCCGGAGGATCCGGTGCTCGATGTCATCGAGCGACAGCGGCACTCCCTCGACCACGACGAGCTTCTTTTCCCACGGTCCCTTCGTGAACCAGCCGGGCGATAGGTCGCTGTCGCGAATCGAAACGACGGGATAGTGATTGAGGACCGTCTGTAGTGTCACCGCGTTGTAGAGGTTGATCCAGAAAGCGAGTTGCTCCGAACGCGGATAGGTGGCGAGCGGCGCCAGCGTCAGACGCGCGACGTAGTCGTCGAGCGCCCGCCGGTCCTCCTTCGAGACACATCCGTAGGCGACGCGGTTGACTCCGGCTGCATCGGTACCGACGTATTTCTGCAGGAAACCGGTCCATCCGGAATGATCGATGACGAGCTTCGAGTCCGCTGCATGGGCAGTCCAGCGGGTCCAGAACGGAGGGGGTTCCGCGGCGCGGGCGCTGAGCGCCGCAGTCATCAGGAAAAGAAGCGTGACGAGAAAAAGGGCCGTGAGGCGGAACGGAAGCTGTCTGCTAAGCCGGGCGAAACGCGGGCCCATGTCTGTCTTTCCCTGTGTTGAAACTCTTTGCGGTCTCCAGTAACAGAGTGACGCTTGCCGCCGGGTTAAAAACGCCGGTTAACGGCAGGTCGCCGCCCCCAAAATTTTCTAACTTGTCCACAGGGCGGACGCGGGCACCGGAGAGGATATCGGAAATGGCGGTTGCGGCAATGTCCGTCGGGCGCGATGTCCGCGCGATCGGGTTGATCGGCTTCGGTCATTTCCTCAGCCACTTCTATATGTTCGGCCTCGCGCCGCTGCTGCCGCTGTTCCATCGCGATCTCGGCGTCTCCTACACGGAACTCGGCATCATCCTCACCGCCTACAACGTCGCGATCGCCGCGCTGCAGACGCCGATGGGCGTCCTGGTCGACCGCTTCGGCGCGCGGCGAGTCCTGATCGCGGGAATGTTCCTCACCGCCGCAGCTTTCGCACTCGCGGGATTCGCGACGAGCTACTGGGAGCTCGTGTTCCTGTTCCTCCTGTCGGGCGCCGGCAACAGCGTCTTCCATCCGGCGGACTATGTGATCCTGACTGCGTCCGTGGACGAGAGCCGGCACGGCCGCGCCTATTCCATGCATTCGTTCGGCGGCTCGCTCGGCACCGCGGCCGGGCCGGTCGCCATGGCGCTGCTGCTGACCCAGACCGACTGGCGGAGCGCGCTGATCGTCGCGGGCGTCGTCGGCGTCGCGCTGTCGTTCGTCTTCATCTTCTCGGGCGATACGCTCCGCGAGGACGCGAAGACCAAGAAGAAGGCAGACGCCGCCACTCCGCTCCGCAGCATGATCAACCGCGCGGTGATCCTGCTGTTCCTGTTCTACATGCTGACGTCGGCCTGCAACATCGCCCTCACCGGATTCTCGGCGGTGGTGCTGCCGCGGCTCTACGGCGTCAGCATCGAGGAGGCGAGCTACATGTTGTCCGCCCTCCTCTTCAGCACCGCCGCGGGCACGCTGTTCGGCGGATGGCTCGCGGACCGGACGAAGCGGCATGACCGGATCCTCGTTCTTGCCTTCGGGCTATACGCGATCCTGCTATTCATCGTCGGCACCGCCCGCATCCCGGTCGCCGCCGTGATCGGCGCCTTCGTCCTCGGCGGCTTCGTCCGCGGCGTCGTCAATCCGTCGCGCGACATGATGGTGCGCGAAATCGCGCCGGCGGGCGCGCTCGGCACGGTGTTCGCCTTCGTCAGCACCGGGTTCAACGTCGGCCAGGGTTTCGCGCCGATCCTCTACGGGGCCCTGCTCGACCACGGGCTCAACAACGAGGTCCTCTATCTCGCAGGCGGGTTCATCGCGCTTTCGGTCGGGCTTCTTTTCTTTTCGCGGAACCGCACGCTTTAGTACGCGGGCCCCGGCCGGCCCGCTAGGCGCCTTTCCTCACCGTGACGACACGCGCGTCGCCGTCGTCGGCAACGCCGAGGAACTCGTGGCCGGCCTCGCGGCAGAAGGCCTCGAAGTCCGCCGGTGCGGCAGGATCGGTGGTACGCACCGCCAGCTTTCCGCCGGGCTCGACCGTGCGCAGCGCCTTGCGCGCCCGGAGCACGGGGAGCGGGCAGCGCAGTCCGGTCGCATCGAGATTCACGGTATCGGAGTCCATGTAACGGCCCTTGCGGATCGCTTCGTGCGGAACAGAGTTTCGTGCATCTTCCGTCCCGCGGCGGAAGCGCTGGCTGGGGCGCCAGGATTCGAACCTGGGATCACGGGATCAAAACCCGATGCCTTAACCGCTTGGCCACGCCCCAACCCGGCACGGTCGTGAACATATCGGAAGGGCGTTGCGCTTCGCAACGCCGGAAGGTGACGGACGCGCAACCCCGTGCCTATAATCCGGCATGACCGTCACGATCCTGCCCTGGAGCCTCAAAGGCATTTCCGACGACGCGCGCGAATACGCGAAGCGCGCTTCGGGGGATGCCGGCATTCCGGTCGGCACATGGCTGTCGGCGGTCATCCGTGCTGCGGCGGAAGCGGACGGCATCGCGCCCGGCGCGTTGCCGGAAGCGGATGCCGGGCTCGCCGCCGACCTCATCCCCGACCTCGTCGCTGCGCCGATGCCCGGACGCGGCGCAGGCGGCGGCAATACGATCGAGCGTGCAGTCCAGTACGTCGCGTCGTTCGGCAACGAGCCGGAAGGACCAGTTCGCGACGAGGATCTGATCGAGGATCCCGAATTCCTCCAGACCGAGATCGAGGCCCTCGAACGGCGTCTCTCCGAATCGGAGTCCCGCACGAATGAGGCCCTCTCTCCGCTTGTCGCGGAGATCGAACGCCTTCGGGCCCGTCTCGACCGCCTCCGTACCGAGTAATCCCGGAAAACCATACCTCGTCACCGCAGGAACTACTTGCGACCGGCAAGCGACCTGGTTTCGATCCGGTATTCTATTGATATTTGTTACGGATTGTGGACAATACAGGTTGTGCGGTGGGGGAGTATTGCACGAGTAGAATTGAGTAGAACCTGGACAGCCGCAGTACGCCATGGCCGACACACCTTCGCCGTGGAGCGTCAAGGGCGTAGACCCTGAGGCCCGCGAAGCCGCAAAGATCGCTGCCCGCAAAGCCGGAATGACGGTAGGCGCGTGGCTCACGCAGATGATCCGCCAGTCCGCCGCGGAGCAGTTGCGTCGTCCGCGCCCCGGTCAGCCGCAGCCCGAGCGTCCGCCCGAGTATCCGGATCCGATGGCATCCGGACCGTACGGCGGCGCCCCGGGATACGGGCAGCACGCCGCTCCTCCTCCCCCGCCTCCGCCACCCGGCGGCGCGCCCCCGCCTGCACCCACGATTCAGGCGATTTTCGACAGCATCCAGCGCCTGGCGAGCCGCATCGAGCAGTCCGAACAGCGGACGGCCGACACGATCGCACCGATCGCGCAGAAGGTCGGCGAGCTCAGCGAACAGCTGGAGCACGCACGCATGTCGGGCATGTCGACCGCGCCGGTCGAGCGCGCGGTCCAGCGCATCGCGGAACGGCTCGACCGGATCGAGGACACGGGCCGTCCGGCGCCGCGTCCGGCCGAGCGCCCGGCTCCTCCCGAGCGCCGCGGTTTTCTCGGCCTTTTCAAACGCGACTGAAGCACTACCCCATGCGGCACGGGCCGGTATGGCCGGATGACCGAGCACTACTCGCTTGCTTGTTCCCGGCTTCCGCAGGAATCAGGGACCGCGCGGCATTCCGGCGCGTTTCCCTCTTAACACCCGTCGAAGCGCGCCGGTATAGTTAAGGCAACGAAAAGCGGGAGAGGCATCCGCCGCGAGATGGCCAAGCCGAAATCATGGAGCGTTAAAGGCGTCGACGACGAGACGCGCGATCTCGCCCGGGCGGCGTCGCAGGCCGCCGGCCTGCCGATCGGGACATGGATCGACGAAGCGATCCAGCGTGCGGCCCGCGGGGAGCTCGCCGGCATCGCCGTCGCCGCCGAAGGCACTACTGCGCCGGACGCGAACGTTGCCCCGCCCGCCGAACCGCAACCCGCCCCGCGGTCAGCCCCGCCGTCCCCTCCTCTGGCACCGCCGGATGAAACCCATCCCCCCGCTGAGGCCATGCCGCCCGCGACCGACGCGGAACCGCTGGTCGCACCGCCGCCCGCGGACGACCGATTCCAGGAGCCGCCGCCACCTGCCGCCGGCCTTCCGCCCGTCGAAGAACCTCTCGTTGCCCACCCCGGAGACCATCCGCTCGACACGGCTCCGCCCGCCGCGCCGGAAGTGCGCCCGCCGTCGAGGCAGACGCCGATCCCGCCTCGTCCGCAGCCGCTCCCCATCCTGCCGGCGGAGCGCCGGCCGGGACCGCTGCGTTATGCCGCAGCCGGCGCCGTCCTCCTCGCCATTCTGGGCGGCGGCATCTGGATATTCAGCGAGCTTTCCGTTCCCGAACAGCCGGTCCGTCCGGTTCAGACCGCGGAGACACCGCCGGCGGCCGCGGACAACCCGGTGCCGGCCGCACCGCAACCCGCGCCTCCCGCCTCGACCGCGACCCCGCCGTCTCCCGGACAGGCAGCGCCGCCTGCACTTCCGGAGAACGTCCGCCTCGGCATCGAGATGGCGAAGTCGGGCGATGCGCGCGCGCAGCACGACGTCGGCATGCTCTATCTCTCCGGACGGTACGTGCCGAAGAACGCAAAGGAGGCGGCGGCGTGGTTCGAGAAGGCAGCGCTCCAGGGCCTCGCTTCGGCGCAGTTCAATCTCGGGGTTCTCTATCAGCGCGGTGAAGGCGTCGCCGAGAACGCGCAGCTCGCCGTGTTCTGGTTCCAGAGCGCCGCCGAACAGAACGAGCCCAGGGCGCAGCACAATCTCGCTGCCGCCTATGCCGAGGGCCGGGGCGTCGCGCGCAGTTACGAGAAAGCGGTCGAGTGGTTCACGAAGGCCGCGAACACGGGGCTGCTGCAGAGCCAGTACAGCCTCGGCCGTCTCTATGAAACGGGAACGCCCGTCAACCCGCCGGACAACGAGAAGGCACGCTTCTGGTACGAGAAGGCGGCGGCTCAGGGCGATACGGACGCCGCGGCACGACTCCGCACGCTGAACGCGCTCGCCAATGCCCAGAAGCCGATCGACCGGCTCGACCAGGAAACGCGGCCCGCCGCGCCGGCAGCACGCGCGCCTGCCGTACCGCCGGCAGGAAAACCGGCGGCGGAAGATCGCCGCCTCACCCGCGCCGAGGTCCGCGAGTTGCAGCAGCTGCTGCGCCGCCTCAATTTCGATCCGGGTCCGGCAGACGGCGCGATCGGCAAGCGGACGGTCGAGGCGATCCGGCTATTCCAGAAGTTCGCGGGGCTGGAGGCCGACGGCAAGGCGACAGCCTCCATGCTGGAGGAACTCCGGGCCGTCGCGAAGACAATGGGCGGCGGCTGACGGCACCGCCGTCAGTCCTCCGCGATCGACGGGCTTTTCGAGAGAAAGCCTGTCGCGCTGACCCACCAGCCCGGACGTTCCCCGGCAAGAACCTCACCCGCCCTCACCGCCGCCGCCGTATCGTCGAACAGCCCGAAACAGGTTCCGCCGCTTCCCGAGAGGCGCGCAATGCGGCAACAGTCGAGCGCTTCGATCGCAGCGAGAACATCCGCGATCACGGGCGAGACCGAAATCGCCGCGCCGGTGAGATCGTTCCGGCACGCGGACAACGCCTGCATCAACTCGTCGGTCCGGGCCGGCGTGCGCCACTCCGCCGCCTCGGAGAACGCGCCGCTGCGCACGCGGAAAACGGAGGGCGTCGGCACCGGTTCGCGCGCGTTGACGAGAACGACGCCGCAGGGGGGCAGCGCCCGCACGGGAGTGACCGTCTCGCCGATGCCCGACATGATCGCCGGCCGGCCTGCAAGACAGACCGGAACGTCAGCACCGAGCCCAAGCGCGATTTCGTGCAGGCGCGCATCGTCCGGGGGCAGCTCCCACAGGGTGCACAGAAGCCGCAATGCCGCCGCCGCGTCCGCGGACCCTCCGCCGATCCCGGATGCCACGGGAAGGAACTTGTCGAGGCGAAGCCTCGCGCCCCGATCGGATCCGGATGCCTCGCGCAACGCACGAGCCGCCCGCATCACGAGATTATCGTCGCCGGCGTCAAGCTCCGCCGCGAACGGCCCGCAGATTTCCAGCGACAGTTCGTTTGCCGGTTCGGCCGAGATCCGGTCGCCGGTCGCGGCGAAGGCGACGAGACTGTCGAGCGTGTGGTAGCCGTCCGCCCGCCGCCCGGTGACGTGGAGGTAGAGATTGACCTTGGCCGGGGCGTCGAGGACGAGGCGTCTGCTCTGCGTCACGCCGGATCTCAGCTGTCCTTCCCGCGCGCGGGCGTGTCGCCGAGCCCACGCTGGAGCTTCGCCTCGATCGCGGAAACCATCTCGGGCTCGGGCTGGAGCACGAGAGCGCGCTGCCACTGGAAGCGCGCTTCGCTGTACCGGCCGACCCGCCAATATGCGTCGCCGAGATGGTCGTTGATCGTCGGATCCTGCGGCCGCAGTTCGACCGCACGCTCGAGCTTCTCCACAGCGCCGGCAAAATCCCTCAGCCGGTACAGCACCCACCCCAGACTGTCGACGATGTAGCCGTCGTTCGGTCGGAGCTCTACCGCGCGCTCGATCATCTTCCGCGCCTTATCGAGATTGAGGCCCTGGTCGACCCAGGAGTAGCCGAGATAGTTGAGCACGTAGGGCTGCTCCGGATTGAGTTCGAGCGCGCGCTGGAAATCCCTCTCCGCACGCTCCCACTGCTGCGAGCGTTCAAGCGCGATGCCGCGCGAATAGAAGATCGTCCAGTGACGCTGCTCGATCGGCGCGATCACCTTGAGCGCCTGGTCGTAAGCGGCGACGGCGAGCGGGAACTGCTTGTTGCCACGGTAAAGATCGCCGAGGCTGACGAAGGCTTCCGGCCGCGACGGATCCTCCTGCGACAACTGGCGGAGAAGAACGATCGCGTCCGCATCGCGCTTGAGCGCCTCAAGATTTCCGGCGATGCGAAGGCGTGCCGAAAAACGGAGCGGCGACTTCGAGGGCAGCGCGGCGTAGATGTCGATCGCTTCGCCGTAACGGTCCATCGATTCGAGAATGCCCGCGACCAGCATCTGGGCGAGATCGAACTCGGGGCGGAGATGGATCGCGAGCTGTCCGTAGATGAGCGCGATCTGCGCGGAGTTGTCCCGCGTCATCGTGCTGGCGATGTCGAACAGCGCCTCCGACACGCCTTCCGCCGGATTGGCGGCGAGCAGTTCCGGGCGCGTACCGGCCGCGATCCGCGCGAGCGCCGGCTCGAGAACGATCGAATCCGGGTTTTCGCCTATGTATGTGTCGTAGAGCGCCTTGGCCTTCGCCGCCTCGCCCGCACGTTCCAGGTGGCGGCCGAGCCCGTCGACGACCCGGAGCGTCGCGCGCGGCGCAGCCTCGGCGGCCCGCTTGTAATGATCGGCCGCAGCCTCCTGCCGGCCGACGACGTCGGCGATCAGCGCCGCGTGAAGTTCATAGAGCACCCGGAGGCCGCTCTGGCGGCGCAGCGGCTCGAGCGCCGCGAAAGCCGCATCGGCGCGGCCCCTTCCGGCCTCGACCCATGCCGAGAGAAGGGGCTTCATGAAGCCGCTGAAACCGCGGTCGGGAAATTTCTCGAGTTGCCGCGATGCGGTCTCGTAGTCGCCGGTCTTCACCGCCTCGACGATCAGTACGAGACTGGCGAGCGGCGCGACCGTATCCTTCCCGACGATGCGCCGTGCGAGGACCGTCGATTCGGCGATTTGGCCTTCGGACAACTTGGCCAGGAACGTGCGCTGTAGGAGTTCCTCGTCCGACGGCGTTCCCTCGAGCGCGCGGCCGAGAAGATCGGACGCGGCACCGAAATCGCGTTCCTTCGCCGCCTGGCGTCCCGCCAGGTAATTCCCCGCGGCCGACCTGCCGATCGCCATCGACGGCGCGGAGGCAGCGGCGGCGCGAACGTCTTCGATAAGGCCCGTATGGCCTGCCGGGCCGCCGTCCGAGGCGCAGCCGCCCACGAGCGCCGCCAATATCAGGCAGAGCGGCCAGGTAAGTGCCTGTGTCGGGCTAGCGCGCATCGCGCGTCATCTCCTCGGTGTCACATCCGAAATGTGTCGGCCGGCATACGTCGGGACAGGCAGGGCGTAAACGGGGCCATATGCGACGCCAGCCTACCCGACGAACCCCGAGCGAGAATATAGGACGTCGCATTGCACAGTTAAACGACGGATAGCCGTGGGGCCGAGGCGGGCCGAAGCCTTACATATTCGGGTAGTTCGGCCCCCCGCCGCCCTCCGGCACGATCCAGTCTATGTTCTGCGTCGGGTCCTTGATGTCGCAGGTCTTGCAGTGGACGCAATTCTGCGCGTTGATCTGGAGACGCGGGTTCGACCCGTCGTCTTCGCGCACGATCTCGTAGACGCCCGCCGGACAGTAGCGCTGTTCCGGCGCGTCGTAGAGCGCGAGATTGACCGAGATCGCCTTGTCCGGTTCGCGGAGCCGGAGATGCGCGGGCTGGTCCTCCTCGTGGTTCGTGTTCGAGACGAACACCGACGACAGGCGGTCGAACGAGACCGCGCCGTCGGGCTTCGGATAGTCGATCTTCGGCGCGTCCGACGCCTTCTTCAGGCGGTCGTGGTCGGCATGCTGGCGCAGCGTCCAGGGCGCGCGCCCGCGGAACAGGTACGTATCGATCGCGGAATAGACGAGGCCCGGCCACAGACCCCAGCGGAACGCGGGGCGGATGTTGCGGACGCAATAGAGCTCGTCCCAGATCCAGCTCTTGCGGAGCGCCGTCTCGTAGCTTTTCACCTCGGCCGGCGCATCTTCGGCGCCGAGTGCCTCGAACACCGCTTCCGCCGCCAGCATGCCCGACTTCATCGCCGTGTGGCTGCCCTTGATCTTAGGCACGTTGACGAAGCCTGCGGTGCAACCGACGAGGACGCCGCCCGGAAACGTGAGCTTCGGGATCGACTGGAAGCCGCCCTCGTTGATCGCGCGGGCGCCGTAGGCGATGCGCCGTCCGCCCTCGAACACGGGCCGCACTTCGGGATGCGTCTTGAAGCGCTGGAACTCCTCGAACGGGCTGAGATGCGGGTTCGTGTAATCGAGCCCGATGACGAAGCCGACCGCGACCTGGTTGTCTTCGAGGTGATAGAGGAAGGAGCCGCCGTAGGTTCCGGTGTCCAGCGGCCAGCCGATCGTGTGCACCACGCGGCCCGGCTTGTGCTTCTCCGGCGCGACCTCCCACAGCTCCTTGATGCCGATGCCGAAGGTCTGCGGATCGACCCCGTCGCGGAGACCGAAGCGTTCGAACAGCGTCTTGGTGAGCGACCCGCGGCAGCCTTCGGCAAAGATCGTCTGGCGCGCATGGAGCTCGTAGCCCGGCTGGTGGTTCGCGGTGGGATTGCCATCCTTGCCGATGCCCATGTCGCCGGTCGCGACGCCCTTCACGCTGCCGTCCTCGCGGTAGAGGACTTCTGCGGCGGCGAAGCCCGGGAAGACCTCGACGCCCATGGCAGCCGCCTGCTCGGCGAGCCAGCGGCAGACATTGCCGAGGCTGACGATGTAGTTGCCGTGATTGTTCATCTGCGGCGGCGTCGGAAGCTTCGTCGCGCGCGTGCGGCCGAGCAGCAGGAAGCTGTCCTCGGCGACCGGCGTATTGAGAGGCGCGCCGCGTTCCTTCCAATCCGGGAAGAGCTCCCCGAGCGCGCGCGGCTCCATCACCGCGCCCGACAGGATATGTGCGCCGACCTCGGAGCCCTTCTCGAGAACGCAGACGCTGATCTCGCGGCCTTCGGCCTCGGCGAGCTGTCGGAGCCGGATTGCCGCGGCAAGGCCCGAAGGCCCCGCGCCGACGATCACGACGTCGAATTCCATCGATTCCCGTTCCATGGCCGCGCTCCGTTTTCCGGCATTCCGAAGATGCCCGCTTCGGGCTGTGTATAACATGGGATCGGCATTATCCAGTTCGGGCGAAATGGACTAGGCTGGGCGCCATGGACGACGCACGCGACAGCAGCACCGAGAGAGACGTGGCGGTCCGCGCGATGCTCGGCTGGTATGTCGATGCGGGCGTGGACGAGGCGATCCTGGATTCGCCGGTCGACCGGTTCGCCGCGCGCGAGCATGCCGCCGCGGTACCTGCATTGCAGGCCGCGCCTTCCCCGTCGCCACCCACTTCGCCAATGGGGCTCGCGGAGGCGCCGCAACGGTTCGACCCGCCCCCTCCTCCGGTGTCCGCTCCCGCCGTGCCGCCGGCAGCGCGTCCCGCACCGGCGCCGCTGCAATCGCGCGACGCCGCCGTGCGCACCGCGCAGGAAATCGCTGCGGCCGCGAACACGATCGAAGAGCTGCGCGAGGCGTTCGCCGCCTTCGACGGCTGCCCGCTCCGCGAAACGGCGACGACCTTCGTCTTCGCCGACGGCAAGGCCGGCGCGAAGCTGATGTTCGTCGGCGAGGCACCAGGCGCAGAAGAGGACCGTCAAGGCGTTCCCTTCGTCGGCCCCGCAGGGCGGCTCCTCGACAAGATGCTGGGTGCCGTGGGACTGGAGCGCGGCGACACCTACATCACCAACATCCTGCCGTGGCGCCCGCCCGGCAACCGCAACCCGACCGACGCCGAGATCGCGGCCTGCCTTCCGTTCGTCGAGCGGCATATCGCACTGGTCGCGCCGAAGGTCCTGGTGTTCGTCGGCGGTACCGCCGCGAAGACGCTGATGCGCCGCCAGGAAGGCATCATGCGGATGCGCGGCCGATGGCTGACCTACGAGCCTTCTGACGGCCCCGCGGTCGCGGCGCGGGCCCTGCTCCACCCCGCCTACCTGCTCCGCCAGCCGGCGCAGAAGCGCGAGACCTGGGCCGACCTCCTCGACATTCGCGACCGGCTTCGCGCCGCCGAAAACGGCGGAAACTGAGCGATACAAAGCCGCCGAGGCATTAACCTTCCTTGCCGCCGAAACCCGAGTGGTTTAAGACCGATAATGGGAAATTAACCTAATTCGCCCGATATCGGGGGGCCATGCTCAAAAACAAACCGGCGAATCAAGGGCTTAAACTTTGCGCGGCGGCCATTGCGCTGTGCGTCGCACTGTCGCCCCTCGCATTTCGGGCGTCCGCTGCCGAGAACGCCTCGCTCACCGATGCCAGAGAACACGTCTCCGTCCCGGTCGCCGACCTCCTGTCGGAGAAGGACGCGCGGCTCTACGAGCGGATATTCGACATTCAGGAAGACGGGGAATGGCGCGAAGCCGACCGCCTGATCGCACAGCTCGGTGACAAGCTGCTGCTCGGCCACGTGCTCGCCCA
>JAYOEF010000043.1:0-21818 GCA_038106605.1 Alphaproteobacteria bacterium
CGGCATCGTTCAAGACGGCGTCATCCTCAACGACGAGACCGTCGACATCCTTTGCCAGCAGGCGGTCGTCCAGGCGGAAGCCGGCTGCGACATTATCGCGCCGTCGGACATGATGGACGGGCGCATCGGCGCTATCCGCGCGGCGCTCGACCTCAAGGGCTTCCAGGATGTCGCCGTCATGTCCTACGCCGCCAAGTATGCCTCAGGGTTCTATGGGCCGTTCCGCGATGCGGTGGGTTCGGGCGGCGCGCTCAAGGGCGACAAGAAGACCTACCAGATGGACCCGGCCAACACCGACGAGGCGCTGCGCGAAGTGGCGCTCGACATCGCCGAAGGCGCCGACATGGTGATGGTCAAGCCCGGCATCTTCTATCTCGACATCGTCCGGCGGGTGAAGGACGCGTTCGGCATGCCGACCTTCGCCTATCAGGTCTCCGGCGAGTACGCGATGATGAAGGGCGCCGCCCTCAACGGCTGGCTCGACTGGGACCGTGTCATCGTGGAAAGCCTGCTCGCCTTCAAGCGGGCGGGCGCCGACGGCATCCTCACCTACGCCGCCGTCGAGGTCGCCGAGAAACTCCGCCGGGGCTGACGCGATTGGCCGAACCCGCCGGGGTCGTACTGTCCATTCTGCCCCCCGCCCCGTCCGACCGGGTCGAATGGGAGGCGCTCTACCGCAGCTTCCGCGACCACTACAAGATTGCCGACAATCCGGAGGCCATTGACCGCGTCTGGCAGTGGATCATGACGCCAGGCGGCCCGCTCGAAGGCCGCGTAGCGCGCCTTGCCACGGGCGAGATGGTCGCGTTGATGCATTTCCGCGACGTCCCGCGGCCGTTCCAGGCCAGGCTCGGAGGCTATATGGACGAGCTGTTCGTTGCGGAAAGCGTACGCGGAACGGGAGTTGCCGCGAAGATGCTCGATGCGCTCCGCGACATAGGGCGCGCGCGCAACTGGCGCGACGTCCGATGGATCACCTCGGACTCCAACCCGCGCTCCTGCGCCTTTTACGACCGGGAAACGTCGCGGACGAAGTTCATCACCTTCGAAATCAAGTTCTGACGTCCAACACCGTAGCTGTCAGTGACGGTGGGGATCGCTTCCACGCGCGAGCGCAAGATGATGCTCCTGGTGGTGCATGCCGACCGTCAGGAGGCCGATGAAGCCCAGTCCCCGGACCATCGCGGCGTTTCCGCCCGTGACCGCCAGCGCCGCGCCGCCCGAAATTTCCGCCGCCCGCATCTCCATCCCCTCGTATCCGGACATCGTTGCGGCGTGCGCAGAAACCATACGGCGGATCGAGGCGGTCACCGCCGGATCCGCCGATGTCACCTCGAACCGTGTCCCGCCGGCGATAGGAGCTGCCCGCACGGCGGCGCGCAGCGTCACGTTGTCCATGTCGGTCAGGTGCCGGCGCAACGCCTCGATATCGACTTTCGTCCAGTCGGTGTGCGGATCGGCCCTCAGGATGGCGACGATCTCGGCGATCGCGGCGAAGGCGCCCTGCCCCGGTTCGCGGGGCGTCGCGACGCGCTCCATCGCACTTCCATGGGCATGGTGTCCGTCGACGGCATGCGACATTGCCGGATCGTGCGGCATCGCGCCGCCGTGCATCCGTGCCTCGCCGGCGACCGACGGGTGCACGGACGCCAGCAGGAGGGCTAGTCCGGCGACGGCACGCAATCGGACGTTCATGGCAGGTCTCCTCGTCATTCGGCGATGATGATTGCCGGATGGGTAGCGTATGCTACATGATAGATATCATGTCGAAATCGATTTTCGGTCGGATCTCAGCACTCGCAGGGGTGGAGAATGTTTTCGCACAGGGCGATACCGTGTTCCGTCAGGGCGACGGCGTCGCGGCCCTTGATCTCGTCACCGCGGGCGCGATCCACCTCGTCCGGCATCTCGCGGACGGTCTCGCGCTGACCCTCCACCGGGCGCGGCCCGGCTCCGTCCTCGCGGAGGCGTCCCTCTTCTCGGATACCTATCATTGCGACGCCGTCGCGACATCCGCGGCACGTACGTTCTCAGTGCCGAAGCCCGCTGTCCTCCGCGCGATGCGGGAGGACAGCGCGTTTGCCGCGGACTGGTCGGCCTATCTCGCCCACGAGGTACAGTCTGCGCGCCTCAGATCGGAAATCCTCGCACTCCGCACAGTCTCCGACCGGCTCGACGCCTGGCTCGCCGCGAATGGGGGTCGGCTTCCGCCGAAGGGCGACTGGAAATCCGTCGCGGCCGAGATCGCCGTAAGCCCGGAGGCGTTCTACCGCGAACTCTCCCGCCGCAAGGGATGCTAGGGCCGCAATCCCGGCGGGCCTTCGCGCTCCCGGAGGACTCGGTCGTAGCCCGCGAGGCGCCCGGCGACGCGGCCGAACACGCTGTCGGCCGGAAACGCGCCGTCGGCACCGCGCGTTCCCGCCGGTACGCCGAGAAGCAGTTCCA
Source organism: Alphaproteobacteria bacterium (assembly GCA_038106605.1). Taxonomy (GTDB): domain Bacteria; phylum Pseudomonadota; class Alphaproteobacteria; order MPNO01; family UBA830; genus JAYOEF01. The sequence goes on from JAYOEF010000043.1 coordinate 2,446, forward strand.
CCGCATCCTCGATGGTCGCGACGCTGTAGAGCACGAAGCGGCCGTCACGGACCGCCTCTTCGACCTCTTCGGACAGAACCAGATTGCGTTCGTTCGCCGCCGGAATCGCCGCGCCCTGGCTTCCGTCCAGCTCTCCCGCGTCGCGGCACGTCCGGAAGAACCCCTCGATCTTGCTGTGCGCGCCGCCGATCGCCTGGGCCTCACCCTTCTGGTTGACCGATCCGGTGATCGCGATGCCTTGCTTCACAGGAATGCCTGAGAGGTCGGACAGGATGGCGACCAGTTCGGCGAGGGACGCGCTGTCGCCTTCGACCCCGCCATAGGACTGCTCGAAGGTGATCGAGACGTCGAACGACAGCGGAAAGTCGCGCGCGAACTGGCCGGACAGCCAGCCTTGGAGCACGAGCGCGCCCTTCTGCTGGATCGGGCCGCCGAGGCCGACGTCGCGCTCGATGTTGAGGACGCCGCGGCGTCCGACGGAGGCCCGCGCCGTCACGCGGCTCGGCGTGCCGAACGTATGGTCCCCGACATCGCGCACCGTCAGGCCGTTCACCTGGCCAACCGTGGCCCCGGTCGTCGTGATGAGCACCGTGCCGTCGGCGATCCCCTCCTGCACCCGGTCCTCGATGCGCGAATTGCGCCGGCGCCGGCTCTCGTTCGCCTCGACGACGAGCACGCGCGTTACCGTCTTCGCACCGGTGCGGGCCGCAAGCACTCGGGCCTCGGCGACGATGTCCTCGATGCGCTCGAACTGCGAACACAGCTTGGTGCGATCCGCGGACCAGCGTGATGCCGTCCCGAGCAGCCATGCGACAGCTTCGTCCTCGCAGGCAGTGTCCGCCGCCCCCGGCATCGCGCGGATCAGCCCGGCATAGGTCTCGACGTTTCCGTCCGTCGCATCCATCGACGGGTCGATGTCGGCCTTGATCTTGAAGTGTGTCTGGAATTCCGGGTCGGCGGCAAAGAACGTGTAGTACCAGTGCGGCGCGGCGACGAGCACGACTTTGATGTCGAGCGGGATCGGCGCAGGCGTCGGCGCGCCTGCGACCGCGGGTCCGCCCGCGCGGAACGGCTCTTCGATGCGTGCGAGCCCGTCGCGCAGCGTCGCCTTGAGATAGGGCCAGACGTTGGGCTCTGCAGCGACCGCATCCGCACGGAGCACGAGGACGCCGCCGTTGGCGCGGTGGATCGCACCCGCCCGGATCAGCGAGAAATCCGTCTCCATCGCACCCTGCGACTGCCGGTACTCGATCCGGCCGAACAGGTTCGCGAATGTCGGGTTGGGCTCGACGACGACGGGCGCATGCTTCGCCGCCCGGTTATCGACGAGAAGGTTCACCGCATAGCGCACCGCCGGCTCCGCCTCGCGCGGCCGCTCCATGTCCGGCGGCGTCGGCAGGAACAGCCGGTAGTTCGCGATGAGATCGTTGCGGAGCTCGACCAGCCAGCGCATCAGGCCCGGATGGTCGCCGAATGCCACGACGAATGCGTCGATCATCGGGCCGAGCGCATAGTCTGCCGTCTGGCGGGCAAGCTCCTCGGCGCGTTCGTGCAGCTCCGCCTGTGCCTCCGCCGTTTCGCGGCTCACTTCGCGTATCGCCTCCGCGATCCCGGGGGCGTGCCGGTCCATCGCCGCGCGCTGTTCGTCAGTCATCGCCTGGGGTGGAACGATCTCGCCCTTTTCGTCGACCGCGACGATCGTCGGCCCCTGCTGGGTCTGCACCACGTCGAGCCCCGCCGTGCGTGCCTCGCCCTGGATTTCCCGCATGCGCGCATTTATCCGATCCCGGGCGTCCGCGCCCTCGGACTGCACGCGCTTCTGGAAGCCGTCGCCGCCGAACGCCGTCGCCGCCGCATCCTGCAGCTGCGACAGGAGAAGCTCCATGCGCGACCGGAAGACCTGTCCCTGCCCGGCGGGAAGACGCAGCGCGACGGGTTCCCACGGCCGAATGAAATGATTGACGTAAAGCCAGTCGGACGGAGCCGGCAGCGCCGTCGCCGCCTGTTCGAGATAGGCGACCGTCGAGGTCAGCCGCCCGCTCCGGTTCTCACCGAGAACGAAGACGTTGAAGCCGGGGTCGCGGATCGAAAGCGCGAGGTCGAGCGCCTCCCGCGCGCGCCGGTGGCTCGTCAGCTCGAAGGCGGAGCCCCCTGACCGGTTACCTGGATCGAAGGCAGGAAGGCCGACCGCGTCTGCGGATAGTTTTTTCGCGGTCATCGTGATTCCCGTGTTGCGCTGCGCATCCGGCGCGATACTCGCCGCTCTGCCACAGCGACGCAACCGCCCTTCAGAACGAGCCGATCAGGTGCCGGAGGATCATACGGTTGTGCCACGGCGTCTCGCGGCCGGCACCGTGGAAGCCGACATGGCCGCCGCCGGCGGCAAACGCGAGGCGCAAAGCTCCGCCTGCCGGGAGCTCCAGCGCGTCGTATGCATCGGGCGGGATCCACGGGTCGTTGCGTCCGTGAATCAGGAGCGTGGGTATGCGTATCCCGCGGAGACGGCCCGCAGCGGAACAGCGCTTGTAATAGTCTTCGGCGCCCGCGAAACCGTTCCTCGGCGCGACGAACGCCTCGTCGAAGCCGACGACATCGCGGGCACCGAGAATTGCCTCGCGCTCGCCGGACGCGAGGCGGGCAGCGCCCGCGAGAGCCTCTTCCTTCATCCGCGCCAGCAGCCACCGGTGATAGAGCGCATTGCGCGGACGCATCATCCGCTTCGCCGTGGCCGCCAGATCGATCGGCGTGGAAACGGCGACGGCCGCGCGAACGGCGGCCGATGCCCCGGCCTCCGCGAGGTAGCGCAGGACGATGCTTCCGCCGAGCGAATAGCCGACGAGCACGATGTCGCCGCCGACCGCCGAAACCACCCGCCCGACATCAGCATGCGACGCCGCCGAATAGTGTCCGCCGCAGGTCGATCGCGACGGACCCGCACCACGGAGATTGAGGCGGAGGACCGACACGCCCTGCGAGAGGAGATAACGCGCGGTCTCGATCACATAGAAGCTGCCTTCGCAGCCGGTGAGCCCGTGAACGAGAACGACCAGCGGCGCATCGGAACGCTCGCAGTCGGGCGCCGGCCTGTGCCGCATGGCGAGAAGCCGGTCGCCGGTTCCGTCGGAGGCGATGATCTCCAGCCGTTCCCCCGGCCATGGGTCGAGTGCGCCCCGGGGCGGAACGAGATAGTTGCGAACGGTCTGGAGATCTCCGCCGATCCAGGGAAAGCGCTCGCGAAACCGGAAATCCGACAATCCGGGGCCCCTAACGCCCGCGCCGGCCGTGTAAAAACCCGGTCCCGGAAACGCCCGATCGGTTATGGTCGGTTCCCTGAACGAAGGTCGCCCCACAGGGCATGTATCGCGGCACCATGGCTTCCCGTTTCCAGTCCCGCCTGTACCTATACCTCAGAATCGCGGCGATCGTGGGGGTCGTGCTGACCGTGGCGCTCGGCGGCGGCTTCCTGTGGCTCCGGACCTCGCTTCCCGTGATGTCGGGGACGGTCGCCGCGCCCGGTCTCGCCCACGAGGCGGCGATCGTCTGGACCGCGGAGGGGTTCCCGCACATCCGCGCCGCGACGACCGACGACGCCTATTATGCGCTCGGCTACACCCATGCCGGCGACCGGCTCTTCCAGATGGACCTGATGCGCCGCGCGGGCGCGGGACGCCTGTCGGAGGTCATGGGCGCGGCAACCGTGGATTTCGACGCCACGATGCGGACACTCGGTCTCTATCGGCTCGCGGGAGAGACCTTGAAGCGGCTGCCGCCCGATGCGCGCCGCACGCTCGACGCCTATGCCGCCGGGGTGAACGGATATCTCCGTACCCGCGCAGGCGCGTTGCCCCCAGAGTTCGTACTGCTGGGTTATGCACCCGAGCCATGGCAGCCGGCCGACTCGCTCGTCTGGCAACGGTTGATGGCGATGCGTCTCGCCGGCAACTGGCATACGGAGGCGCTCCGCGCCGCGCTCGCAAGCCGGCTCGACGCCGGCCAGATTTCCGATCTCTGGCCGCGCGACGACGGAGGCGTCTCGCCGACCGTGAACGCGGCGGCGCCGGACCCCGCGTTCGCGGCCGGCTTCGAGAGGCTCGCTACCGCGATGCCCGATGCCCTCCGCCAGGTTTCGGCCTCGAATTCCTGGGCGGTGGCGGGACGCGGGACCGCCAGCGGCAAGCCGGTGCTCGCCAACGATCCCCATCTCGGCTACCGCGCACCGGGCCTCTGGTACCTCGCCCGGATCAGCGCGCCCGGTCTCGACATAGCGGGCGCCACCGTCGCCGGAGTGCCGTTCCACATCCTGGGTCACACGGACCGCTTCGCGTGGGCCTTCACCACCACCGACAGCGACACGCAGGATCTCTTCATCGAGCGCGAGACCGAGGGCAGACCGGGCTTCTACGACACGCCCGAGGGCCCGGAAGCCTTCATCGAGCGCGAGGAAAGCATCGCGATCAAGGGAGCGGAGGCGAAGCGGATCTTCATACGCGAGACGCGGCACGGACCGGTGATCTCGGACGTCGATCGATCGTTCGCCGGGCGCATGCCCGCGGGGCATCTCGTCGCGCTTTCCGCGATGGCGCTCCGCGACGACGACATGACGCCGCTCGCTCTCTACAGGATGAACCGCGCGCACGACTGGACCGGGTTCCGGGACGCGCTCCGGGATTTCCACGCGCCGCAACAGAACATCACCTTCGCCGACGTCGACGGCAACATCGCCTTCTTCGCGCCGGGACGGATTCCGATCCGTCGTGCGGGAGACGGTTCCGTCCCGGTAAACGGCTGGTCCGGCGAATTCGACTGGACCGGCGAGATACCGTTCGAGCGCCTGCCGCAGAACTTCAACCCGGCGTCGGGCCGCATCTTCAGCGCCAATCACCGCATCGTGCCTAAGGATTATCCCTATCTCCTCACTCTCGATTGGGCGGACCCCTACCGTGCGCGCCGCATCGATGAGGTTTTAGCCAAGACCGGGCCATTTTCTCCGGATGCGGCGGCAACCCTCCAGGCGGACATCCTCTCCGGCAGCGCGACCGACCTGCTGCCCACGCTCCTGAAGCTCGCCGAGGCGCGCGAGAACCGCGAGATCCGGGCGGTCGAGATGCTGACCCGGTGGGACCGCAAGATGCGCCGGGACGCCCCGGAGCCCCTCCTCTTCGCCATGTGGCTCGCCGAACTCAACCACGGCCTCTACGCGGACGAACTCGGTCCGCTGTTCGGCGCCTACTACGGCGCGCACCCGCGCGTCGTGCTCGCCATGCTGACGCGCCGCACCGACTGGTGCGACGATGTGAACGCCGGCACGAAGGAAACATGCGGAACGGTGGTCGCCGCGGCGCTGCGGCGCGCGCTGAACGGCCTCACACGGCGTTACGGCGGCGACATGTCCGCTTGGCGGTGGGGAGATGCCCACCCTGCCCTGTTCCGGCATCCGGTGCTCGGCCGCATTCCCGTGATCAGATCGCTCGCCGATATCCGCATCGCCGCCGACGGCGGCGACGATACCGTGAACCGGGCCCAGTCGAGCCTTGGCGACCGGCAGGAGCCGTTCGCGGCGATCCACGGACCTGGATTTCGCGCGATCTACGATCTGTCGGATCTGGCGGGAAGCCGCTTCGCAGTCGCCACCGGCGCTTCCGGGAACCCGCTCTCGCCGCGCTACGCGAACACGACGGAATCCTGGCGGGACGGACGCTATATCCGCTTCGGCCGAACGCGGGCGGAGGAGCTCGCCGGCGCGGGGGGCGTACTCCGCCTAAAGCCGGTCCGGTAACCGAAAGCGCGGTCGTTCAGGCGAGCTTCGCGTAGGAGCCGCGGTAATAGAGAAGCGGCCGCTGCAGGTCGTTGACGTAATCGAGCTTCGTCACTTTGCCCACCACGATCAGGTGGTCTCCGCCCTCGTACATCGCGTGCTTGTCGCACTCCAGCACCGCGGCGACGTCCGAGAACATCGGGCATCCGTTCGCGCCGTAGCCATGATCGACCCCGTCCCACTTCTCGCCGGTCGACCGCGCGAAGCGGTTCGACAGGTCCATCTGCCCCTCGCAGAGCACATTGATGTTGAAGTGGCGGCAGCTCTCGAACGCCTCGAAGGAGTTGATCCTGTTATCGACGCAGAACAGCACGAGCGGCGGATCGAGCGAGAGCGAAGTGAAGGAATTCGCGGTGATGCCGATCTTGTTACCGTCTCGATCGAGCGTGGTCACGATCGTGACTCCGGTCGCGAAACATCCCACCGCGTTGCGGAAATCTCTCTGGTCGAAGCTCATGAACTCTTCCGTCATCCCTGTTTGTCGGCCCGTTTGCCGGCGCTGCCCACCGCGGACGAATGGCCGCCGCGGGGCAGATACTAGTGAATTATCCCGGCATGTGAAGCGTTGCGGCGGTGGGAGCCGCGGTCCCGTCCCAACGGGCCGGGTCCGCTCAGAAGCCTGCGATCTCGGCTGCCTTCAGATGATCCTCCAGGATCGCCGGGAGTGTCGCCGGATTCTCCCGCCCGAAACCGCAGAAGCCCGCGATGCCGAAATCCTTCAGGTACTTCCTCGCCGCGGCGAGCCGTGCCGCGAACCCGTCCATGTGATGGACCATGCCGAGGAATACCCGCGTCTTGCCCGGCCGGAGGCCGGCGAGCGGCGCGAAGAAGGCTTCGTCGGAACGGTCGAGGACCGGAATGTGCATCCGGTCGACCCGGCGCCCGGCATTCTCGAGGATGGCATTGGCGATCGTCACCGCGCCGGAAAGGTCGTCGGGCGCGAAGCGCGGCCAGCCGCCGAGGGTTCCGAAGCAGAGGTGGAAGCCGAGATGCGCCCCTTCCGGGATCAGCGGACACAGGCGCCGGAACTGGGCAACGTTGCGCTCGACCATCGTCGCGGGGTCGAGACCCTTGATCGCGCCGTAGGAATCCTGCAGCTCCGTCGCGCAGTCCCACTGGATCGCGAGGTCGGCGGCGGGGATCTTCGAGACGATCGTGCCCAGCTCGGCGGCCACCGAGTCCTCGTAGCCCGGCCGGATCTTCTCGACGTCGCCTGGTTCGGGAAAGACCCGGAGCGCGATGACGCTGTTGACCGAGGGGATCGACACCTGGAAGCGGAGATGGGCCGGAATCTTCCCCTGGTCCCGGAGCGTCCTGAAAACGAAATAGGAGTTGATCGCGTCGCGCGCGTAGCCGAGGCGCCAGCCGGGGTCGCCGAAGCGCACGCGTTCAACGCCGTCCTTCACCTTGAACAGCCAGCTGTCGCCCGGATTTCGCGGGTTGAGCCTTTCGGCGCCGTTCTCGTAGGCGGGATGGCGCAGGATCTCGAACTCGGGATGGCCCGCCATCACCTGGTAGTGGACCTTGCTGATCCAGTGGCGACGCGGCCCGACCTCGCCGTCCGGCATCCACGCCATGCGCTCGCCGAGCCCGGCACCGAAGGTCGTGAACACCTCCTCGGCGGTGTCGTAGGGCACGCTGCCTACGAGCATGAGATCCTGTTTCACGTCGTCCTCCCTTCGGCCGGATGTTGCGCCGGCGTTTTCGTTACGTCGTGCGCGCTCAGATTCGCGCGCGGTCGAGGGTCGCCGGATGGAAGAGCTCTGCGGGCTCCATCGGCTTCGCGGCGATGCCCTGCGCCACCGACCAGCGGCACATTGTCTTAAGTTCTCGCAGGTTCTCGCGGAACCCGTAGGGCCATATGTCGTCGCCCATCAGCGCCTTCGTCTCGGCGAGTTCGGCGGCGAGCCACGGCAGAGAAACGCCGAGCGCGGTGACGTCGGCAAGCTCCGCAAAGCACCGGTCGCGCGCCTCGGTGAAAGCCTTGGTCACGCTCGTGGCGAGCCAGGGATTGGCATCGGCAAGGCTGCGCCGGATCGCGAGCACGTGCATGATGGGGAACATGCGCGTGCGCGTATACCAGTCCCGCTCCGCGGCTCGGAAATCGGGAAACAGGCGGACGACGTCCGGATTGTGCGGCCCGAAACAGGACGGCTCCCGCGCGGAGATGAGCGCCGGCAGAGCGCCCGAGGCCAGCATCGACGACAGCGTTTCGTCGTCGCCGATCGGCGTGACGCGGATGTCGTGCGACAGTTTGGGTGCGAAACGGCCTTTGCGCCCGCCCTGCTCCAGCCCGCCCGTCCGCCAGTGGATCGCCGACGCAGGTACGCCGTAATCGTCCTCGAGCATGCCGCGGACCCAGAGCGATGCGGTCTGCGAGTAGACAGGCACGCCGACCTCGCGGCCCGCGAGGTCCTCGGGTTTCGCGATCCCGGCATCGCGCCGGACGTAGAGGCTCGAATGGCGGAACGCGCGCGACGGGAAGACGGGCACGGCGATGTATTCGTCCCATCCCGTCGAGCGCGCAAGGATGTAGCTCGACGCCGACAGCTCGGTAACGTCGAACTCCGCATGGTTCCAGGCGCGGTAGAAGATCTGCTCGGGGTTCATGGTCAGGAAGTTGACCTCGCACCCCTCGATCCCGGTCCGCCCGTCGACCAGCGACCGGACACGGTCGTAGGGGCCGGTGCAGACCGTGAGCGGCAGCCGCGCCATCCCGGCTATTCCTTTGGTTTCGCCGCCGCCGTGAAGTAGGTGCCGCGGCCGCTCGCGATCAGGTTGCCGTCGCCGTCATAGACATAGGCCTCGGCGACCGAATTGGTGCCGCCGAGCCGAACGATGCGGCCGATACACTTGAGATCGCCAGGCGCGGCCGCCCGATGATAGTCGACCCGGAGATCGACGGTGGGCACCGGCATGCCGACCTTCGCCGCGATCATGAAGTCGGCGACCGTGTCGATGATCGCACCGATTATGCCGCCGTGCGTGTACCGCGCCTTGGGGTTGGAGATCATCTCCTCGCGCCATTTGACCGAACAGGTCAGCTCGTCCTCAGTCAGGCTCGAGATCGTGAGCCCCATCCAGCTGTTGAACGGATTGGCGCTCATGCGCTCCTGAAGCGCTTCGGCGGTAACGACGTTGTCCGGCATTCTCTTCCTTTCGCAAACGCATTGGAAACTGGGGAAACGGGTCATCAATACCGGATTAAAGCGCCTCCGTCGCCCCCGAAAGCGGGCGCGGATTTCCGCAGTTTTACGGGATTTTAACTAAGCTCGACGAGCATGTCGGCGAACCTGAGGCAGAGGCAGTCAATGTTACCGATAGTCGGCATCGTCGTGGTGTTCGCCTGCGTATTCGGCGGATACGTTGCCGCGGGCGGCCACATGGGCGTCATCTGGCAGCCGTTCGAATTCCTGATCATCTTCGGCGCCGCCATCGGCGCCTACATCATCGGCAATCCGAAATCCGTGCTGTCGAAGACCGGCAAGGCGTTCGGCAAGGTGATGAAAGGCCCGAAATTCAAGAAGGACGACTACATCGAGTTGCTCAGCGTCCAGTACCAGGTCTTCAAGCTCGCCCGCTCGAAAGGCATGCTCGCGCTCGAGTCACACGTCGAGAACCCGCACGAAAGCGACCTGTTCAGCCAGTTCCCGGGGTTCCACGGCGATCACCACGCCCTCGAGTTCATATGCGACTACCTCCGCATGATGAGCCTCGGCACAGAATCTCCGCACGAGATGGAATCGCTGATGGACGAGGAAATCGAGACCCACCATCACGAAAGCCATCGCGTCGCCGCCGCGATCCAGTCCGTCGCCGACGGCATGCCCGCGCTCGGTATCGTCGCCGCGGTGCTCGGCGTCATTCACACCATGGGATCGATTACCGAACCGCCGGAAGTCCTCGGACACCTGATCGGCGCGGCGCTCGTCGGCACGTTCATGGGCGTGTTCGTCGCATATGGTTTCATCGCTCCGATCGCGCAGGTCCTCAACGCCATTCATGACGCGGAAACGAAATACTTCCAATGCATGAAGTCGGGTATGCTCGCCTATCTCAGCGGATACGCTCCCGCGGTCTGCGTCGAATTCGCACGGAAAGCACTCGAGTCCGACGTCCGGCCGACCTTCTACGAGGTCGAAGAGGCGGTCTCCGCCCTGCCCTCTGTCGGCTGAGGGTTGAGAGGACCGGACAGCTTCCATGGCGTCGAACCAGGAAATCGCGCCCATCATCATCAAGAAGGTGAAGAAGGGCGGCCACGGACACCATGGCGGTGCCTGGAAGGTCGCCTACGCCGACTTCGTGACCGCAATGATGGCGTTCTTCCTGCTGCTCTGGCTCCTGAACGCGACAACGGAAGACCAGAAAAAAGGTATCTCCGAGTACTTCTCCCCCTCCACCGTCTCGAAAACCACCGGCGGATCCGGTGGCCTTCTCGGCGGCGCAGCAATTTCCTCGCCGGGCGCAATGACCTCGCGCACGGCGATGCCGAGCGTCTCTCTCGAACTGCGCCCGACCAGCGGAGCGCAGGACGGCGAAGCCGTCGAGGAAGGCGGCGGTGCTGTCGAGGACGAAGATCCGGACAAGATAGCCAACGTCTCGGATGAAAAACTTGAAGAAGAGCTCGCGAAACGCGAGCAAGAATCCTTCGCGAAGGCAGAAGCCGAAATCCGCCAGGCGCTCGACGAAGCGCCGGACCTGAAAGATCTGCAGAAGCAGCTCCTCATCGATCAGACACCGGACGGTCTCCGGATCCAGCTGATCGACGAGGAAAACAAGCCGATGTTCGCCTCCGGCAGCGTGCGCATGGAGACCCGGACCAAGCAGCTTCTCGCGAAGATCACCCAGGTGATCCAGAAGATGCCGAACAAGATCTCGATCACCGGCCACACGGACGCGAAGCAGTTCCGGGGCAGCCGGGCCGGTTACGGCAACTGGGAGCTGTCGTCCAATCGTGCGCTCGAAAGCCGGCGGGTGATCATCTCCGACGACCTGCCTATGGACCGCATTTCCCACGTCATCGGCAAGGCGGACACGGAACCGCTCGTTCGGGACGACCCGAATGACGCACGCAACCGCCGGATCTCCATCGTGCTGCTGCGCGAGGCGACGGAAAAGGCCGCCGCAATCAAGGCGGAGCGGGCGAAAAAGGCCGCAAAGGGAGCAGCGAAGGCAGCTGCGCCGGCCGAAAATAATAGCGAACCGGCGTTTCGCCGGGACTGGAGCGGCCCACGGCTGAAATAGCCAGGCATTCGCGAGAGACTGTTCCGGGGCCCGGTATCCGGCAATTTACCAAAAGTTTCGCAAAACTTTTCCCGGCGCGGGCAAGTCCCTATATTCGGGGCGTTCGAGCAACCTGTTGACCGCCCGCGTATGAACCAGACCCTCATTCGTCCCGACCGGTTCTTCTTCGGGACCAGATCGCTTCCCTGCCCCTACCTGGACGGCCAGGTCGAGAGGAAGGTCGTGACCGATCTGTCCGGCCCGAATGCGGCGGAGCTATACGAGCGGCTGTCTCGGGCGGGGTTCCGCCGGAGCCACGGCCTCGCCTACCGGCCGGCCTGTCCGTCCTGCAACGCCTGCATCCCGGTGCGTATCGTCGCCGCCAGCTTCGACATGACGAAATCTTTCCGTCGCGTGGCGGCGGCCAATGCCGATCTCGTCGCCGACGAAACGGACGCGCTCGCCACGGTCGAGCAGTACCGCCTGTTCTCGTCGTATCAGCGCGTCCGCCACGAAGGCGGCGACATGGCGGAGATGACCTTCAACGACTATCGCGCGATGGTCGAGGATACGCCGGTCGCCTCCCGCACGGTCGAGTTCCGCGACGGCGAAGGCACTCTTATCGCCGTCATGCTGATGGACCGGCTGGAGGACTCGCTTTCGGCCGTATACAGCTTCTACGACGGGCGGCAGACGAGGCGCAGCCTCGGCACCTACATGATCCTCTGGATGATCGAGCGCTGCCGCGAACTTCACATCCCGTATGTCTATCTCGGCTACTGGATCGAGGCCTCCGACAAGATGGCCTACAAGGCGCGTTTCCGGCCGCTCGAAGCCCTGGGTCCGCAGGGCTGGAAAACCATCGAAGCCTGACCTGCCAGGCCTTACCGCGGCACCACTTCCGACGCCGCCCCTTCCCTGTTCTCCGGTAGACGCCGTTGCGCGAGACATGCATCGCCTCTAACATGCGCGCCATGGATCGGAACGATCCTCATGGTGGGGTCCATGAACAAATGCAAATTGCAGGGAGATTCGGAACCATGACCAAGAAGTCCGTCACGAAAGCGCCAAAGGCGAAAGCCGCGGATCGCCGCTCGTTCATCAAGGGTGCCGCGCTTGCAGGCGCGGGGGCAACCGTCGCTGCGGCCTCCGGCTTCCCGGCGCCCGCCGTCGCGCAGAAGCGCATCGACATGACCATCGTCTCCACCTGGCCGCGCGACTTCCCCGGTCTCGGCACCGGCGCGCAGCGTGCCGCGAAGCGGATCGAGGACCTCTCCGAAGGCCGCATCAAGGTGCAGTATTTCGCCGCCGGCGAGCGCGTCGGCGCGTTCGACGCCTTCGATGCCGTCGCCTCGGGCAATGCGCAGGCCTATCACGGCGCCGACTACTACTGGAAAGGCAAGCATCCCGGCTGGGCCTACTTCACCGCCGTTCCCTTCGGCCTCACCTACACCGAGATCAACGCGTGGATTCGTTTCGGCGGCGGCCAGGAACTGTGGGACGAACTCGGCAAGGGCTTCGGGATCAAGGGCTTCATGTGCGGCAACACGGGCGTCCAGATGGGCGGCTGGTTCAACAAGGAGATCAACTCCGCCGACGACCTGAAGGGCCTCAAGATGCGCATCCCCGGCCTTGGCGGCGACGTCATGGCCAAGCTCGGCGCCTCGCCGGTCTCGCTTCCGGGCGGCCAGATCTACGAAAACCTCGTCTCCGGCGCGATCGACGCGACCGAGTGGGTCGGTCCCTGGAACGACGCCGCGATGAAGTTCTACGAGGCGGCGAAGTACTACTACTATCCGGGCATGCACGAGCCGGGCTCGATGCTCGCGATGGGCTTCAACGCCTCGTGGCTCTCGTCGCTGTCGAAGACTGACCAGATGCTGATCGAGGCCGCCTGCACCGCCGAGAACGACATCATGATGTCGGAATACAACGCAAAGAACGGCGCGTCGCTCGCCAAGCTGGTCTCGGAGAACGGCGTCAAGCTCAAGAAGTTCAATGACGACGTCTACGACGCGTTCGGCGAAGCGTCCAAGGCGGTCTTCGAGACCGTGCGGGTGCACAGCGATCTCGCCAACCGGATCCACGAGAGCTTCCTCAAGGCGCGCAAGGATCTCGGCGCCTGGTCGAAGATTTCGGACCAGGCCTACGTCGAGCAGCGCAACCGCGTTCTCGGAGTCTGAACCGGACGCCTGTTCCAATAAGAAAGCGGAGCCGCAAGGCTCCGCTTTCGCATTTCCGGTCCGGGCCAATTCCGGATCTGTGCAGATATCGTTCAGGTGGTCATGGCCTCGGTATCCCCAGCCGTTGCTGACAGCGGATCGATCGGCAGTCGCATCCTCCGGATCGCAGTTCTGTCTACCGCTTCCTTCGCCTTTGTGTTCACGCTCAACAACTACCTTATCTTCTGGCAGGGATGGCCAGGAGTGCAGGCCCTGTTCGCCCATTTCGGCTGGTTCGGACTCCCGAGCCCCCGCCAGCCCCTCGCGTCGGGCGCGGTCACGCTCGGGTGGTTGCAGCTCGCCTTCTACGCCGCGGCCATCGCTGCTTGCGCCGCGGCAACGACGCTCCGTCCGGTTCGGACCATGACCGCGGATGCCGACCTCCTCGCCGGCATCGCCGCTTACATCGCCCGCGCCGCCTTCTGGGCCGTCCTGCTCGTCGGCCTTTGCGACATGGTGATCTCGTTCCTCCGCGTCGAGAACATGCTCGCCTCCGTGTTCGGCGACCAGCTGGCGACACAGCTCGGACGCGCGATCTACCGCGGGAACTTCCTCCATTATCCGCTGATCGGGATTTCTCTCGTCATCGCGCTCGTATCGCGCGGAATCGGTTTCGTGTGGCTGTCGCTTCTGATCGTGCTCGCCGAATTCCAGATCGTGGTAGCCCGTTTCGTCTTCTCATACGAACAGGCATTCATGGGAGACCTCGTGCGCTTCTGGTATGCCGCCCTCTTCCTGTTTGCGAGTGCCTACACTCTGATCGAGGAAGGGCACGTGCGGGTCGACATCCTCTATGCCGCGTTCACCGAGCGGAAGAAGGCGTGGTCGAATGTGATCGGGTCGCTCCTGCTCGGGATCCCGCTGTGCTGGATCGTCATGACGTCCGGCATGTGGGACAAGACCAACCTGATCAATGCCCCGCTGCTCAGCTACGAGGTGAGCCAGAGCGGTTACGGAATGTACGTCAAGTACCTGATGGCAGGCTTTCTCCTCGTCTATGCGCTGACGATGATGGTCCAGTTTCTCGGTTACCTGCTGCGGAATGCCGCGGTGCTCGCCGGGGACGCGGACGCCAGACCCGTCGACCAGATCCACGCGCCTTAAGCGCCCGGAGCACCGCCCGCCGCCATGGAAATCGTCTTTCTTCTAATCCTCGTCCTCACGATGGGCGCAGCGCTTGCGTCGGGTTATCCGGTCGCCTTCGCTCTCCCGGGCTCGGCGATCCTTTCGATCGGGCTTGCCGCGCTCTGCGGCTGGCTGTTTGCCGGCAATACCGACGCCTACTTCCTTCATGGCGGGCCGAGCCAATGGCTCGATGCGGGTGTAACGAACTTCCGCGGCGTTTACTGGGAGGTCGAGCGCGACACTCTGATCGCGATCCCGCTTTTCGTCTTCATGGGCATAATGCTCGAACGCTCCAAGGTCGCCGAGGACCTCCTCGTCACGATGGCACAGCTGTTCGGCCCGATCCCGGGCGGGCTCGGCATCGCGGTCGTCTTCGTCGGCGCTCTCCTCGCCGCGACCACCGGGATCGTCGGTGCCACGGTCGTCGCCATGGGGCTGATCTCTCTGCCCGTCATGCTGCGCGCCAATTATTCGAAGGCATTGGCGACCGGAACCATCAGCGCCTCGGGCACGCTCGGTCAGATCATCCCGCCTTCGATCGTGCTGATCATCCTCGCCGACCAGCTGGCAAGCGCCGCCGACCAGGCAGCGACAATGCGCCTAGCCGAATACAAGCAGGCGACCGGGCAGTTCTCGATGCCGTCCGAATTCACGCTGACCTCTACCAGCGCGGGCGACATGTTCCTGGGCGCCATCATCCCCGGCCTGATCCTTGTCGGGCTCTACATGGCATTTATCCTGATCGTCGCCATCGTGCGCCCGAAGGCCGCGCCGCCGGTGAAGATGGAGGGAAAGTTCGACCGTGTGTTTCTCGCGCGGTGCTTCCTCGCGCTGGTGCCGCCGCTCGCGCTCATCTTCGCGGTGCTCGGATCGATCATCATGGGCATCGCGACCGTCAACCAGGCCGGTGCCATCGGCGCAGTCGGTGCCGCGGTGATGGCGGGATATCGGCTCATGGAGGGCCGCCGGCACGCTTACGTACCCACCCTCCTCGCCATCGGGTCTCTTGCGGTCATCCTCGTACTGCTGGCGCTATACGACATCAACATCAAGAACGCCCGCACCGCTGAGGATTGGACCGTCGTCGCGCTCGCGGCCGCCGCAGTCGCCGTCCTCCTCTACGCCGTGGGCTGGAGCTTCGTGCGGACCTACCGGATCGGCGACACCCTGCAGAGCGTCATGATCGAGACGGCGAAAACCACCTCGCTCGTCTTCATCATCCTCCTCGGCGCCGCGATGCTGACCGCGGCGTTCCGGGCGTTCGGCGGCGCGGCCCGCGTGCGCGACTTCCTCGCCGGCCTGCCCGGCGGCTTCATCACGAAATTCGTCGTCGTCATGGCGGTGATCTTCATCCTCGGCTTCTTCCTCGACTTCATCGAGATCGCCGTCGTCGTGGTTCCAATCATTTCGCCGATCCTCCTCGCCGACACGAGCGCCAACATCACCGCCGTCTGGCTCGGCGTCATGATCGGCGTCAACATGCAGACTTCGTTCCTGACGCCGCCCTTCGGCTTCGCGCTGTTCTACCTGCGCGGCGTCGCGCCGCCGTCGGTGAAGACGATCCAGATGTATGCAGGCGTGGTCCCGTTCATCATGCTGCAGCTGGCGGGCCTCGCCGTCGTCGGGTTCTGGCCGAGCCTCGTGAACTACCTGCCGAATCGCGTCTACCTGACGTCCGAAACCGCACCGCCGCCCAAGAACCCGAAGCTGCAGTACTGCGTCGAGGACTATCTCTTCGCGCTCTACGACCGGCAAGGCGACGCGATCCGGAAGTCGATTGCGGATGCGGGAAAGCTCGATATCTCCTACCTGCCCTCTTCGAGCCGCGACAAGCTGCAGGACGGCCTCCGCGCAGCGGGCCGCACCTTCGATGCGGTCGCCGCCGTACGCAAGGCAGATGCCGAGGTGATGAAGTACGCCCCTGAATATGCGCCGATCCATCGCGAGGCGCGGCGCATTCAGGCCGAGATCCGCGCTCTCGAGGAAGAGGCCAAGGACGACGACGACGCGGTACGGCGCATCTCGCGCCAGACCGGCCCGGAGGCGGAGGAACGCGTCGCGATCCTGCGGGCGCGCCTGGAGGGCATCAAGGCGGAAATCGCCGCGTTGAAAGCGCAGATTCCGCCGAACTGGGAAGAAGCCCGGAAGAAGTATCTGGCACTCTCAGGCGCCGAAACGCGCGCGCGGCGCACCTATCAGCGAACGGTCGACGATGCCTACGAGCCGGTTGCGGAGACGCGGAAGCTGATGTCGCAGGCGGCAGCGCTCGCGAAGATCGGACCGACGCTGAAAGCGGTCGAGACGGCGCTCGCCTCCGGTGCGGCAAAGGAGGCATCTGATGCGGCGAAGGCCGCCGAAGACGCGTTCGCCGGGATCGACGGAGTGAGCACCATCAAGTCGAGATTCACGCGCGTCCGCCGCGAGATGGCGCGGCCCGACGCCGACAAGGACAAGGCCGCAAAGGATCTAGCGGACGGTCTCAAGCGCTATGCTGCCGAAATCGCGTGGCGCGATCGCGCCGCGAAGGAGCTTGCACCCGGCCTGAACGCCTACGAGAAGGCGATCCGCAGCAACATCGGCCTGCGCAGCCAGCCACGCCTCACGGGCACGGAAGCGGGCGACGTCGCAAGCTGCCTGTCGGTCCACCGGGACATATCGCTCAACTTCTGAGGATCGGGCCCGGAAGACGGAGACGCACCGTCAGTCGTAGTTGCCGAAGCGCGAATTGCGCGGGAAGCCCCGCATTGCGAGGCGGCCCGCCTGGGAGCGTTTGC
The DNA here is from genome assembly GCA_038106605.1 of Alphaproteobacteria bacterium. Classification (GTDB taxonomy): domain Bacteria; phylum Pseudomonadota; class Alphaproteobacteria; order MPNO01; family UBA830; genus JAYOEF01. The sequence continues at coordinate 19,605 of JAYOEF010000043.1, forward strand.
CGAAATAGGCCTTGATGTCGGTCTCCGTGCGCACACCTGCGCCCGTTTTCCACGGCAGGCCTTCTTTCCGCGTGAACGTCGTGACGTCGGACAGGCCTCCGTCCTTGTAGCTCTGCAGCTTCACGCCGCGGCCGCGCGTCATCTCGGGCAGCTCGTCGAGCCCGAAGAGGATGATCTTCCGGTTCTCGCCGACGACGGCGACGCTGTCCCCGCGCACAGGCGCGCAGGCCGCCGCCTCGACGCCCTTGCCGACATTGAGCACCTGCTTACCTGCCTTCGTCTGGGCGATGACATCGTCCTCCGGCACGAGGAATCCCCGCCCGTCCGACGAGGCGACAACGAGCTTCTCGCCCGGCCGGTGGACGAACAGCGCGACGATGTCCTGGTCGTTGGGCAGGTCGATCATGAGCCTTACCGGCTCTCCATGACCGCGCCCACCGGGAAGCTTGTCGCCCGCAAGCGTGTAAAAGCGGCCGTTGGTGGCGAAGACGAGGATCTTGTCGGTCGTCTGCGCATGGAAGGCAAAGCGGCCGCGGTCGCCGTCCTTGTATTTGAGCTCCGAGAAGTCGGCGAGATGCCCCTTCGCCGCCCGGATCCATCCCTTCTGCGAGCAGATCACGGTGATCGGCTCGCGCTCGATCAGGATGTCGAGCGGCACGACGATCTCCGCGGGCGCATCGCCGATTTCGGTCCGCCGCTTGCCGAGCGCGGTCTTCTTGCCGAACCGCGCACGAACGTCCTTGAGCTGGTCGGCGATCGCCGCGTCCCGCTTCTGCTGGCTCTTGAGGAGCGCGTTCAGCGTCTTCTTCTCGCCGGTGAGAGCATCGTGCTCACGCCTGATCTCGATTTCCTCGAGGCGGCGCAAAGCACGAAGACGCATGTTGAGGATGGCCTCCGCCTGGACATCGGAGAGCTTCCACTTCTTCATCATCACCGGCTTAGGCTCATCCTCCTCCCGGATGATGCGGATCACCTCGTCGAGGTTGAGATAAGCGATCAGATAGCCGCCGAGGACTTCGAGCCGGTGCTCGATCTTCGCCAGGCGATGGTTCGTCCGCCGGACGAGCACCACCTCTCGATGCGCGAGGAAGGAGCGCAGGACGTCGCGCAGGTTCATCACCCTCGGCAGGGCGCCCGCATCGAGGACGTTCATGTTGAGACCGAAGCGGATCTCGAGATCGGTCTGGCGGAACATCTGCTCCATCAGCATCTCGGGCTCGATCGTCCTGTTCTTGGGCTCGAGGATCAGCCGGATGTCCTCGGCGCTCTCGTCGCGGATGTCGGCGAGCAGGGGCAGCTTCCGTTCGTTCAGAAGATCGGCGATCTTCTCGACGATGCGGCCCTTCTGCACCTGGTAGGGAATCTCGGTGACGACGATCTGGTAGACGCCGCGCGGCAGCTGCTCGACCTCGTAGCGCGCGCGGAGGCGGAAAGAACCGCGCCCGGTCGCATAGGCCTCGGCGACGGACTCGCGGTCCTCGACGAGCACGCCGCCGGTCGGGAAGTCGGGCCCCGGGATCATCTCGACCAGCTTCGCGATCGTCGCGTTCGGATACTTCAGGAGATGGAGAAGCGCCTCGCACACCTCGTCGAGATTGTGCGGTGGGATGCTGGTCGCCATGCCGACCGCGATGCCGGCTGCGCCGTTGCAAAGCAGGTTCGGCACGCTCGCCGGCAAGAGGACCGGCTCGCTCTCCGATCCGTCGTAATTGTCGCGGAAATCGACAGCGTCCTCGTCGATGCCTTCGAGCATCGCCATCGCGTATTCGGTGAGGCGTGCCTCGGTGTACCGCATCGCGGCGGCGTTATCGCCGTCGACGTTGCCGAAGTTGCCCTGCCCTTCGACCAGCGGATAACGGACGGCAAAATCCTGCGCGAGCCGGACGAGCGCGTCATAGACCGCGACATCGCCGTGGGGGTGGTACTTACCGATGACGTCGCCGACGACACGGGCGCATTTCTTGAAGCCTGAATCCGGATCGAGCCGCAGCTGCCGCATCGCGAAAAGAAGGCGCCGGTGAACCGGCTTCAACCCGTCGCGCACATCGGGCAGCGAACGCGACGTGATCGTAGACAGCGCATAGGCGAGATAGCGCTCGCCGAGCGCCTTGGCGAACGGCACTTCTTCGATGCGGGATGCGACGATGGGTTCGGTCATGTACGCGGGCCTCCGTCAGCCGGAAACGCCCGCAAATCCGGGCGTCCGGCGCTTCC
>JAYOEF010000044.1:0-21235 GCA_038106605.1 Alphaproteobacteria bacterium
GTCTCCCACACCGCCGCGGGCGGTGCCGGCACGAAGGCGTCGCCCGTGCCCGTGAGCGCCGAACCCTTGCCCTTGGTGGGGGCGGCGGCAGGGGCGGACGTGGCGGCGCTCCTCGCCGGGCGCGGCGGCTCCTCGCCGTGCAGCAGCTCGGCGAGCTTCACCTGCGAGATCGGCAGGTCGAGGTCGGAAATACCCAGGGCGTCGCACACCGCGTTCGCCAGGCAGACCGGCGTCGACATGCAGTTGCCCTCGGCGATGCCCTTGGCGCCGAGCGGCGTGAAGGGCGAAGGCGTCTCCATGTGCATCAGCTCGGGCACCGGCACTTCGCAGGTGGTCGGTACCAGATAGTCGGCGAAGGTGCCGGACTGGAAGCTGCCGTCTTCGCCGTAGACGAACTCCTCCATCAGCGCCGCGCCGAGGCCCTGCGCGAATGCGCCGAGCACCTGCCCCTCGGCGATGGCCGGGTTCAGGAGGCGTCCGGCGTCGTGCATCGTGACGTAACGGTCTATGCGGACGCGTCCGGTGATACGGTCGATCTCGACGCCGCAGAAATCGAAGACGAAACCGTAAGCGAGCGAGGTGTTGATATGGTCCTCGTCGTCGGGCGGGCCGAGCTCGGGCGGCGCCCAGGTCGCGGTTTCGCGCACACCGCCTTCCATGCCGTCGGGCAGGCTGCCCGGAGTCCAGTGCGCGCTTCCGGCGACGCGCGCGAAACGCAACGCGTTCTCCGGGTTGCCGCGGGCGAAGATCTGCCCATCCGAGAAGTCGATTTCCGACGGCGGCACGTTGAGGCGGCCCGCGGCGATGCGCGCGAGCTTGTCCTTCACCTTCTTCGCCGCGAGGTGCGCGGCGACGGCGGTTCCCGGCGTGAAGCGGCAGGAATAGGTGCCGGCGGCGATCGACCACGGGTCCTTGTGGGTGTCGTGCTCGGTGCCGACGCGGATCTCGGAGGGATCGAGCCCGAGCTCGTCCGCCACGATCTGCGATAGGACCGTGGCATGCCCTTGGCCCTGCGGCGTCGTGTCGGACGCGACCGAGACCGAGCCCAGAGGATCGACCGAGACGGTGGCGAGCGAGACCGCGCCGTCCTGCGGCCCGCGCTTCCGGCGCTCCTCGGCGGGCAGGATGGTGCTGACATAGCCCATGTTCGACATGCTGGGCTCGACGACCGCCGCGAGCCCGATACCGTAGAGCCGTCCTTCCGCGCGCGCGGCGTCGCGTTTCCGGTAGAGCTCGTCGAGGCGGCCTTCTTTTACGGTGCGCTCGACCGCGGTCTGGTAGTCGCCCGAGTCGTAGAGCGATCCGCCCGCCGCGCGGTAGGGGAAGCGGTCGGCCTGGATCAGGTTGGTGCGGATCACGTCGAGCGGGTCGAGGCCGAGATCGACCGCGATCCGGTGCATCAGCCGTTCGAGCGCGTAGTAGATCTGCGGGCCGCCGAAACCGCGTACCAGGCCCGCCGGGGTCTTGTTGGTGAGGACGAGGCGGTTGCGCACTGCCATGTTCGGGATGTCGTAGGCGCCCGTCAGCGCACCGTGCATGCGGTAGAGCGGTCCCGGCATGGGCGAGCGCAGGTAGGCGCCGTAATCGTCGGTCTGGTCGTAGCGCAGCGCCGAGACCCTGCCGTTCGCGGCGACGGCGGCTTCGAGGCGGATGATGCGGTTGGGCCCCGAGGTCGCCGCGGTCAGGTGCTCGAGCCGGTCCTCGACCCATTTCACCGGACGTCCGGCGATCTTGGACGCGAGGCACATCAGGACGATGTAGGGCAGAACCGCCTGCTTGATGCCGAAGCTGCCGCCCGAGTTCGCGGGCGTGCGGAGCCGGACGGCGCTCTCGGGCGCGCGCAGCGCGCGGGCCATCACCGGATGGCCGGTATAGGGGCCCTGGAAGTTGCTGAGGACGTCGAACAGCCCTTCCTCGCGCCGGTAGTCGGCGACGACGACGAAGCCCTCCATCGGCGTCAGCGAGTTGCGCGGATAGCGGATGGTGACGCCGACGGTGCGGTCCGCGGCGGCGAAGGCGCCGTCCACGTCTCCATAGGTGAAGGACCGGTCGGAGATCAGGTTCTTTCCGGCGGCGGCATGGACGAGGGGCGCGTCGGGCTTGGCCGCGCGCTCCGGATCGACGATGACGGGAAGGGCCGCGTACTCGACGGCGATCTTCTCGCAGGCGTCCTCGGCGACGTAGCGGTCGGTCGCGAGGACGAGCGCGACGGCCTCGCCCATGAACCGCACCCGGTCGACGGCGAGCGCCCATTCGTTCAGCGGCTCGCGCAGGATGACCATGAAGGGATCGGAGATCGGCTTAAGGTCCTGTCCGGTGATCACCGAATGGACGCCGGGAACCGCCAGCGCCGCGGCCGCGTCGATGGAGACGATCTCGGCATGCGGGTGCGGCGAGCGCAGGATCGCGGCGTGGAGCGTGCCGCGCCGGACGGGATAGTCGTCGGCGAAGAGCGCGGTGCCGCTGACGAGCGCCGCATCCTCCTTCCTGACCATTCTTTGTCCGAGATGGGTTCCCGCCTGTTCCGCGGTGTCCGCCACCGGTCCGTCTCCCTCCGTTGCCGCCGCGATTAAACCGGAGGGGGAGGGGGCGGAACTTGATCGAAATCAGGGACCCCGGGTATGTGGCTGGCCCCATGCAGGGACTGCATGAGGCGCTGGAGTTCGCCGCTTTCCAAGGTCAGAAGCCGAACAGGACCTTGGGAAGCCAGGTCGCTGATTTCGGGTAGAGCGCGACGAGGAGAAGCGTCAGCAGCTGCGCCCCGATGAACGGCACGACGCCCTTGTACATGTCGATGTAGGTCACCTCGGGCGGGGCGATGGAGCGCAGGTAGAAGATCGACGGCGCCATCGGCGGCGTGAGGTAGGAGGTCTGGAGCACGATGCAGACCATGACGCCGAACCAGAGCGGGTCGATCCCGGCGCCGCGGACGATGGGGTCGGCGATCGGCAGCACGATGATCAGTACCGAGATCCAGTCGAGCACGAAGCCGAGCAGGAAGACGACGAACAGGAACAGGATCACGATCCCCGTGGATCCGAGCCCGTTGCCCTGCACCAGCTTCGCGACCAGCCCGTCGCCGCCGTGAACGATGAAGACGCTGGCGAACAGGACGCCGCCGAGGACGATCAGCATGACCATCGACGTGATGCGGATGGTCTGGCGCAGCGCGTCGACCAGCACCTTCAGCGAGAACTGGCGGTAGGCGATGCTGAGGATCACGGCGCCGACCGCGCCCAGCGCCGCTGCCTCCGTCGGCGCCGCGATGCCGGCGAACAGGCTGCCGAGCACGGCGAGGACGAGGAACGAGGCGGGAAGGAGCGCGGTGAACGCGATGCGGAGCTTCTCCGCGAACGAGTGCGTCGTCTCCTCCGCCGCGAGCCCGGGCCCGGCGTCCGGCTGGAGCCAGACGCGGCCTATGATGTAGAGGAGGAAGAGGCCGACCATCACGCCCGCCGGGATGACGATGCCGGCGAACAGGTCGCCGACCGACATCTCGGTAATGGAGGCGTAGACGACGATCACGATCGAGGGCGGGATCGTGGTGCCGAGCGAGCCGCCCGCGCACACTGTGCCTGCCGCCAGGTCGCGCTTGTAGCCCGCCGCCAGCATCGCCGGCACCGCCATGATGCCGACGACGATCTCGACCGCGCCGACGACGCCGGAGGATGCCGCGAAGATGCCGCACATGATCACCGTGGTGATCGCGAGGCCGCCGCGTACCGGGCCGAACCAGATTTTGATCGCCTCGAACAGGCGGGCCGCAATTCCCGCCCGTTCCAGCATCGCGCCCATGAACACGAACAGCGGCACCGCGGCGAGGATGAAATTGGACGAGACGTCGTAGAGCCGGCTCTGGAACTGCGTCGTCAGCGTCATGCCGAAACTGAGATAGCCGAACAGGCACGCCGTCGCGATCAGGCTGAAGGCGACGGGAATCCCTGCGAACACCAGCACGAACAGCATCGGGAACATGAAGACGGCGGGCGAAATGTCAGCCATGCGGCCCTCCCCCATCCGGACCGCCGGGCTCCAGTAAGGCAAGCGGCGAGAGACCCGTGCCGAAAGCCGCGCGCGCATGGCGGATGCATTGCGCGGCCGCCTGCAGGATCAGCCCGGCGAAGCCGAGAACGAGCCCGGCATAGAATGGCCAGAGGAGGGGCTTCCACGGGCTCGCCGGGTCCACTTCGTTGTTGAGGAGCGCTTCCTGCCAGGCGTTGAACGCGCCGGCCAGCAGGAACCCGAACGCCGGGATCACGAGAAAGATGTAGGCGACGACGTTGATCCGGTCCTGCGTCCGCCGGCGCAGGCGCTGCGACAAGAAGTCGATGCGGATATGGCCCTCGCCCCGCAGCGTGTATCCTGCGCCGAAGACGAAGGCGACGCCGTTGACCATGTAGGCGACGTCGTAGGCCCAGAGCGTCGGCGCCGAGAAGAGCCGGCGCGAGACGACTTCGTAGACCATGTCGCCGATCAGCACGAGGAGGCAAGCCATCGCGGCGGCCGCCAGCAGGCGGCCGAAGCGGTCGATTGCGGAGAGACAGGAATTCATGTCGGGATGTCCCGCGCGGCGGCGCCTGTTTCAGGGACCGCCGCGCAGGCGATGATGTCTACAGCCGGTAGAACCCGTACTTCTTCCAGCGGTCGAAGAAGCCCCAGTAGGACTTGGAGACACGGTCCATCCAGGGATTCCCCTTGGCGAGTTGCGCCTTGGCCTTTTCGTCCGACCATTCGCGCGCGAGCTCCTCGATCTTGGCGATCGTCTCGGGCGCGAGCGAGACCCATTCGTTCGGGCCGGCCTTGAGCTTCTCGATGGCGTCGAGGTCGTCGACCCCTTCGCGGATGCCGGAGCGGTACCCGGCGAGCTCGCCTGCCGCCGTGATCTGGTCCTGCAGGCGTTTCGGCATCGCCTTCCAGTCGGCGAGGCGGAAGACGGCCTCGTTCATGTGCGACGGCGAATGGGCGCCGGGCACGATGATGTACTTCGCGACCTTGTGGAAGCCGACCTTGATGTTGGTGGACGGCGTGATGAACTCCGTCGCGTCGATCACGCGGCGCTCGAGCGCCGTGTAGATGTCCGCAGGCGGGATGACCGTGGCGGAGGCCCCGAGCTTGCCGAGGATGTCGGCCCAGGCGCCCGCGGTGCGGATCTTCATGCCCTTGAGATCTTCGATCTTTTCGATCTTCTTGTGCGAGTGCAGGAAGATTTCGGTGGTGCCGAAGCCGGTCACCACAGGATGAACGTCCATCGTCTGGTGGCGCATGTCGGTCAGGAGCTTCGTGCCCTCGCCCGCCATGAACCAGTGCATGAAGGGCTCCATCCCCATGCCGCCGACCATGCCGGCGAAGATGCCGTTCGCCGGGTCGGCGTTGAGGGCGAAGCCGGGATAGCAGAAGCAGATGTCGGCGGTCTTCTTCTGCACCGCCTTCCAGCCGTCGAACGGTCCCGCGAGCACGCCGACGCCGAAACCCTTCACTTCGACTTCGCCGTTGGTCAGCACGTTCACCGCGTCGATGAACGGCGCCATGTAGGTGTTCCACGCCCCCGAATTGAGGGGCACGTAGGACGTCATCTTGAGCGAGTACTTCTGCGCGGCTGCGGGGCCTGCGAACGCTGCAGCGGCAAGCGCAGTCGCCGCCGCGGTCGCGGCAAGCGTGTTCCTGATGGACATTGTTTCCTCCGTTCTGCCATCCGTACGCGCCCGCGCGGCGTCCTATGCGTTGCGGGTGCGAAACGCGCCGATGCGGACAGCGGCGCGGCGGGACCGTTTTGCGACCCTCGCCGGAGGATGATTGCCGATCCGGCAGGCGCTGCCAACGGTTTTCGCCGGATCGCTGCCCCGCGCGGCGCGCGCGACGAACGGAGGCCGGGCGAGATCTCAGGCTGGCGGGAAGTACTGGTAGAGCCAGGTTTCGCTCAGCGTGCGTTCGTCGAGCTGCAGGAAACAGCGCAGGTCGACCGGGTCCCGGCCCTCGGCATGGAGGTCGAACACCGCGCGCCATCGCTTCGTGCCCACGATCTTCACGACGTAGCCGTGCGAGGTCGTGCCGCGCGATGTCGTGACGACGGGCTTCACGTCGAACCGTGCCGCCATGTCGCTGATCGGACCGCCCTCGAAATCGATGACGAACTTGCGGTGGCTCGCCCCCAGGTTGGGGATCTGGCCCGGCCGTCCCGCGCGGCCGATCCGCGTCGCCACGACCGAGGCGATGTTCTCGGGCGGGTAGGGCTGGCGGTTGCGCCAGTGCAGGCGGTAATCGAAGGTCAGCGTGTCGCCCTTGCGCGCCGGCGTGCGCGGACGCCAGTAGGCGACGATGTTGTCGTAGATCTCGCCGTCGGTCGGAATCTCCACGAGTTGAACCGAACCGTCGCCCCAGTCGCCCAGCGGTTCGACCCAGATGCTCGGGCGGCGCTCGTAGAAAGCGCCGTCGTCCTGGTAGTTGTTGAAATCGCGGTCGTGCTGGACGAGGCCGAAGCCCTTCGGCGTCTTGTCGATGAACGAATTCACCTGGACCGACGGCGGATTGACCAGCGGGCGGAAGATGCGCTCGCCGCTTCCCGTCCAGATCGCGAGCCCGTCGCTGTCGTGGATCTCCGGGCGCCAGTCGTCCGCCTGGCGCCGGTCGTTTTCGCCGAACCAGTACATGCTGGTCAGCGGCGCGATGCCGAGGCGGCGGATGTCGGCGCGCATGAACAGCTCCGAATGGACCTCCATGGTCACGCCGTTCGTCCGGTCGCAGCGGAAACGAAAGGCGCCGGTGACGCTTGGCCCGTCGAGGAGGGCGTAGACGACGATGGCCTTCTCGCCCGCGGGTGCCGGCTCCAGCCAGAATTCCACGAAATCGGGGAACTCCTCGGGCGAATCGAGGCCCGTGTTGATCGCGATGCCACGGGCGGACGCGCCGTACTGGTCGTCGGCCCCCGAGGTGCGGAAATAGCTGGCGCCCTGAAAGGCGAGCCAGTCGCTCTTACCCTCCTTGTCGGCCATCACGCGGAAGCCGGCATAGCCCATCTCGCGCGGCAGCTTCTCTTCGAGGCCGGTGTCTCCGTAATCGAAGTGCTCGGTCGAATACAGGAACTGGCGCGCCGTCCCGCCCTCGATCACGTTGATTCGCACGGGTTCGGGCACGAACGTGTGGAGATGGAAGAAACGCACGGGGTAGGCGGCGGGGCCGTCCTGCCACAGCGTGTGGTCGGCGCGGTACTGGATCTTCTGGACCGCGTCGAAGTCGATCTTCTTGATCACATCGCCGGCGGGCGAATGGCGCGGCACGAAATCGGCGCGCGCGAGGGCCGCGGCGCGGTCGCGGATGCGCTCGAAGCTGAAGGGCTGCGGCGGGCCGAAATAGCGGTCGCCGCCCTTGGCGGCGCCTGCCGTCTGTGCCAGCCCGGGACGGAGCCCGCCGGCAGCGGCGAGGGCGAACACGGACCACGGGAGAGCGGTATTGAGGAAGCTGCGGCGGTCGATCATGTCGGCGGAACGGGCTGTTTGAACCGCGGCCAATATAGGTAGACAAGACCCGGAACGCGAGGGGGCGCCGAAAATATCCGCAGCCACTCAGTAGTGCGGCGGCGGCGGCTCGTCCGAGGGATCGCGGATTTCGTCCGCCTGCTGCATGAGGCGTTCCTTGAGCTCCTCGACGCGGCCCTGAAGCGCGTCGATCCGCGTCCACTGCGCGGAGACCATGTCGCTGAGCTCGCGGATCGTCTCGTCCTGATGGACGAGGCGCGTCTCGAGCTCGACGATGCGGTCCTCCAGCGGGTACGGGTCGGTCATGGGCGGTGCTTTCCGGTTGCCACTCTTCGTTCGCCGTTTGCTTCTACACGTCCGTTCCGGGGTGGGGAAGGGCAGCCGCCATTTGACTCACGAGAGGCGGAAATGGCGGCTATAATTCCTTCAAGTCAACGGCAAAGCGCCCGTCTCCGGCCGCATCCGGATCGGGCGCGAGAAAGCTAGAAAAAACGACCGAACGGAGGAAACGATGAAGGTATCCGGAACCCTGATCCGGCTGACTGCAGGTGCCGTGGCGATTGCCGCGGTCTCGACTTTGCCGGCTCTGGCGGCCGACCCGATCAAGATCGGCGTAATCACGGATGAAACCGGCCGTGCGGCGTTTTACGCCCAGCCTGTGACCGAGGGCGTGAAGCTCGCCGCGAAGGAGATCAACGCGAAGGGCGGCATCCTCGGGCGTCAGATCGAGCTCGTGATCGAGGATGACGGCGGGAAGCCCGACGTTTCCGCGACCAAGGCGCGGAAGCTCGTCGATGCCGGCGTGGTCGCGTTCATCAGCAATTCCAGCTCTCCGGCGACGCAGCAGGCGGAAACGGTCTCGCTCGAGACCAAGACCCCGCACATCACCCCCGCGAATTCGGGCGAGACGCTCGCGACCGAACTCAAGAACCCCTATTTCTTCCAGCTCGGGCCGCTCGCATCGACGCAGATCAAGACGCTGATGTCCTATACGCGGACCAGGAAGTTCAAGAAGGTCGCCGTCGTCGGCGACAATTCGGGCCTCAGCAAGATCATTGCCGACGTCTTCGAGAAAAGCCTCAAGGGCAACGGCATCGAGGTGGCGGTGGCTGAGATCATCCCGATGGGGTCGCGGACGGCCGTGCCGCAGATGCAGAAGGTGCGCGCCGCCGAACCGGAGGCGATCTTCCAGGCCGGCATCGTCGGGCCGCAGATGGCCCAGTTCTTCCAAGCCTACCACCAGCTCGGCATGAAGCAGCCGATCCTCGCATCGTTCAACCTGTCGATCCCGTCCTACCTCAAGGTCGCGAAGGACATGATGGAAGGGGTCGCCTTCATCGACGCCTATGATCCCGACAAGCCGAAGACGAAGGAATTCATCGCCCTCTACAAGAAGGAACACGGCGACGAGCCGTTCTCGCTGCCGGGCTACGGCTACGACGGGCTGCATTTCATCGCCGATGCGATCGTTCGCGCGGGCTCGACCGACAAGGAGAAGATCCGGGCCGCGATGGCATCGACGAAGGGCTGGTCCGGCGTGATGGGCGCCAAGGGGGCGACGGTCAACCTGTCCGACGAGGACCGGCGCGGCTTCGATCCCGAGGGCGCCGTCGTCCGGCTGATCCATAACAACAATCACGGGCCCGCGATCCACAGCGGCACGAAATAGCCCGGACAGGGAAAGGCGCGGGGCCCGTCCGAGGCCCCGCGCCGATGACATGGCGGAATTAGGCGAACTTCTGGTCAGCGCCGTCGCTGCAGGCTGCATCTACGGCCTGATGGCGCTCGCCTATCTTCTGATTCTCCGCCCGACCGGCATCATCAACTTCGCGCTCGGCGAATGGGCGATGCTGGGTGCCTTCGCCGCGGTGGCCGCGAGCGGCGATTTGCTGCTTCCCGCGCTCCAACTGCCTCACGCCGCCGCGTTCGCCGTCGTGCTCGTCGTCACCGGGCTGATCGGAGCGCTCGTCGAAGTCGCGACGGTCAGGCCCCTGGTCGAGCGCGGCGCGCCGTTGCTGAGTCCGATCCTCGCGCTTCTCGGCGTACTCGTGGTCGGCCTCCAGGTCGGCACGCTCGTCGGCGGCACCGAGGCGCTGCCGTCTCCGCCGCCCTTCGGCTTCCGCCGCGTCGAGCTTGGGCCGTTCGCGGGGACGCCCCAGTCCTACTACACGATCGCGGTGACGCTCGGTGTCTTCATCGCCGCGTGGGTCTTCTTCGAGCGCACGATCTGGGGCAAGCGCTTCGAGGCGGTGGCGATCAATCGCCGTGCGGCGGCGCTCATGGGGATAAACCTCCGCCAGGTCGGGCTGCTCGCGTTCGCCGCGTCCGGAATGGTCTGCGGTGTCGTCGGCATGCTCGCCGCCGGGGCGAGCGGCGCCTTCTACCAGATGGGGCTTCCGCTCGCGATCCAGGGCTTCACCGCGCTCGTGATCGGGGGCGTCGGCCGGGTCGAGGGCGCGCTTCTCGGGGGCCTCATCCTCGGGCTGGTCGAGGCGCTCGCCGCCCGTTACCTGCCGATTCCGCCGACGCTGGTTCTCGGCGTGCCGCTGGTCCTTCTCATCCTGTTTCTGTTGGTGCGGCCGACCGGCCTCCTGAAAGCGCGCGAGGGCGGCGCATGATGTCCGGGCGCCTGCGCAGCCTTGCGGGATGGGCCGCGGCGTTCCTCGGCCTCAGCGCCGTGTCGTTCGTCATGGCGTCGTATCCGCTCGAGCTCTATCAGAAGATGCTGCTCGTCGTGACGCTCGCGATCGGCTTCAACTTCCTGTTCGGCATTTCCGGCCAGATCGCGTTTTCGCACATCGCCTTCTACGGGATCGGCGCCTACGCCGTGGTGATCCTTTCGCACCGGCTCGGCCTGCCGCTGGCGGTCGCGCTGGCCGGCGCCGTCGCGATCTGCGCGCTGCTCGCCGCGGTTGTCGCGATCCCCGCGACCCGGCTCGAGGGATTCTATCTCGCGCTTGCGACACTCGCGTTCGCCCAGCTCTTCATCGTCGCGGTGTCTGCCGGCGGGAAGCTCACCGGCGGCGACGAGGGAATCTCCGGCTACCAGCTGCCTCCGCTGTTTGGCGCCAAGCTTGCCGGCGCCGCCTACACGCCCGTGATCGTGTTCGTGCTGCTGGCGACCCTCGGGCTGATCCTGCGGTTCGACCGTTCCTGGTTCGGCCGCGCCTGCCGCGCGGTGCGCGACAATCCGCTGGCCGCCCAGGCGATGGGCGTCGACGTGGCGCGGACCAAGATCGTCGTCTTCGTCCTCGCCAGCACTCTCGCCGGCGTCGCCGGGATGGCCTACGCCTTCCTCAACAATTTCATCTCGCCGCCGATCTTCGAGCTCGACCGCATCTTCGAGCTGCTGTTCATGATCGTGATCGGCGGCACCGGCCGGCATGCCGGTGCGGTCGCCGGTGCGATCCTTCTCTATTCCGTCCAGTTCGCGGTCGAGCCGATCGTCGGCAAGTTCCATCCGCTGATCTACGGTCTCGTCGTCGTCCTCGTGATCCTGTTCGCGCCCAAGGGGCTCATGGGCCTCTGGGATGCGGCGGCGGCGCGCGTCCGCGCATCCCGCGGGAGGGCGCCGTGACCGCCGGAGAGCCCCTGCTCGCAGTGCGCGACGTGACCCGCCGCTTCGGCGGGCTCATCGCCGTCGACGGCCTGTCCTTCGACCTCGCGCCGGGCGAGATCCTCGGACTGATCGGCCCGAACGGGGCGGGCAAGAGCACCACCTTCAACCTCGTCGCCGGCGCGCTCCGCCCGGACACCGGAAGCATCCGCCTCGCGGGCGAGGAGATCGCCGGGCTGCGGCCGCACGAGGTGGCGCGCCGCGGCATCATGCGCACCTTCCAGCACAACATGCCGTTCGAGGGCATGAGCGTGACAGAGAACGTCCTCGTCGGCGCGCATACGAGGATGGCGCAAGGCCTCGGCGCGGTTCTGCTCGGAACCGGCGCGGCGCGCCGCGCGGAGGCCGATGCGCTCGCGTCCGCCCGCGACCTCATCCGCTTCGTCGGCCTCGACGAGTGGCGCGACGCCGACGTGGCGACGCTGTCCTTCGGTCAGGGGCGTCTTCTGGAAACCGCGCGCGCGCTTGCCGGAAAGCCCAGCATCCTCCTGTTCGACGAGCCCGCCGCGGGTCTGACCCCCGACGAGTGCGACCGGCTGGGCGGGGTGATCCGCGACATTGCGGCGCGTGGGATCGCGGTGCTCCTGATCGAGCACGACATGCGGTTCCTGCTGCCGCTCGCGCATCGCGTGGTGGTTCTCAATTTCGGCCGTAAGATCGCCGATGGAGGCCCCGATTCGATCCAGTCCGACCCGGCGGTCGTCGAGGCCTATCTCGGCGAACCCGGAGATGCGCATGCGGGGGCGACGGATGCTTGAGCTGCGCGACCTCACCGCCGGATACGGCCGGACGGACGTGGTCCGCGGCGTTTCGCTGTCCGTTGCGGCGGGCGAGACGGTCGCGCTTCTCGGCCCGAACGGCGCGGGAAAGTCAACATTGATGGCGGCGCTGACGGGGACGGTGCCGCGCCGGTCGGGCGGGATTCTCTTGGGTGGAGACGACGTCGTGCGCGTCGACAGCCACCGCATCGTCGCCCGGGGCATGGCGCTGGTGCCCGAGGGACGGCTGGTGTTTCCGCCGATGACGGTCGAGGACAATCTTGCGCTCGGGGCGACCCAGCTCGGCCGGCGCGGCGCGGGCGGAATTTCGTCGCGCTTCGATTTCGTCTACGGCCTGTTTCCCCGGCTTGCCGAGCGGCGGCGTCAGACGGGCGGCACGCTCTCCGGCGGCGAACAGCAGATGCTCGCGATCGGACGGGCGCTGATGTCGGCGCCCCGCGTGCTGCTCCTCGACGAGCCGTTTCTCGGCCTTGCCCCGCTCGTGGTGCGTGAAATTCACAGGGCGCTCGACGCGCTCAAGGCCGAAGGCCTCACGATCCTTCTCGTGGAACAGAAGCTCGACGTCGCGCTCGCGCTCGCCGAGCGCGCGCACGTGATGATCAAGGGCCGGATAGAGCTGTCGGCAAGTTCGAACGAGCTTCGCAGCCGTCCCGATCTCGCGACGCTCTATTTCACGCTCGCCCGCGCGCAGTCGGGCTGAACGTCCGCTCCCCTCAGTCGAACTGGCCGGGAGGGGCGTCCTTCATCGCATCCTCGAGCGAGAACACCTCGCGCCATTCCTCGGGCGCGCGCGCCGGTCCCTTGCGCGAGACCTGGTCCATGCCCCAGCAGATTTCGAGCTGGTGGTTGTCCGGGTCGGCGAACTCGACGGCGATCTGCTGGCCGGCGCGGCGGCGGCCCTGAAAGGTCATCTTCACGCCGTGCTTCTTGAGGTGATCGCGGGCGCGGAACACCTCCTCCACGGTGTCGACGTCGAACGCCATGTGGTGAAGCTCGATGTTGTGCGACTCGCCCGGCGCGCCGCCCACCAGCGCGACGCCGTGATGGTCGTTGGCGCAGCGCATGAACACCATGCGGCCCGGCATCATGGTCTCGGGATAGACGTCGGAGACGCGGAAGCCGAGGACCTCCGTGTAGAACTTCACCGAGCGCTCGAGATCGCTGACCCGGAGCACGACATGGCTGATCTTGCTGAGGCTGAAGGGGATGTCGTCCGGTGTCTTCGTCTCGCTCAGCGCCTTGATGTCCGCGCGCTTGAAGCCTTCGTAGTCGATGATTCCGCGTGCCATGGTCCGTGCCTTTCGTTCGGGGGCGTCCCGCATCCTGCGGGCGCCGCCATTAATCGTCCGTTCTGCCCCGTCCGGTCCTGATTTAGCGCATGCGGGGCTGGAAGGACAGGGCTGCGGATGGACGGCGAAATCCGGTTCCCCGGCCCGCGGCGAGACTTCATAATGCCGCCGAAAACAACGAACGAAGGGGAGGGAAGGATGCCGATCGCCACCGTGCGCGGGCTCCGCATCAATTACGAGGTCGTGGGCGACAAGGGCCCCTGGGTGACGCTGATCACCGGCGGACGGCGAGGCTACGCCGAATTCGTGCCGCTGGCGCAGAAGATCGCGGCCAAGGGCTTCCGCGTCGTCCTGCACGACCGGCGCAACACCGGCTCGTCCGACATCAAACTCGAAGCGAAAGAGGTCGAGGAGGCCACCTGGGCCGACGACCTCAACGACCTCCTGGGCCAGCTCGGCGCCTCGCCTGCCTTCATCGGCGGCTCGTCGTCGGGCGCGCGCACCGCGATCATGTTCGGCCTCCGCCATCCCAAATCGACGCGCGGCCTGATGCTGATCCGCGTCACCGGCGGCGAGTTCGCCGCCAATCGCCTCCCCGAGAACTATTACGGCCAGTTCATCCGTGCCGCCCAGGAAGGCGGCATGGACGCGATCTGCAAGACCGACGCATGGAAGGAGCGCATCGAGGCCAACCCGGCGAACCTGGAAAAGCTGATGGCCATGAAGGCCGAGGACTTCATCGCCATCCTGTCGAAATGGAAGGAGCTGTTCGAGGCGGGGGCGCGCCTTCCCGTGATGGGCGTGACCGAGGAGCAACTCGCCTCGCTCAAGATGCCGGCGATCGTCATTCCCGGAAACGACAAGACCCACAATGCGGAGAGCGGCCGCACCGCGCACCGCATGATCAAGGGCAGCGAGATCTTCGATCTCGGGCTAGAGGACATCGACGTGCCGCTGATCCCGTTCGAGGAATGGGCGCCCTACGAACCCCGAATCAGCGACGCGCTCGTCGACTTCATGAAGCGCCACGGGGCTTAGAGCCCCGAATTGATTCACGGCGCCTGATACCCCGTGCGATGCCGGGGCAAAACGCCCCGGCGTCATCTTCTTTTTACAGTCGGTTCTTCCCGCCGAAGCGTTCCCGCCAGCGCGGGATCGCCTCCGGGTTGACGATGTGCTTCGGCAGCTCGCCGCGGAGCGCGGCCAGCGCATTGGCAATCGTCCACGGCACCGCGGGCTCCAGGCTCGCACCCTTGTTACCGCTGACCATGTGGGGCGAGACGAGGATCTTGTCGCCGAGGCCGCGGAGCGGCGACTGCAGGTCGAGCGGTTCGCGCTCGAACACGTCGAGCGCGGCGCCGGCGATCCGGTTGCGGTCGAGCGCGAAGAACAGCGCCTCCTCGTCGACGATGGGACCGCGCGCGGCGTTGAGCAGCACCGCCGTCGGCTTCATCATCCCGAACTGCGCCTCGGAGATCAGGTGCGTCGTCTCCTCGGTCAGGTTGGCGTGGATGGTGACGACGTCGGAGGTGCGCAGCAGCGTCTCGAGGTCGACCGCCTTCACGTTGTGATGCACGTACTTGGATTCGTCGACGTAGGGGTCGTACGCGATCAGCTTCACCCGCCACGGCGCGAGCAGGTCGCAGAGGCGCGAGCCGATGCGCCCGAGCCCGATGATGCCGACCGTGATGCCCTCGTAGCCGTCCTGGCGCGCGCCGAGGAAAGTCCCGTTGAGCGAGTCGTCGCGCCAGCCGCCGTTCCGCACGTGCATGTCGCGCTCGCGCACCTTCTTGAGAATGGTGAGCATCATCGCCATCGTGCCCTCGGCGACGCCGCCCCAGTTCGCCTCGGTCGGCGAATGGGTGACGAGGATGCCGAGGTCGGTCGCGGCGTCGAGGTCGACGTCGTCATAGCCGATGGTGAGCTTCGCGATGATGCGCGTATCGGTCAGGCGCTTCAGGAAGTCGCGGTCGAAGGAGAAGCCCCGCATCACCGCGCCGATGATCGCCTCGCGGCCCTCGGCGATGGCGAAGACCTTCTCGGCGTTCGCGCCGAACGCGCGGCGCCATTCCTTGTCGCCCCACGAAAGCTTGCAGCCCGCCTCCTCGAGGCGCGCGTACTGGGCGTCGCACGCGCCCATCGGGGTGTAGATCAGTACCTTCGGCTTGCTCATCGGCGGCGTTCCCTCGGGTTCGTTCTTATTGCATCGGACATGAAGAACCGGCCGGAGTTGCCCCCGGCCGGCTCGGTCTTCGCCTGCGTCAGTGCAGGCCGAGGGCGTCGCGCATCCGCTTGATCACGGCGTCGTCCGCCTTGACGATACGTCCGGCCTGCGCCTGCATTTCCTGCCAGGTCGCGTTGTCCCAGGACATCTTGCGCTTCTCCGCGCCGGCCTTGGCTTCGGGGTCGTCGAACGATTTCTGGAAGGCGTTGCGCAGTGCGGCGACGCGCTCGGCGGGGACGCCGGGGGGGGCGAGCCAACCGCGGCCGAGGATCGCGTTGCCGCCCATCAGCTCGACCGCCTGCTTGTCGACCGGGTTCGAGACCATGTCCTGTACCAGCGGCACCTTGGGGAGGTCGGGAAGCGGCTTGAGCGAGACGGCAGCGATGACCGCGATCTCGTTGTTGGCGAGCCATTGCGGGCGGAGGAACTTCACCGATTCCCAGACGCCCTGGAAGCCGAACACCTCGCGCCGGTCCATGGCGAGGTAGACGCCGCCCATGCCCTGGTACCCGGTAATGACCTTGAACTTGGTCCCCAGCATGGCGTTGATCATGGTCGGCACGGTGTAGGTCTGCGAGCCCTTGCCGGTGGAGCCGAGGACGATCTCCTTCTTCTTCGCGTCGTCGATCGAGGCGATTCCCTCGCTCTTGAACAGGATGAAGGCGCTGAGCGGCTGGTCGGCGCCGCCGAGAAACTGGAACTTGTCCGCGACGTATTTCACGCCTGTCGCTTCGAGGCGCGACGCGAGTGCCGTGTCGGAGAGAAGGATGCCGATCGCCGTGCCGTCCTGCGGCGCGGTGTTGTAAAGATAGTTCGCGGCCCGCGTGCCGCCGGCGCCGCCCATATTCTGGGTGACGAAGTCGGGATTGCCCGGCATGTACTTCTTGAGGAACGGCGCGAGCAGCTGAGAGTACTTGGTGTGCGCGCCGCCCGGTCCCGCCGCGACCACGATCGTGACCGTCTTGCCGCGGTAGAAGTCGGCGACCGGATCGGCGGCCGCCCCGGAGACGAGGCCCGCCGCGGCCGCGACGCCGGCGAAGAGCGAGAGAATCCCGCGCAGTTTCATCTGTTTCCTCCCAAGGCCGTTTCGGTTCGTGTTCGTTTGTTCACGAAGTATGGCACGGTTTTCCGTACGGAAGCGAACGTCAGAATCGCCTGCAATTCGCATGGCCGCCGCCCGTGACATGCGGTCCGGCTGCCGACATAATTCCCGAAACCGAGCGTGAGCCGGGGAGGAAACGATGAACGACACGCCGACGACGGACATCCGTCTTGCGCCCGCCCCGGAAGCGGCATTGGGCCCCGACTGGGCGGCTCGCGTCGCCGAGGTCGGACCCCTCGCCGAGGCCGCCGCGCCCGAGGCCGATCGCAACCGCCGCCTGTCCGTCGAGCTGATGACCGAGCTGCATGCGCGCGAGCTGTTCCGCATGCTGCTGCCGCGTGCGCAGAAGGGCCACGAGATGGCGCTGCCCGAATACGTGCGCGTGATCGAGGCAATCGCGTCGTTCGATGCGAGCACCGCGTGGTGCGTCTGCCAGGCGAACTGCTGTGCCATGATCGCGGCCTATATCGACCGCGACATCGCCGACCGCATGTGGGGCAGCGATCCGAAGGCCGTCCTCGCCTGGGGGCCGGGTACCGCGCAGGCCTCCGTCGACGATGGCGGTTACCGGCTCACGGCGCGCAGCTCCTTCGTCAGCGGCAGCCATCACGCCACATGGCTTGGCGTCCACGGACCCTCGGTCATTGGGCGCGACGGCAAGCCGGTCCTCGACAGGAACGGGAAGCCTGAAATCCGCACCTTCTTCTTTCCGGCGACGGAGACCGAGCTGATCGAGAACTGGGACGTGCTCGGGCTCCGCGGCACGGGGAGCGACTGCTTCGAGGTCGAGAACCTCCACGTGCCCGAGGGCTACACCGTGCTGCGCGCGACGATGAGCGAGGACCGGCCCTCCCATGGTATGGGTCCGCTCTACGCGTTCCCCCAGATGCCGGTGCATGCGGCGGGCTTCGCCTCGACCGCGCTCGGCACCGCGCGGGGTTTCGTGACGGCGTTCCTGGAGATGGCGCAGACCAAGGTGCCGCGCCTCCATGCCGCGCCGCTCCGCGACAATGCGAACGTGCAGGAGGATCTCGCCATCGCCGAGGCCCGCCTGTCGGCGGCGCGCGCCTGGCTGTTCGAGATCGTCGAGCAGTCGTGGGAGGCGGTCTCGGCGTCGGGCGAGATGCCGATGGATCTCCGCAACCGGATGCGCCTCGCCGCGACCCATGCGATCCGGGAATCGAAGGCCGCCGTCGACATGCTCTACGACGCGTCGGGGACGAGCTCCGTTTTCGCGTCGAGCCCGTTCGAGCGCCGCTTCCGCGACATCCACATGGTCGCCCAGCAGGTGCAGGGCCGGAAGGCGCACTATCGCAC
Source organism: Alphaproteobacteria bacterium (assembly GCA_038106605.1). Lineage (GTDB taxonomy): Bacteria > Pseudomonadota > Alphaproteobacteria > MPNO01 > UBA830 > JAYOEF01. The sequence continues at coordinate 17,800 of JAYOEF010000044.1, forward strand.
CGTCGGTGCGTGGCTCCTCGGTCACCCGGCGGACGTCAGCGTCGTCTGAGTTTTCTCGTCAGACGCCGGCGCGACACGGCGCCGGTCAGCGAACCTTGAGGACCAGCTTGCCGCGGAAGTGGCGCGACGAGCTGATCTCGATCGCCTTCGCGGCGTCCCTGAGGTCGAACACCTGGAGCTCCGGCACGGTGACGACGCCCTTGGCGAAGAGCTCGGCGACGCGCTCCATGTGCGCGCGGCTGCGCCCGACCTTGGGGCGGAGCGAGGTAACGTCGGTGCGCTTGGGCTCGGGCGGCTTCGCGCCCGAGGCGATGAAGGCGGCGCGGCCGCCGGGCTTCAGCACGTCGAACGCCTTGAGCCCGACCTCGCCGCCGACCGTGTCGAACACCGCATCGCAATCCTTCACGACTTTCGTGAAGTCCACGGCGTTGTAGTCGATGATTTCGTCGGCCCCGAGCGCCTTCACGTAGGCATGGTTCTTCGCGCTCGCCGTTGTGATGACGTGCGCGCCGATATGCTTAGCGAGCTGGATCGCAAAGCCCGCGACGCCGCCGGCGCCGCCCTGGATCAGGATGGTCTCGCCCTTCTTGAGGCCGATGGATTCCTCGACCGAGATGATCGCCGTGAGCCCGATCAGCGACAGCGCGGCGATGTCGATATGGGAGACGCTCTCGGGCTTCTTCGCGAGTACGGCGGCCTTGGTCGCGACCTTCTCGCAGTAGCTGCCCTCCTGACCGACGGGGAGGACGCCGAACACGGCGTCGCCCGGCTTCAGGTCCGCGCCCGGCCCTGCGGAGGCGACGACGCCCGAGATGTCGCGTCCGAGGATGTAGGGGAAATCCGAGACCGGGTCCGCGTACTTGCCGCCGAGGACCTTCCAGTCGGCGCCGTTGACGCTCGCCGCATGGATGTCGACGACGACCTCGCCTTCGCCGGCGACGGGATCCGGCAGGTCGCCGTACTTCAGGACCTCGGTGCCGCCCAGCTTCTCGAAATAGACCGCTTTCATCGTCTCTCCCCGTGCGTTCGTCGTTCGGACATGTCCCGCCGCGTCTTTTAGCGGGATTCCGTTGCGACGTCTAAGCGGAAGCGGCGGAGGAGCGCGCGCCCCTCCGTCCGCCGTACGTTCAGCGTCGCGCGCTGATCTCGACCGTCACGCCGCCCGGTCCCGCCAGGTGGAACGTAAGCGCCCCCGCCAGCGGCGCGAGCGGCAGCGTCACCGCGTGTCCGTCTTCCAGCGCGGCGCGGTGCAGGTCATGCACCCGCGTTTCGCTGTCGAGGACGTAACCGATGTAGAACCCGGTAGGCCACCGCACGTGTTCGCCCGGCGGAAGCGCGCTCAGCGCCAGCCGGAAGCCGCCGGAATCGACGAGAATGGCGAGCCTGCCCGCGGCCTCGTAGGCCGTTTCGAATCCGAGATAGCCGGTGAAGAAATCTGCCGCGGCCCGGAGGTCGGGGACGGGAAGGTCGAGATGGTTCAGATGCATGTCTGTCTCCTTCGGATGATCGGGCCCGAGGGAGACGGCGTCGCCGGACGGCTGAGCATGCTCCGCACAGGCCCGGGCGCTCTCTGCGCCGGTTGCCTGCCGCGGGTTCCCGCTCGGCGGGATACGGAGCTTCCGGAAGGCGGAAGGAGCCGGATTACCGATGCGGCTCGTATCCTTTTCGACCGCCGGATCCTAGCGCATCGGGCGCGGGCCGCAAGAGCGCGCGCCCCGGTCCAAGCCTTAACCCGAGCCCTATCCCCGGGCGCCGGCGCGGCAGATGACGTTGAGCAGCACCGATTGCCCGCCGTCGACGTCGGCGAGCGCGCGCTCGAGCGTCTCCGGCACCTTCGCCGGGTCGTCGAGCCGCTCGCCGCGCCCGCCGCAGGCCTCGATGGTCTTCTCGAACGCGGGGCTCGGGTTGAGCTCCACGAGCGGCAGCGTGTTGGCCTTGGCCGCGCGCCCGTCCGGGTACATCGCCATGGTCGCGCGGCGCACTGCGTACCATTCGGAATTGTTCATCACCAGCGTCAGCGTCGGCAGGTTCTCGGCCTGGCCGACGAAGTGCGCCGCGGTCGGCACGTTGAACATGTAGGAGCCGTCGCCGACGGCGGCGATCACCTGGCGGTCGGGCTTCGCGAGCTTGGCGCCCAACGCCTCGCCGAGCCCGGTGCCGAGCCCGCCCGCGCCGCCGCCCGGCAGCAGCGTGCCGGCGTGCTCGAACGAGAGGTGGTCGAGCGGCAGGCCGAGCTCGTTCACGTAGAGCGCGTCGGGCTTCTTTATTTTATCGAGGCAATGCGCGACCCATGCCGGATGGATGGGGGACGCGGTCTTCGCCTCCTCGATCAGCGCGCGGCGGCGCTCGGCGCCGGCGGCCTTCGTCTCGGCGATCCATTTCCGGCGTTTCGCGACCGCCGGCGTCTCCTTCACGCCGCGCGCGGCGAGCGCTTCGCGGAGCATCGCGACGGCGGCGCGCGGATCGCAGGTCGCCGAGAGATCGCTCCGGAAACCCTCGAACGGGATCCGCGAATTCAGCGGATCGGTGCCGAGGCGGATAATGGTGCAGTCGGGCTTCGGCTCGGCGACGCGCGGCATCCAGGGCACGATGGCATCGAGCACGAGGATGAGGTCGGCATAATCGAGGATCGCCGGCGTCACGCCCCCCATCAGCATCGGGTGCGAGGAGGGGAGATTGTGGTCGAGCGCCTGGCACACCGGGATCGCGTGATCGGCGGCGAGCCCGCCCAAAGCTTCGAAGGAGGCAACGGTCGGGCGCATGTTGCCGGCGATGATCAGCGGCCGCTCGGCGCGGGCGATCGCATCGGCAATCCTGTCGACGGTCTCGGGCGAGGGCACGCCCGTCGCGGTCCCCATGATGCCGTCGGCGCGCGGGGGCACGGGCGGTGCGCCGCCTTCTCCGAGCACCTCGCGGGGGAGCGTGAGATAGACCGGCCCACGCGGCTCGCTCATCGCGATGTCGGCGGCGCGGCGGACGACGTCGCCCACCGGCTGGCCGCTCCGGAGCTCGTAATCCCACTTCACGTATTCGCGGACGATGCCGCCCTGGTCGAAGCTTTCCTGGCCCCAGTGGATCGGCACGTTGCGCGAGCCGATGTCGCCCTTCTCGGTCACCGGCGTGCGCCCGGCCGCCAAGAGCACCGGCACGCGGTCGCGCGACGCGTTCATGATGCCGCAGAGCGCATTCGCCGTGCCGACGGTGACGTGGACCATCACGCCCGCCATCCGCCCCGACGCCTTGTAGTAGCCCTGCGCCATCGCCACCGCGACGTTCTCGTGCGGCACGGTGACGAAGCGCGGCACGCGCTGTCCCGTGTCGCCCGCGCGCACCAGCCCCTCGATGATCGGCGCGAAGTCGGTGCCCGCGTTGGCGAACACCACGTCGACGCCGCAGTCGGCGAGCGCGCCGAGATAGGCCTGTCCGACGGTGAAGA
>JAYOEF010000045.1:0-10268 GCA_038106605.1 Alphaproteobacteria bacterium
TTAGATTTGTCGTATCGATGACAGACGCGTCGGCTGCGGGTGCCAGAGGTGCGACGGTGCGGGTACGGTCCCTCTCGTCGCGTTCTTTCATGTCCTGCAGAACGCGCGCAGTTATACTCTCAAGCCCCCGCTCCTGCAACTCTTTAACGCGGCGCCGGGCGCGCACCTCGACCGATGCGTCGACGAAAATCTTAACGTTTGCATCGGGGCAGATGACGGTGCCGATGTCGCGCCCGTCGAGGACCGCCCCCGCCTCGCCTCCCGGCGGATGGGCGGCGAACCGCCGCTGCGCCTCGACCAGGGCCGCGCGGACCGCCGGATTGGCGGCGATCAGCCCGGCTGCGTTGCCGACCTCCTCAGTCCGGAGCGCCGGGTCGGCGGGGTCAAGGGACGCGGCGTCGAAGGCCTGCGCGGCGCGCGCTGCGGTCTCCGGATCGGCGGGATCCTCGCCGCGGCGGAGCATCGCCAGCGCGACGCCGCGGTAGAGGGCTCCAGTGTCGAGATGCGCGTAGCCGAGTTCCGCCGCGATCCGGCGCGCGATCGTGCCCTTGCCGCTGGCGGCCGGGCCGTCGACGGCGATGACGACGCTAATCGGCCGTCTCCCCGTCTTCCGCCCCGGAAATCCGGGCGCCGAGCCCGTTCATCAGTCGGACGAAGCCGGGAAAACTGGTGGTGATCGCCGAGCCGTCGTCGATCGCGACCGGCGCCTTCGCGCCGAGCCCGAGCACGAGGAAGGCCATGGCGATGCGGTGGTCGAGATTGACCTCGATGGTCGCGCCGCCGGGCGGCGGCCCTCCGCAGCCCTCGACGACGATGTCGTCGCCCTCGGCGCGGACGCCGACGCCGCAGGCTTCGAGACCGCGGACGATGGCGGTGAACCGGTCGCTTTCCTTGACGCGCAGCTCGGCGAGGTCGCGGAACCGCGTCGTTCCCTCGGCGAAGGCGGCGGCGACGGCGGCGATCGGATACTCGTCGATCATCGAGGGCGCGCGCGCCGCCGGCACGTCGACGCCCTTGAGGCGGCCGTAGCGGAACACGAGGTCGGCGACGGGCTCGCCCGCCGCGTCGCGCGCGTTCCGGATCTCGATGTCGGCGCCCATCTCCTTCAATGTGTCGAACAGGCCGGTGCGCAGCGGGTTCATGCCGACATTGCCGACCGTCACCTCGGAGCCCGGAACGACGAGGGCGGCGACGCCCGGAAACGCGGCCGACGACGGATCGCCCGGCACCGTGACGTCGGAGGCGGTGAGCTCGGCATGTCCCTCGACGGCGATCTCGCGCCCGCCCGCCTCAGTGGTCTTGACCGTGATCGCAGCGCCGAAGGCGCGCAGCATGTTTTCCGTGTGATCGCGCGTCGGCTTCTTCTCGATGACGGTGGTCCGGCCGGGCGTGTTGAGCGCGGCGAGCAGGATCGACGACTTCACCTGCGCCGACGGCACCGGCACCTCGTAGGTCATCGGAATCGGCTCTCCCGTGCCGCGCACGGTGAGCGGCATGCGCCCGCCGTCGCGCGCCTCGAAGGCCGCGCCCATCTGCGCCAGCGGAACCGTCACACGCTCCATCGGGCGGCGGCGGAGAGAGGCATCGCCCGTGACCGTCGCGGTGAGATCCTGCGTCGCCATCAGCCCGAGCAGCAGGCGCGCCGAGGTCCCGGAATTGCCGAGGTCCATGACGTCATCCGGCGAGGAGAAGCCGCCGACGCCGGTGCCGGTGACGATCCAGGCGGCACCGTCCTTCCTGACGCCCGCGCCGAGCGCACGCAGGGCGGCGGCGGTGTTGAGCACGTCCTCCGCCTCGAGCAGGCCTTCGATCCGCGTCTCGCCGACCGCGCTCGCGCCGATCATCAGGGCGCGGTGGGAGATCGACTTGTCGCCCGGCACGCCGATGGCGCCGGCGAGAGCCTTCGAGGGTTTTGCAGTGAGAGACGACACGATCCGATCCCGCCTTGCTGCCGCCCCGCGGGGCCGCGACGTCAATATGCCGCAGCTTCGCTCCCGGCGGCGCGGAGAGCGCGGCGTGGACGGCTGCGGAGCCGGTCTCTAGCACAATTGGGACATTGCGCAAGCATCCCGCGATTTTGGTTTTGACAGACAGTGCCGAACATGGCAAAGGCTCCCGTCCAATTACAGACAGACCGATGGAGGCCAGCGTTGGCGAAGCCGGAATGGGGCCTGAAGCGGACGTGCCTGAGCTGCGGCGCCCGGTTCTACGACATGCAGCGCGAACCGATCGTTTGCCCCAAGTGCGAAACCGAGTTCGATCCGCTGGCGCTCGTCCGCCCGCGGCGCGCCCGTGCGGCGGCGAGCGCGGCCAAGGCGAAAGCGCCCGTGCCGGTGCCGGTCGCGGCGGATTCCGAGGATATCGAGATCGATGAAGATCTCGACGACGATATCGAGATCGAGGACGACGACGGAGACGACCTCATCGAGTCCACGGACGAGATAGACGACGAGGATCCCGACGTCTCCGAAGTGATGGAGAACGCGAAGGACGACGAGGACCGCGAGCCCTAAACGTCCTGCATCATTTTCCGGTTGCGGCGCACCCCACGCTTTCAATAAAGTGCGCGCCGCCCGGCAGACCCTGCCTTCCCGACGCGGGGCGCGATACGAATTCGGGGCCATAGCTCAGTTGGGAGAGCGCTTGAATGGCATTCAAGAGGTCAGGGGTTCGACTCCCCTTGGCTCCACCAAGTTGACGGAAGGGGTCTGGCGCAAAGCCGGGCCCCTTTTCGTTTTCGGGGCCCGGCGAAGGGCCCGGTCAAGGCCCCTTCTCGGCCGGCCGTGCGCGTCCCCTTCACCCTCCGTTAACCACGTTCCTTCAACGCGGTTTAAACCCTCGCGCATAGTCTGGCGGAGATCGCGCACCACCGGATCGCAGAGACATGACCCCGCCGAACGCGGGCGCCGGCCCCGCCGCGCCTGCGCCCGTTCCGAACCAGCGCCGCTTCGCCGCGGTGGCCGCCCTGATCGGCGTCGCGCTGATGTGCGCGCTCTGGCTGGCGCTCGACATGGGCGCGCGGCGCATCCTCGCGGACGAGGCCTCGGAGCGGTCGCGGGCCTGGGCGAGCCATATCCGCAACGAGATGACCGGGCTCGATGAGCTTCTCGCCGGCTGGCCGCTGAGCGAAGAAGACCGCGCCCTGCTATTCGGCGCCAGCCGCGCGGGCAATGTCTTCGGCTACCGCTTCGTCATGACCAACGGAACGATCGCATTCTCCTCCAACGTGGACGAAATCGGCCGGTTGGCGCCGCGGCAGGACGAGATGAAGCGGCTCGCCCGCGGCGGCGAAGTCGCCCGCATCGTCGAGGCGGTCTCGACGCGGAACGGCGAACGCCGGGTCTACGGCGAGGCGCGGGTGCCGATCGAGCGGGAATACGGCTTCGCCGGCGTTGTCGAGACCATGGTCGACGTCACCGCCCTCGACGCGACGATCGGGTACAAGACGCGCATCGCCAAGCTCGCGGGATTCATCGTGATCGCGGTATTCGGCGCCGCGCTCGTCATGGTCTATCGCCGTTACGTGGACGGCCAGCTCCGCCTCCTCCATTCCATCCGCGAGAGCGAGGAGAAGCACCGCGCCCTGTTCGAGGCGATGCCTTATGCCTCCGTGGTCTGCGTCGGCCTGCGCATCGTGTACGCCAACAAGGCGGCCCTCTCCGCCCTCGGATACGACGGGCTCGACGACATACTGGGCCGCTCCGTCCTCGATATCGTCGATCCGTCGGAACGCGAACGGGTCATGCGGAACCGCGACGTCAACATCCGCAACGGGATCGCGAACGATGCCGCCCAGTTCCTGATGCTGCGCAAGGACGGCGGCAACTTCATGGGCGAATCCGTCTCCACGCCGTTCGAATGGAACGGCGAGGCGGGCGTCGTGATCGCGTTCACCGACCAGACAGAGCGAATCGAGATGGAACGCGCGCTGCGCCGCAAGGAAGAGCAGTACCGCGCCGTTCTCGAGCTGATCCCGGACGGCGTGCGCATCAACAGGGACGGTCTGGTGGCATACGTCAACAAGGCCGAGACGAAGATCCTCGGCGCCGGGTCCGCCGAAGAGCTGATCGGGCGCAAGGCCGACTTCGCCCCGCCGGAAGACAGGGAAGCGATCCGCGCGCTCTCCGCCCGGCTCGACCGCAATCTTACCAACGGCTGGCGCCGGACGTCTCGCATCCGGCTCGACGGCGGCGTCACGCCGGTCGAATCCGCCGCGATCCCGATCGAATGGGAGGGCCGCCCGGCGCACCTTCTCTTCACCCGCGACCTCACAGAGCGTCTCGATGCACAGCGGAAGCTCGAGGAAAGCCAGACCCGTTACCAGCGGCTCGTCGAAAGCACGCCGGACGCGATCCGCGTCCTCGTCGACGGCGTCGTCGTCTTCGCGAACCGGGCGGCGGCCGATCTCCTGGGCGCGGCATCGCCCGAAGACCTGATCGGACTCCGGGCCGAAGAGTTCGACGATCCGGACGACGCCGAAACCAAGAGCATCCGCGACAGGGGGACGGCAACGCGGACCGGCAGCGGATGGGTCGAGACCCGCCGGCGGCGTCTCGACGGCACGATCGTCGAGTGCGAGGGCGCCGGCTTCCCGGTCCGGTGGGAGGACCGGGACGGCCGCCTCGTCATCAACCGCGACCTGTCTCTCCACAAGCAGGCGGAACGCATCGGCGCCCGCCTCGGCCGCATCGTCGACGAGTCGTCGAACGAGGTCTTCCTGTTCGACGCGGACTCGCAGCGCTTCTTCGAGGTCAACCGGGCGGGCCGCTCCAACCTCGGCTACGAAGCGCCCGATTTCGCCGGGCTGACGCCGGCCGACATCTCGCCCGACTTCACCGGCGACGCCTTCCAGCGGATGCTGGACCAGCTCCGCGACGGCCGGAAATCCGAACTGCGCATCGAGGCGCTGTTCCGCCGCCGCAACGGCAGCTTCTACAACGCCTCGGTCAACCTCCTCTACATGCCTGCGGAGAACCCGCCGCTGTTCGCCGCCATCGTGCAGGACATCAGCGAGCGCAAGCAGTTCGAATATTCTCTCCGCATGGCCAAGGCGGATGCCGAGCAGGCGGCCGACGCGGCGGAAAGCGCGACCCGCGCGAAGTCCGAGTTCCTCGCGACCATGAGCCACGAGATCCGCACGCCGATGAACGGCATCCTCGGCATGACGAGCCTGCTGCAGGATTCGGAGCTCGACGAAGACCAGCGCGACCAGCTCGACGTGATCTCGACGTCGGCCGACGCGCTGATGACCATCCTCAACGACATCCTGGACTTCTCGAAGCTCGAGGCCGGACGGCTCGAAATCGAGAAGGTTCCGATGTCGGTCGCCGAGGTGATGGAGGGCGCCATCGACCTGATCGACACGCTCGCCAGCGACAAGAACCTCGACATCGGCGTATTCGTCGCGCCGGAGCTGAACGACCCGCTGATCGGCGATCCGGGACGCCTGCGCCAGGTCGTACTCAATCTCTGCAGCAACGCCGTGAAGTTCACGCCAAGCGGCTCGGTGAAGGTCTCCGCCGACGTCGTGTCCCGCGACCGCGAGCAGCTGAACATGCGGGTCGAGGTGACTGATACCGGGATCGGGCTCAGCGACGCGGCGAAGTCGAAGCTGTTCCAGAAGTTCGTCCAGGCCGATGCGTCGACCACGCGCCGATTCGGCGGAACCGGCCTCGGTCTCGCCATTTCCCGCCAGCTGATCGAGCTCATGGGCGGCAGCATCGGCGTAGACAGCAGCGAAGGCAGCGGCAGCACGTTCTGGTTCGAACTGCCCCTCCGCAGGGCCGAACCGGACGACGGGCAGGCGGAGGCGCCCCGCAGCCGGACGGTTCTCGCGGTCAGCGGTAACGCGTTCCTTCTCGGGCTCCTGCGCCGGCAGGTCGGCGCCTTCGGGCACGCCGTCGAAACATGCGCCGCGGGCGAGCTTGAGGCGGTCCTCGACGGCGGACACCGGTACGACTGCATCATCGTCGACCAGGATGCGGACGGCGCGAGCGGCACCGCCGTCTTCAAAACGCTCGCCGGCTCTGCAGCGGCCGACGGCGCGCGCCGCCTCCTGCTGGTGAACCGCGGGCTCCCGGGGCGCGCCGCCGTCACGCTCAACCCGGGCCTCGCCGGTTATCTCGCCAAGCCTGTGCGCCCGAGCCGCCTCTCGGCCTTCATCGAGAACAGACCGGCGGCCGACATGCGGGCCGGCAGCGCCGGGACCGGCGATACCGAAGCCGGGCACGATGCCGGCGGCCTCGACATCCTTCTCGCCGAGGACAACCTCGTGAACCAGAAGGTTGCGCTCGCCATGCTCCTGCGCGCCGGCCACCGGGTCGACATCGCGAACGACGGCATCGAGGCGCTGATGATGGTGACGCGCAACCGCTACGACGTCGTTCTGATGGACATCCAGATGCCGAACATGAGCGGCGTCGACGCGGCGAAGAAGATCCGGAAGCTGCCCGGGGAACGGGGCGGCGTTCCGATCGTCGCCCTCACCGCGAATGCCCTGGCGTCGGACCGCGACGAATATCTGGCCGCGGGCATGAACGACTATGTCGCCAAGCCGATCGATCCCGGCGTTCTCGCGGCGGTTCTGCGGCGGACCTGCGGCCGGGGCGATGCCGTCGCCCTCGAAGCGGCGACGACCGCCGCGGCGGGCACCGGCGCCGGAGAGGAGTCCGGCGCGCCGGACGTCACACGGGCGGAAATGAACGAACTCTTGGGTCAGATCGACGAGCTCATGTCGGGAACGATGTAAGCCGATCGGGGAGAAACGGACATGCGTGTTAGAGAAATACTGGACATCAAGGGATCCGACGTCGCGTCGGTGCGGGCGGGGTCGCCGCTCCGCGATGCGGCGCGCGAGCTCGTCGCGCACGGGATCGGCGCGCTCGTCGTCTGCGACGAGGCGGGATCGATGGTGGGCATCCTGTCCGAACGCGACGTCGCCCGCTATTACAGTACGGCGGCGGCAGGAACCGACTGCAGCGTCGACGACGTCATGACCCGCACGGTCATCAGCTGCTCGCCGAAGCACTCCGTCGAGGAGCTGGCGGAGATCATGAGCAGCAGAAACATCCGCCACGTGCCGGTCGTCGACGGCAGCCGCCTCGACGGCATGATCAGCATCCGCGACGTCGTCCGCTTCCGCCTCGGCGAACTCGAGAGCGAGAACGCGACGCTCCGCGACCTCGTGGTCGCATTGAAATAAACGACCTCGTGGTCGCATTGAAATAAACGACCTCGTGGTCGCACTGAAATAAACGACCTCGTGGTCGCACTGAAATAAACGACCTGGCGGGCGCCCGGAAAGAGGCAGTCTCACGGCCGCATAGAGAGCCCGCCTCCTTCCCCGGCCGCGGCGCTTCGCCCCTTAGCGCCCTCCGCGGCCCGTGCTAGAACGGCACCGGACGCAACAGGGAGACCGCCGAATGAAATCCGCCCTCATCGAGGCGCTGCGCGAGATCGTCGTCGCCAACAGGATCCTCGCCCACGAGGACGTCGTCGACGCGTTCGGTCACGTCAGCGTCCGTCATCCCGAAAATCCCGGCCGGTACCTGATGTCGCGGTCGCGCAGCCCGGAGCTGGTGACGATGGACGACATCATGGAGTTCACGATCGAGGGCGACGTCGTCGGCGGCGACACGCGGAAGCCTTACGCCGAGCGCCACATCCACGGCGGCATTTACGAGGCGCGTCCGGAGATCATGTCGGTGGTGCACAACCATTCGCACGCCGTCATCCCGTTCAGCATAACCAAGACGCCGCTGAAGCCGCTGATGCACGTCACCGGCGTCATGGGCGCGCACGTGCCCGTCTGGGACATCGAGGACAATTTCGGCGCCACGTCGCTCCTCGTCACCAACATGAAGCAGGGCCGCGACCTCGCCGAGAAGATGGGGACGGCGCGGGTCGTGCTGATGCGGGGCCACGGCTGTGCGATCGCCGCGGGCGGCATCAAGGAAGCCGTGCTGACCGCGATCTACACCCAGGTCAACGCCAAGCTCCAGCTGCAGGCCATGCCGCTCGGCGAGGTGAAGTACCTGAGCCCGGCGGAGATCGAGCTTACCCCGGAGACGCTTGTCGGTCCGCTCGCCATGGAACGCGCCTGGGAGTATTTCGCCCGCCGCGCCATGGGCGGAGACTTCTGAGACCGGGGCCGCGGTGGCAGAGGACCGCGAACGGGCCGAACACCGGCCGGCCTTCGAACCGGGCCACTTCGCCCGCATGGACGAATCGCCGGACGGTGTCTTCTACACGCCGGCGCGCATCGTCACCCACATCGACGACGACGCCATCGCCGCGCTGTCCGCCCATTACGACCGCATCCTGAAGGACGGCGACCGCATTCTCGACCTGATGTCGAGCTGCGTGTCGCACCTGCCGCGCGCGCTCCGGCCCGCGCACGTCGCCGGGCTCGGTATGAACATGACCGAACTCGAGGCCAATTCCCGGCTCGACGAGCGCATCGTCCGGGACCTCAACGAGAACCCTGCGCTTCCCTTCTCGGACGGCACGTTCGACGCCTGCCTGATCGCGGTGTCGGTCCAGTACCTGACGAGGCCGGTGGAGGTGATGACGGAGATTGCGCGCGTGCTGCGGCCCGGCGGGACCCTCGCGGTGTCCTTCTCGGACCGTATGTTTCCGACCAAGGCGATCGCGCTGTGGCGGGCGCTCGGCGACGAGGGGCATGGTGCCCTCGTCGCCGAGTACATCGCCCGGGCCGGCGGGTTCGCCGGTCCCGAACGGCTGGATCTCTCGCCCGCGCCGGGGCTCACGGACCCGATATACGTGGTCCAGGCGCGGCGCCGCTGATGCGTCCGGAGGACGCTGTCAGCGGACGCGGTCAGAGAGCGACGAAGACCCCGCCGAGCACGAAGAGGTAGGCCGAGAGCGCCCAAAGCACGAGACGGGGATCCGGACGTGCCAGCAAGCGGACGGCGGCGGAATGACGGGTTTCCATTTTGGCGACCACTCCATTTACATCTTAAAGTATATCTATTTTCCTCGTATCTTTTTTACGTTCCGTTATTTTAACTTCGGATTCTTTTATAATACGATTGTGTATTTAGATTGTTTGTTCTTTATTTTACCTAAAATTTTAGACAGTCTCGTGACGATAAGGAGCGATTAATGGTTTATTCAGCCTGGGCGGATTTTATGGCGGCTTCGCGTATTCCCGCAGGGACTCTCCGACCAATGGACTTCTACGCACTTGCCCGCCGGTTCGTCTGCAGCATCATCGCCGCCAGCCTCTCGCTGACGGTCGCCGTTGTCGAACGGATGCTGCCGCAGCGCTCGGAGTGGCTCGAGAAGATCACGCTGCTCGAAGCGCAGTTCCGCGCCATCGCGTCGGGCGGCGCCGCACAGGCTGACACGCCCGCCGACGAGACCGTCGCGCCGGCCGCGTCCGCCGCGTCCGCCGCGTCCGAACGCCGGATCGCGGCATCGGACATCCCTGTCGACCTCCAGGGGCTGATCGACGGATACGGAAGCCTCCTCGAATTCGTGCAGTACGTGAAGGTGCGCGGCCTGATGCTCGACCCCGAGTTCTGCGAGCGCGTCGAGCGCGAATGGTCGGTGAAGACGCTTCTGTCCTACATGGTCTCGGCCGAGAAATCGCTCAAGGAGCAGGCCGCCGAGGCCCACGACGCCGCGGCCCGGCACCTGATGCCCCGGGCCGAGCGCGAGTGACGGCGGGCGGGCCCGCACTTGAATATGCCGGGTTCCGCAACCATATTCCGCGTGTCGGGTGCCGCTGACGGGCCCGGGAAACGGTATTCTCGCTCATTCGAGGAGGATAGACATGGCACGCCTCTCGCTTTTTAACAGCCCCTTCCTTCTGGGATTCGACGATCTCGAACGCGCGCTCGACCGCGTGTCGAAGGCCTCGTCCGACGGCTATCCGCCCTACAACATCGAACGCATCGGCGAAAACGACATCCGGATCACGCTCGCCGTCGCCGGCTTCTCGCAGGACGAGCTCTCCGTGACCGTCGAGGACACGCAGCTCGTGATCCGCGGGCGCCAGCAGGACGACCCCGAGCGGGAATTCCTGCACCGCGGCATCGCGGCGCGGCAGTTCCAGAAATCGTTCGTCCTCGCCGACGGCATCGAGATCATGGGCGCCGAGCTCGACAACGGTCTCCTTCACGTCGACCTCAAGCGGCCGCCGGCGGAGACCCGGTCGCGGAACGTCGAAATCCGGAGCAAGGCCGGCGCCCGGCGCCCGAACCTCAAGGCGATCGACGTCGAGCCGGAGGAGAAGGCGTCCTGAG
>JAYOEF010000045.1:10368-21163 GCA_038106605.1 Alphaproteobacteria bacterium
AGCGTCCTGAGCGGACGCGGCAGAGACCTGCAGAGTGTCCCGCACCCCGCGACAGGGTGCGGCCAGAAGGAGTAGTTGAAATGCAGACCAGCGAACAGAGAATGGCGCCAATGTCGGTGCAGGACTTCACCGTCCTCGGCATGCACCAGCTGGCGTACGTGAAGCCGGTGGACGTCGACGGCACCACCGTCTTCACCGTGCACGCCGCCGACGGCACCCAGATCGCCAGCATCCAGAACGGCCGCGACGTGGCCTTCGCGGCGGTCCGTCAGCACGACCTGGAGCCGGTCAGCGTCCACTGACCGGCTGCGGCCGTCACCCTTGCGGTAAATTCCGAGAGGACCGTATCAGGCCGCGCGGCTCTGCGCGTCGGCCGTCAGCAGATCGTAGACCGCCGCGGCAGTCGGCGCGGACCGGAGCTTGTCGCAGCTCGCCGCGTTCCTGAGCACCCTCGAGATGCGCGCGAGCGCCTTGAGATGGTCGGCGCCCGCCGACTCGGGTGCCAGAAGAAGGAAGATCAGGTCGACCGGCTGGCCGTCGACCGCATCGAAATCCACCGCCTCGTCGAGCCGCGCGAAGCAGCCGAACAGCCCCTTGAGCTCGGGCAGCTTGCCGTGCGGGATCGCGATGCCGCTGCCGACGCCGGTGGTGCCGAGGCGCTCGCGCTCCAGCAGCACGTCGAAAATCTGGCGCTCGTCGATGCCGGTCGCCTTCGCCGCGCGGGCCGCGAGCTGCTGCAGCGCGTGTTTCTTGCTGGTCGCCTTCAGCGAGGTGACGACGCAGCTCTCGTTCAGGATATCTTCGATTTCCATTCTAGATCCTCAGCGCCGTCAAGCCGACGGAGCGCCTGTTCCGGGATCGATCCAGCCGATGTTTCCGTCGCGGCGCCGGTAGACCACGTTCAGCCGGCCGTTGCCGGCATTGCGGAACATCAGCGCGGAGCGATCGGCAAGATCCATTCGCATTACCGCCTCGGCGACCGAAAGGCTTTCGATCTCCGTCGTCATCTCCGCGATCACCGCTGGGTTCTCGCCGAGCTCCTCTGACTCATCTTCCCCGTCTTCGGGCGCCGTATCCGCAGACGCGATGATGTAGCGCTGCGCCACGAAGCCGTTCTGCTTCGCCTCCGACCGTTCCTTGCGGTGGTGGTCCTTCAGGCGGCGCTTGTAGCGCCGGAGACGCTTGGCGATACGGTCGAGCGCCATCTCGAACGCGGGATGGGCGACGTCCGCCTCGCCGTGGGACTGGACCACCACGCCGCGACCGGCATGGACGGTGATGTCGACCCGCAACCCGAGCCGCGACCGGGATACGGTCACGTTCGATTCGATTCCGTGGTCGAAATACTTGGAGACGATATCGTTGAGGTGTTCCTCGGCATAGGCCTGAAAGGCCTCGCCGACGTCTACCTGTTTTCCTGAAACCGTAACCTGCATCTGCAACAATCTGCGGTCTGGGGCCGTTTGCCCGTTCGTGCCGGCGTACTGTCCGGGCATTCCCGGAATGCTCATTGTGCGGCGCACGCGCCCCGAATACAAGGCGGCGGAAAATAACACCGGATAGAGGCGAGTCAATAGGCGTCGGGGACAGCAGCGGCGTCCCGAAAATCAGCGGTCAGGCGTGGAGCGCCTTTTCGCGGCGGCGCTGCACCGACGACGGAATCCGCATGGCGTCGCGGTACTTGGCGACGGTGCGCCGCGCGATGTCGATGCCGTCCTCGCGCAGGATTTCCACGATCCTGTCATCGGAGAGAATCGCCTCCGGAGCCTCGTTGTCGATCAGCGACTTGATACGGAAGCGAATCGCCTCGGCCGAGCGCGATTCGCCGACGTTGCTCTGGCCGATTGCCGAGTTGAAGAAATACTTCATCTCGAAGATGCCGCGGCTCATCCCGAGATACTTGTTGGCGGTTACGCGGCTCACCGTGCTCTCGTGCACACCGACGACCTCGGCGATGTCGCGCAGCGTCAGCGGCTTGAGAAACTCGACGCCGTTCTCGAAGAATGCCTCCTGCTGGGCGACGATCTCCGTTGCAACCTTGAGGATCGTCTCGGCGCGCTGATGGAGTGCGCGCACCAGCCAGTTCGCCGACTGGAACCGGTCGCTCAGATACTCCTTGTCGACCTTCGAGCGCGCGTGCTTGCGTACCACCGAGTAGTAGCGGCTGTTCACGAGAACGCGCGGCATCGTGTCGTTGTTGAGCTCGACCACCCAGCCTGCGGAATCGCGGCGCACGAACACGTCGGGCACCACCGGCTGCGCGACCTGGTGGTCGAACGCCGACGCCGGGCGCGGGTTCAGCTCCTTGATCTCCGTGACCATCTCGAGGAGGTCTTCGTTGTCGACGCCGCAGAGGCGCCGGAGCTGCGAGAACTCGCGGCGCGCGAGCAGTTCGAGATTGTCGAGCAGCGCCTGCATCGCCGGATCGAGACGGTTCTTCTCGCGCAGCTGGAGCGCGAGACACTCGGCAAGGCTGCGCCCGAAGATGCCGGGCGGGTCGAGCCGCTGGCACTTGGCGAGCGTCGCCTCGACGCGCGCGAGGTCGCATCCGAGGGCGATCGCCACCGGCTCCAGCTCGCCCCGCAGCCAGCCGTTGTCGTCGAGCATGTCGATCAGGCGCCCGGCGATCATCGCCTCGGCGGGATCTTCGAAGTCGACGTTGATCTGCCCGATCAGGTGCTCCCGGAGGGTCAGCTCCTCGGCGGCGATGTTCTCGAGACCGCTGATGTCGTCGTCGAAGCCGCCGGAGCCCGTCGCGTTCCACATCAGCGAATCGCCGTCCCCCGGCGCGCCGTCGGACGCGGATTCGGGCTCGTAGACGTTCTCGTAGTCGGTATCGAGCGCGCGGTCGTCGTCGCCCATGCTGGCCGACGTGGCGTGGTCGGAGGAGTCGGGCAACGCCTCGTAATCGTCATAGGCCGGATCGTCCCGGCTCAGCGTCTCGCCCTCGAAGTCGTCGCCGCCCGAGGTCTCCGCGTCGCCGCCCTCCGCGTAGTCCTGGGCCTCCTGCGCCGGCGCCTCGGCCTCGAGGCCGCCCTCGGAATCCTCACGTTCGAGCAACGGGTTCTGCTCGATCTCCTGTTCGATGTATTCCGAAAGCTCGACGTTGGACATCTGCAGCAGCTTGATTGCCTGCTGCAGCTGCGGCGTCATCACCAACGATTGGCTCTGCCGCAGGTCCAAACGAGGTCCGAGCGCCATTAATGCTTATCCTACATACACTTAGCGAAATTTTTACAGGCTGAATCTTTCGCCAAGGTAAACACGCCTCACGTCCTTGTGCGCAACGATTTCGGACGGCGCGCCCTCCATGAGAACGGCGCCGTCGTGCAGAATATAGGCTCGGTCCACGATATCGAGCGTCTCGCGGACGTTGTGGTCGGTGATCAGGACGCCGATGCCGCGGTCCTTCAGATGGGTGACGAGCGTGCGGATGTCCTCGACGGCGATCGGGTCGATGCCGGCGAAGGGCTCGTCGAGCAGCATGAAGTTGGGCTGCGAGGCAAGCGCGCGCGCGATCTCGACGCGCCGCCGCTCGCCGCCCGACAGCGCCAGCGCCGGCGTGCGCCGGAGATGGCTGACCGAGAACTCGGCGAGGAGCTCCTCTAGCCTGGCCTCGCGCCGCGCCGGGTTCGGCTCGCCGACCTCCAGCACTGCGCGGATATTGTTCTCGACCGAGAGGCCGCGGAAGATCGACGCCTCCTGCGGCAGGTAGCCAATGCCGAGCCGCGCGCGGCGGTACATCGGCAGGCCGGTGACGTCGTGCCCGTCGAGCACGATCGAGCCGTAGTCGGCCGCGATCAGCCCGGTGACGATGTAGAAGCAGGTGGTCTTTCCCGCGCCGTTCGGGCCGAGCAGGCCGACGACCTCGCCGCGGTTCAGATGCAGGCTGACCTCGCGTAGGACCGGCCGCTTCTTGTAGCGCTTGCCGATCTTGTGCACGTAGAGGCCGGAATTCTCGGCGACGAGCCTCGGGCCCTCGCCCTGCGTCGCGCGCGCGGTCTTCTCGCCGGACCGGCCGGCGCGGTATTCGTCAGGCTCTTTCACCGAACCCCCTGTCTGGTCGATCCGCCTTCGCCCGGCTTCCCGGGCGCCGGTTTCTCAGGAGCGAAGATGCCCTGAACGCCGCCTTTTCCGCGCCCGAAAAGACGGCTCACCCCGGTGTTCAGATCGACTTCGGCATACTCGCCGTTCAGCTGATTTTCACCTCGCGTGATCTTAACCGATCCGGTCAGCGTCGCCATCCCGGTTTCGACATCGTACACGCCCCGCTGGGAACGCACGATTTCGTCGGGCGTGGTGATCACGACGTTGTCGAACGCGTCGATCTGCTTGACCCGCGACGCGCCGTCCCTGCCCTTGATGAAATGGGCACTGAGCACATCGGCGCGGAGCGTGTTGTCGCCCCGGGTGGCGACGGCATTGCCGCGGGCCACTGCAAGGCTCTTCTTGTCCCAGTATTCGAGGCTGTCGCGCGCGGTGATCCGGTCGGTCTCGGTGATCATGCGGACGTTGCGCCCCGTGAGCACGAGGATGCCGTTCTCGACGTCGTAGACGCCCTTGTCGCCATAGGCCTTCTGCGTCGGCGTCTCGATCCGCACCGCCTCTTCGGCGTCGATGCGCCAGACCGACGTGCTGCCGCCGTCAGCGTCCCGGTAATATGCGGTGAGCCGCTCGGCATAGACCGCGACGTCGCCCTGGGCGGCGCGCGCGTTGCCGCGGGCGATGTAGGTCTGCGCCTTCTGCTGCCACTCGATGCCCTGGTCAGCGGTGATCTCGACCGGCCGGCCGTTCGACTGGTTGGGCAGGCCGATGCTCTGCGCGCCGGCGCCGGTGATCGGGATCGCGATGGTGCCTGCGAGGAGCAGCGCTGCGGCGAGAGGCGCCCTCATTTCTTTGCACCCGATTTGGATTGGAGCTTGCCCTTGGGCTTGTCGGCAGGTTTGCCCTGGGGCTTGTCGGCGGGCTTGGGCGAATCGGGATAGAGCACCAGGCGCGACCGCCCCTTCACGAGGATCCGATCACCGCGGTCCATGATGTCGATGCCCTCGCCGTCGATCGTGCCGAACGGCCCCTGCCCGTGCACCGGCTCGTTGCCGATCGCGGTGCCCTTGGCGAAATCCACGTCCACCGTCGCCGTGCGGAACTGGTAGCCGTCGTCGTGGAAGAGATCCACGCCGCCGCGGAGATCGAGAAGCTGGCTGTCGCGGCGGTACGTGCCCTCGGGCGCGGTGAGCGCGACCCAGCGGCTGCCATCGAGGGTGATGTCGGCCTTGGGCTGCTTCAGGTCGAACAGGCCCTTGCCGTCCGCCGACTGCAGCACCGATTCCGCGGTCACCGAGAACGGGCGGTTGGCGCCGTCGAGCCCGGTGAAGCGCGCGTTTACGAGGCGTTGGCCGCCCGCCGTCTCGACGCGGATGTCGGAGACGCCGAGGTGGAACCCCTCGGGCTGGCCCTTGAGTTCGGGCCAGACGACGACGAGCACGACGATGAGGCCCGCGATCAGCGGCAGGACGACCTTGGCGAGGAGCACGAAGCGGCTGTAGCTCGAACGGTAGCGCTGCGGCGGGTCGCCCGCGGCACCGGCCGGACGTGCGACACCGGGACGATCTGCATCCTCGCGAATGTCGCGTCGCGCCATCGTCATCTGTCAGGAAAGGCCGATCCGCAGCACATCGTGGATGTGCACGATCCCGAGCGGCTTTCCGTCCCGGACGACGAAGACGCAGGTGATCTTGTTGTCGTTCATCATGCCGAGAACCTGGGCAGCGAGAATGTCGTCGGCGACCGTCTTCGGGCCGGTGGTCATCACCTCGGCCGCGGTCATCGCGAGGATGTCGTTCTCCATGTGGCGCCGAAGGTCGCCGTCGGTGATGATCCCGGCGAGGAGCCCGTCGCCGTCGAGCACGCCGACGCAGCCGAACCGCTTCGCCGTCATCTCGATGATCGCCTCGGTCATCGGCGTCCGCGTCTTCACGAGCGGCATTTCCGCGCCGGTGCGCATCACGTCGACGGCGCGCGTCAGCCGCGAGCCGAGCTGCCCGCCCGGATGGAGCATGCGGAAGTCGTCGGGCGAGAAGCCGTGGCGTTCGAGAAGCGCGACGGCGATCGCATCGCCGAGCGCGAGCATCACGGTGGTCGACGTCGTCGGCGCGAGGTTCAGCGGACACGCCTCGGGACTGTCCGGGATGACGAGCGAGACGTCGGCGGCGCGCGCGAGCACGCTGTCGGCGCGGCCGGTGATCGAGATCAGGGGAATCCTGCGGAGCTTGGCGTAGGCGACGATGTCGGAGAGCTCCGCCGTCTCGCCCGAGTTCGACAGAGCCAGCACCGCATCGGACGGCGTGATCATGCCGAGGTCGCCGTGGCTCGCTTCGGCCGGATGGACGTACTGCGCGGGCGTGCCCGTCGAGGCGAGCGTCGCCGCGATCTTGTTGGCGACATGGCCGCTCTTTCCCATGCCGGTGACGATCACGCGGCCGGTCACGGCCCCGATCAGCCGGACAGCGCGCGCGAAGTTGCCGTCGAGCGCCGCGGACAGGGCGCGGAGCCCCTCCATCTCGGTCGCGAGGACCCGGCGCGCGCTCTCGCGCGCCGCCTCGTCGTCGGCGTCGGCTTCGTCAAGCACCTGATTTTCCGTTTGCGCCATCGCAGTTCCAGAGTTTTCAATCGCTTATGCTAACCGAATCCGCCGATTCCGGCGACCTTTTAAGCAGTCGCCGCCCGCGGGCACGCCTCCGCCCGGCCCGCAGTCGGGGCCGGAACGGCCAAGCGAATGGCCTAGTGCTCGAAAATGTCGATTTCCGGCCAGCCGGCGAGATCGAGTTCGGCCCGCACCGGCAGGAACTCGAAACAGGCCCGGGCGATCTCCGTCCGGCCCTCGCGCGCCAGCATGTCGTCGAGCCGCGCCCGCAGCGCGTGCAGATGGAGCACGTCGGAGGCGGCGTAGGCCCGCTGCTGCTCGCTGATCTCGGCCGCGCCCCAGTCCGAAGACTGCTGCTCCTTGGAGAGATCGACGCCGATCAGCTCGCGGCAGAGCTCCTTGAGCCCGTGGCGGTCGGTATAGGTGCGCACCAGCTTGGAAGCGATCTTGGTGCAGTAGACCGGCTTCGCCGTCACCCCGAGGGCATGTTTCAGCACGGCGATGTCGAACCGGCCGAAATGGAACAGCTTGATCACGTCGGGATCGGCGAGGAGGCGGCACAGGTTCGGCGCATCTATCGGCCCGGGGCCGAACTTCACCAGGTGGGCGTTGCCGTCGCCCGAGGACAGCTGGGCGAGGCAGAGCCGGTCGCGGTGGGGGTTGAGCCCCATCGTCTCCGTGTCGATGGCGACGACGGGACCGAGATCGAGACCGGAAGGAAGATCGCCGTGATAGAGCTCTGTCGACACCGTCGCTCCGTCGGGGCCGCGCCCTCAGGGGCGGCGGTGAATGCTCGCTCGGCGGATCGCCGGCCGTCTTGGTGCCCAGGAGAAGACTCGAACTTCCACGACCTTGCGGCCACAGGTACCTGAAACCTGCGCGTCTACCAATTCCGCCACCTGGGCATCGTGAAACGGGACGAGGGTATGCAATCGCCCTTCGCGGATGTCAACCGGTTTCGCCGTTTCGGTTGACGCCCTATGCGGCACTCTTTATTAGCCGTGCTGCATTGGAAATCGCGGAGGGGCGGCTTCAAAATGGACGTCGTGACCGTTTTTGGCGCTTCGGGCTTCGTCGGCCGGTACGTGGTGCGGGAACTGGCCCGCTCGGGCGCGCGGGTTCGCGCCGCGGTGCGCCTTCCGGAGCGCGCCAACTTCCTGAAGCCGATGGGCGATGTCGGCCAGATCACCCCGGTCGCCGCCAACATCCGGGACGACGCCTCGGTCGCCGCCGCAGTGGACGGCGCGGACACCGTGATCAACCTCGTCGGCGTCCTGTTTTCGGGCGGCAAGCAGAGCTTCAACGCCGTCCATGTCGACGGCGCGCGCCGCGTCGCGGCCGCCGCGAAGGCCGCCGGCGCCGAGCGCCTCGTCCACATGTCGGCGATCGGCGCTGATCCCGCCTCCGATTCGCTCTACGCGGCGAGCAAGGGCGCGGGCGAAGCCCTGGTGCGCGAAATCTTCCCGACCGCAGCCATCGTGCGCCCGAGCCTCGTGTTCGGACCCGAGGACGATTTCTTCAACCGGTTCGCCGTGATGGCGCGGCTCGCGCCGGCGCTGCCGCTGATCGGCGGCGGCAAGACCCGCTTTCAGCCGGTCTATGTCGGCGACGTCGCCGACGCGTTCGCCGCCCTCGCGGCCGGCAAGGGCGCGCCCGGCTCGACCTACGAGTTCGGCGGTCCGCGCGTCTACACCTTCCGCCGGCTGATGGAGATGATCCTCGCCGAGATCGGCCGGAAGCGACTCCTCGTCCCGGTGCCGTTCCCGGTCGCCATGGCGCAGGCCGCGGTCACCGAGCTCGCGCCGCTGCCGATCCTGACGCGCGACCAGGTGCGCCTGCTCCGCCACGACAACGTGATCTCGGGGGATTTCCCGGGGCTCGACGATCTCGCCGTCGAGGCGACGTCGCTGGAGGCGATCCTGCCGACCTATCTCCGTCGCTACCGCCGGGGTGTCTGGCACACCTGAGGCGTGCCGCGGAACCCCCTCGCTACATCCTACCTCAGGAATAGGCCCAGCCGAGGATCGCGGCGCCGAGCAGAATTCGGTAGATGACGAACGGCGTGAAGCTCGCCCGGCGCAGCCAGCCCATCATCAGCACGATGGCGACGAAAGCGGTCACGAAGGCCATGCCGCCCGCGATCAACGCCTCGGATTTCAGGGCGTCGGTCCCGACCTTGACGAGCTCGTAGGTCGCGGCGGCGCCGGCGGCGATGATCGTCGGGATCGAGAGCAGCATCGAGAATCGCGCCGCGTCGGTGCGCTCGAAACCGAGCCAGCGCGCTGCGGTGATGGTGATGCCGGCCCGGCTGGTCCCCGGGATCAGCGCGACGATCTGCGAAAAGCCGATGAACAGCGCGCGCCCCCAGGTCATGTGCTCGAGCTTGTTGATCGTGACCGTGAAGCGGTCGGCGAAATAGAGCAGAATTCCGAACCCGATCGTCGCCCAGCCGACGACGACGGCGCTGCGCAGCGCGTCGCCCACCGTCTGCATGAAGACCACGCCGCCGATGACCACGGGCAGTGTGCCGAGCGCGAGCTGGGCGATCAGGCGAAGGCCGGGGTTCTTGCGGATGTTTCCCGGCTTCCACATGCCGCGGAGCATCAGCCAGACGTCGCGCCACAGATAGACCATCACGGCGCCGAGCGTGCCGACATGGACGGCGACGTCGATCAGGAGCCCCTGATCCTTCCATCCGGTAACGGCGGGAATGAGGATGAGATGTCCGGAAGAGCTGATCGGCAGGAATTCCGTGATCCCCTGAATCAGCGCGATCACCGCAAGCTGCATGAGCGTCATTCGTGCCCCCGATCCCCCCGTCCCCATGAATGGCAGTTGGGAATGGATGTTGGGAATGGAATTTTGGGAATGATCTACATCATGGGGTGAATCGACACCATCCGGCATTTAGTACCGGAATGGGACAATCCCGAGAGTCGTTAATTCTCGCCAGGGATAGGTCAGGGCATGATAACTAAATTGCCTCTGGATTTAGGTAATAGAACCTGACCTTTGCTCCATTTTTTTGTCGCGGGACCGGACGTCATCGTCTATCATGTCCCCGACCGCAAAAACGAAGCAGCGGATGAGTGCGTTTCGCGGGACGAGGGAACGCAGGGGGACAGATATGCCCAGCAAAATGCTCAAGTTCGTCGATGTGGCGCAGAAGATGCCCGAAAAGCGGGGCGCCGACGCGCGCCGCACCGACTTCGAGGAGATCTACCGCCGGTTCTCGCCGGACGCGGCGACCGAGCAGGCGAGCCGGTGCTCCCAGTGCGGCATCCCGTTCTGCCAGGTCCACTGCCCGGTCAACAACAACATCCCCGACTGGCTGATGCTGACCGCGGCCGGCCGCCTTGAGGAGGCTTACGAGGTCTCCTCGGCGACCAACAACATGCCCGAGATCTGCGGCCGCATCTGCCCGCAGGACCGGCTGTGCGAGGGCAACTGCGTCATCGAGCAGTCGGGCCACGGCACCGTCACCATCGGCTCGGTCGAGAAGTACATCACCGACACCGCCTTCGAGCGCGGCTGGGTGAAGCCGATCACGCCGCCGCGCGAGCTCGACCGCTCGGTCGGCATCATCGGCGGCGGCCCGGCCGGCCTCGCCTCGGCCGAACAGCTGCGCCGGCGCGGCTACAAGGTCCATGTCTACGACCGCCACGACCGCATCGGCGGCCTCCTTATATACGGGATCCCGAGCTTCAAGCTGGAGAAGGAGATCGTCCAGCGCCGGGTCGAGCTATTGGAGCGCGGCGGCATAGTCTTCCACCGAAGCTTCGAGGTCGGGCGCGACGCCACGCTGCAGCAGATCCGCGACCGGCACGACGCGGTGCTGATCGCCACCGGCGTCTACAAGGCGCGCGACATCAAGGTCCCGGGCGTCGGCCTCGAGAACGTCGTTCCCGCGCTCGACTACCTGATCTCGTCGAACCGCCGGGGCCTCGGCGACGGTGTGGAGGCCGGCAACCTCGACGCCGCTGGCAAGAACGTCGTCGTCATCGGCGGCGGCGACACGGCGATGGACTGCGTCCGCACCGCCGTCCGCCAGGGCGCCAAGTCGGTCAAGTGCCTCTACCGGCGCGACCGCGCCAACATGCCGGGCTCGCGGCGCGAGGTGCAGTACGCCGAGGAAGAGGGCGTGAAGTTCGT
>JAYOEF010000046.1:0-15345 GCA_038106605.1 Alphaproteobacteria bacterium
AGCAGGGCGGCTCCGGTGGCGGCGGCGGCAACGGCGGTGGTGGGAACGGTGGCGGGGCCAATACGGGTGGTGACGCGAACCAGGTTGCAGGTGTTGGGGCGGGTGCGGGCGGTCCTGGTGACGGGAATGGTCCTGGCCAAGGCGCGGGTCAGGGTCTTGGTCCGCAGCAGGGCGGCTCCGGTGGCGGCGGCGGCAACGGCGGTGGTGGGAACGGTGGCGGCGACGGTGGCGGCGACGGTGGCGGCAACGGTGGTGGTAACGGCGGTGGCGGCGACGGCGGTGGCGGCCAAGATACCGGTGGCCTTGCGGCCATATCAGGTGCTGCTATAAGCAACTCCGAGCCAGGGAGTCCGATTTCCAATACGGGAGGTGTCATACAGAGCAAAGAGTTGCCGCCCTTGATAATAAAGCAGTCTGCTGTACAGGGTTTCGTATATCAAGTTCCCGAAGATACTTTTCGGCATTCTAATCCTGGGGAGCCACTCAGTTTTGAGGTGATTAGCAACACAGCAGAAAATATTCCTAATTGGTTAGTTTTTTCCAGCGCTCGGTTGCAATTCACGGCCGCAAACCTGCCGGCGGGAACTAGAAACATCGCGGTCCGGATAAGAGCAAGGGATAAAGCTGGAAACCAAGCTTCAACGGTTCTTAGAATTGAATTTACTCAATAAAAATTGTTAGCCAAAATTTTCGCAAAAAAGAGAGGGCGGAGCTTAGTGAGCAAACTGTAGTAATATAATTATAGTTCGTCATCTGCTGTAAATTCTGCCTGACCTCCTCCCCGTATGTTCCCGTAGTTGATATTAGGGGCTGTCATCAGGAGACGGACGATGAAGAACGGTCACGTGGCATTTCTCCCGCGCGCGCACGAAGCAAGCAGGCTGATGTTGAGTTCGGAGATCTCGAAGCGGCCGCTCTCCCAAGCGTTGAATACATGAAGGCTGGACCAGTCCATATTCGCTGGAGGCGTGCCGACCATGCTCCACCCGGTGGCGAGCGAAAGCGCGGCGCGGATGATGCCCTGGTGGCATACGGCGCCCGTCGGCCGGCCCGTTTCCGCGATGCCCTGCGCCCAGGCTGCGACGCGTTCGCGAACGTCTCGCGGGCTCTCGCCGTTGTGAGGCCGGAGGTCGAGGCCGAGGGCCGCACGCCTCTCTACCTCTTCGCCGTAGATTTCGTGAAGTTCGGGGTGGGTGCGCCCCTCCCAGTCGCCCCAGTCCATCTCGATGACGGCGGGCTCGATGCGCGAGACGCCGAGGCCGAGGATCGACGCGGTCTCGCGGGCTCGCAGCAACGGGCTCGCCACCCAGTCGAAGTCCCGATACGCCTCCGGCAACGCCCAACCGGCGACGGCCGCCCGGCCCTCGTCGGAAAGCGGCCGGTCGGCGCGACCCTGCAGCCGGTGTTGGGCATTCCAGTCGGTTGGCCCGTGGCGGATCAAGGCGATCGGGATCATGCTGCGCTCCGCTCATGGCCCGTCTCCTCTCTGAGAAACAGACCCTAACTTCAAAACGGCGGCAATTCAGGGGGCAAGGTCACGAGGTCAACAGGCAGCAAATCTCAGTCGAGTACCGGCCTCGACCTTCCCCCACCGAGTGGTCCAGGTTGATTGTTAGTGCATTCGCATCGCTTATATCGATCCCGAGACACGAAACGTACACATCGTTCCGGCGCTCTGACCGTCAGGTTATTTTGCGTCGTTCGCAAAATCGACGCAAAAATTTTTAACGCATTTACACATAGCCCCACATCGGCTAACACATTCTTACACATCTCAACCTATGCGTTTTCGCCAAAAAATCTCTAACATATTGATTTTAAACGCGTCATGTTTCGCACTCATAACCTGAAGGTCGCAGGTTCAAATCCTGCCCCCGCAACCAAGATTCCGATATTCAGGCGCCCTCCGGGGCGTCTTTTTTGTACCCGCTGACGGTTTGCCGTGAATGAAACCCGTTTCGCCGCAACGGCTTGCCGGTTCGCGGGGATTCCGGTTCGGCGCGGTATCTGTTAGGTTGCTGCCCAGCCGGATGACGGTCGAAACGAGGCAGGCAGCGTTTCTCCCATCCACTCCTTTTCCCGTTCGGATAGGCTTATGAAGTTCCGCTTTCCCATCGTCATCATCGACGAAGATTTTCGCTCCGAGAACACCTCGGGTTCGGGTATCCGCGCGATCGCGCAGGCGATCGAGAACGAGGATTTCGACGTGCTGGGCGTCACGAGCTACGGCGACCTGTCGCAGTTTGCGCAGCAGCAGTCGCGCGCGAGCGCCTTCGTGCTGTCGATCGACGACGAGGAATTCACGCCGGGACCGGATCTCGATCCCGCGGTGCTGAACCTCCGGAAGTTCATCGAGGAGGTGCGCTGGAAGAATGCCGACGTGCCGATCTACATCTACGGCGAGACCAAGACCAGCCGGCACATCCCGAACGACATCCTGCGCGAGCTGCACGGCTTCATCCACATGTTCGAGGACACGCCGGAGTTCGTTGCGCGCCATATCGTCCGGGAGGCCAAGACCTATCTCGAGGGAATCCAGCCGCCGTTCTTCAAGGCGCTGCTCGATTATGCCGAGGACGGCTCCTATTCGTGGCACTGTCCCGGGCACTCGGGCGGCGTCGCGTTCCTGAAGAGCCCGATCGGGCAGATGTATCACCAGTTCTACGGCGAGAACATGCTGCGTGCCGACGTGTGCAACGCCGTGGAGGAGCTGGGCCAGCTGCTCGACCATAACGGCGCGATCGGGGCATCCGAGCGAAACGCCGCGCGGATCTTCAATTCCGACCACTGTTTCTTCGTCACCAACGGTACGTCGACGTCGAACAAGATCGTCTGGAACCACACGGTGGCGTCGGACGATGTGGTCCTGGTGGACCGCAACTGTCACAAGTCGGTCCTGCATGCGATCGTCATGACGGGCGCGATCCCGGTGTTCCTGAAACCGACCCG
This sequence comes from Alphaproteobacteria bacterium, assembly GCA_038106605.1. GTDB lineage: Bacteria > Pseudomonadota > Alphaproteobacteria > MPNO01 > UBA830 > JAYOEF01. The sequence continues at coordinate 2,950 of JAYOEF010000046.1, forward strand.
GAACCATTACGGCATCATCGGCCCGATCCCTCAGTCCGAGTTCGAGGTCGCCGCGATCAAGGCCAAGATCCGGGCGAACCCGCTGCTCAAGGGGGTAGACGTCGACGCGATCAAGCCGCGGGTCATGACGCTGACGCAATCCACCTACGACGGGTTGCTCTACAACACCGAGACCATCAAGGGCATGCTCGACGGCTACGTCGACAATCTGCATTTCGACGAGGCCTGGCTGCCACATGCGGCCTTCCACTCGTTCTACGGCACCTACCACGCGATGGGGCGCAAGCGCGGCCGGATGAAGCATTCCGTGACCTACGCCACGCAGTCGGTCCACAAGCTGCTTGCCGGGATCAGCCAGGCGAGCCACGTCCTGGTGCAGGATTCGGAGGAGACCAAGCTCGACCGGCACCTCTTCAACGAAGCCTACCTGATGCACACCAGCACAAGCCCCCAGTACAGCATCATTGCAAGTTGCGACGTCGCCGCCGCGATGATGGAGCCGCCCGGCGGCGCCGCGCTGGTCGAGGAGAGCATCGCCGAGGCGCTCGAGTTCCGCCGCGCGATGCGCCAGGTCGAAGACGAATACGGCGCCAACGACTGGTGGTTCCAGGTCTGGGGCCCGGACGAGCTGGTCGAGGAGGGCATCGGCCGACGCGAGGACTGGGTGCTGAAAAAGACCGATGCGGACGGTGTCCAGGCGTCGAGCGGAGAGGACAGCTGGCACGGCTTCGGCGACATGGCGCCGGGCTTCAACATGCTCGATCCGATCAAGTCGACGGTGATCACGCCCGGCCTCAACCTCGACGGGCGGTTCGAGGACTGGGGCGTTCCGGCGTCGATCGTGACGAAATTCCTGACCGAGCACGGCGTGGTGGTCGAGAAGACCGGGCTCTACAGCTTCTTTATCATGTTCACGATCGGTATCACCAAGGGGCGCTGGAATACCCTGCTGACCGCGCTCCAGCAGTTCAAGGACGACTACGCCAAGAACCAGCCGATGTGGCGCACCATGCCGGAGTTCTGCGCCAAGCAGCCGCGCTACGAGGGGATGGGGCTGCGCGACCTGTGCCAGCACGTGCACGCCCTCTATTCCAAGTACGGGGTCGCGGTGCTGTCGACGGACATGTATCTGAGCGATCTGACGCCCGCGATGAAACCGAGCGACGCTTTCGCCCACATCGCGCGGCGGACGACGCAGCGCGTGCCGATCGACGAGCTCGAGGGCCGCATCACGACGAGCCTCGTCACGCCCTATCCGCCGGGCATCCCGCTGCTGATCCCGGGCGAGGTGTTCAACAGGAAGATCGTCGAATACCTGAAGTTCAACCGCGAGTTCGCACGCGAATGTCCGGGCTTCGAGGTCGACATCCACGGCCTCGTGCAGGAGGTCGGCGACGACGGCCAGATGCATTACTTCGCCGACTGCGTTGCGGAGTGACCGCCTCGGGTTTCGCCGGTTGCCGGCGGCCCTGATCGATTGACGGGCCCGGGCCGTCCGCCTAACGTCGCCTGCCGATAATCAGGGAGGACCAATTGGCCGACGGACCCGAACGCATCCTCGAGATTCCCGAGGACAAGCTCACCGCCGAACAGAAGAAGGTGTTCGACGACCTCGTCGCCGGGCGCGGGCGGCTGCTCACCCCCTACAAGATCTGGATCCATTCGCCCAAGCTCGCCGCGGCGATGGAGACCATCGGCACGTTCCTCAACAAGAAGGGCTCGCTCACCGAGCGCGAGGTCGAGCTAACCATCGTCATCATCGCGACGCACTGGCAGGGCGCCTACGTGCAGGCCGCGCACGTGAAGGCCTGCCTCGGGCTTGGCTACTCACAGGAAGCGATGGACGCGCTCAAGGCCGGCCGCAAGCCCGACCTGTCGGACGCCCGCGAGAACGCGGTCTACGACCTCTGCCAGATCGCGATGGCGCCGGGCGGCGGCTCGGACGAGGTCTACGACCGGGCGGCGAAACTATTGGGCCGCGACGGGCTCGCCGAGGTTCTGGCGCTCCTCGGCTACTATTCCGCGGTAGCCATGGCGATGAAGATGCACAGGGTGCCGTTGCCGTCGTAAGGCGCGGGCTTTCCCACTTCGGGTTGCCGGAGGCGCCTCAGCCGGTGGCGTAGCCGGCGCGCTCGTCGTCGCCGGGACGATAGCGGCGGCCCGGCGACGTCGGCGGCTTGCCGACCTGGGTTGCCGGCAGGATGTCCATCGGAATCTCGCCGCGCCGCGCCTTGTCCTGGAATTCCCGGAGCTTGTCGATGTCGAGCTTCAGCGGCGGTCCCACCCACATCACGTTTTCGGAGTGGTCGACGACGTCGTCGCCGGTGATCGCATGCACGAGGATCGAAAGGTCCTCGCGGTTGAGGGTGATGTATTCGAGGAACTCCGCGAGGTCCTCGCGCCGGAACTGGAAGCGGAACATCGGCAGCGGATGGAGGACGTTGGATTTGTCCAGCCAACGGTAATCCCAGATGGGAAGGCGATCCTGTATGCCGTCGTTCAGGCGCACGGCAACGTCGCGCTGTTCCGGCATGAAATAGATGTGGCAGTGCCAGCCGAGAACCTTTTCGGCGCGTGATGCGGTTTCCGACATCGCATTCCTCCTCTTGCGGCCGCCGTCCGGATGGCCGGGGCCCCGATCAGGCCGCCGCGCGTCCGCGTGCGACGGCCATCCCGGTGATCCATTCCGGAATGATCCGGTAGTAGTCGAGCTCGAATTCGTAGGGCCCCATCGCCGTCGTCGCGGCGGCGGCCGCGACCCAGGTCCGCACCTCGTGGCCGCCGAAGCCGCCTTCACGGTCGACCATCTCGTCGGTGTAGGCGTCGAACGCCGACGCGCCGCCCTTTTGCAGGGCCGCGAGGAAGGCGCGGTCCCAGTCCTCGCTCGGCGGAAGGCATGGGCTCTCGCGCCCGTCGGCCAGAGCCTTCGCCGCCTCGATCACGCGCGCCTGTCGCCGGTCGAACTGTTCCTTTGTCGCCTCGTGGCGATTGACGACGCGTTCGATGACGGCGGGCGAGGAGAGGTCGAGGACGGGTGTCGGCGGATCGTGCGACAGGCCGCCCGAGCCGATCACCATGACCCGCTTGCCGAGGGTTGCGAGGAATTTTCCGACCGAGGTGCCGAAGGCCCACATACGGGGCATCGACGGGCGCGTGATCGCGGCGCAGTTCACGACGATCGGCAGCACCGGGTAGGCATCGATGGACCCGACGAGCTCCAGCAGGGGGATGGTCGTGCCGTGGTCGACAACGAGATCGTAGGACATCGCCGGGTCGAAGCCGTCGCCGTTGAGCCAGCGGTGGCAGGCCAGGGCAATATCCGCCGGCACGTCGAGCGGGCCGGGCTCGATGTCCCAGTCGCGCGAACTGCGCGCCGCCGCGCCGATGCAGAAAGACGGCATCATGTCGTAGAAGAAGCCGGTGAAATGATCGGGGCCGAAGACGACGACGAGCTCCGGATCGAACGCCTTGAGCCAGTCGCCGGCGTTTCCCATCGCCTCGAAGAACGCGTCCTCCGAGGCCTTGTTCCTCGCATGCAGCGCGCCCAGCAGGAGCGGGCTGTGCGAGCAGCAGATCATGGCGTGCCGCGCCGTCATATCTTTGTCTCCTCCAGCGTCGAGGCGACGAACAGCTCGTCGACGCTCAACGGGCGGACGCAGAGGCCCTGCTCGTAGGAATAGCGGATCATCGCTTCGAGCGTCCTGCGATTGGCTTCCACGCCGTAGGGCCAGAAGTCGTTGCCCATGACATCCTTGGTCCGTGCGACGTCGCTAGCGAGCCACGGCAGGCCGATCTTGAGCGCGACGACCTCGTCGAGATCCGCCGCCGAGATCCGCTTCGCCTCGGTGAACGCCTTGTTCAGGCTCGCGGCGATCCAGGGGTGGCGTTCGAGGACATCGTTGCGGACGCCGAGCGCATGCATGATCGGGAATATCCCCGTGCGTTTGAAATACGCCCGCTCGGCCTCGGCGAAGTCCTCGTAAAGCCGCCCGACCGCGGGATGGCCGCCGAGGAAACAGGACGGTGCGCGGGCGGAGATGATCGCGTCGAGCTCGCCGTCGGCCAGCATCCCGGACAGTGTCTTGTCGTCGGGGATGGACTCCAGGGGGAAATCCTTCGGCAGGTTGAGCTCGAACTTGTCGCGCCGGCCCGGCTGCTCCTGCCCGCCCTGGCGCCACTGGATGTCGCGGTATTCGACGCCGTGCTCGTCGTGCAGCATGCCGCGAGCCCAGAGTACGGCCGACATCTGGTACTCCGGAACGCCGATCTTCTTTCCCTTCAGATCCGACGGCTTGTCGATGCCGCGGTCGGTCCGGATATAGATGGCGTTGTGGCGGAACGAGCGGGACAGGAAGACGGGAATTGCCCTGTACGGCGTCACGCCGCGGGAGAGCGCGATCAGGTAGGGACTGAACCCGATTTCAGAGACTTCGAACTCGCGATGGAAATAGGTGCGGTGGAAGCACTCCTCGGGGCTCATCGTCAGATAGTTGACGTCGCAGCCTTCGACCGATACTCGTCCGTCGATGAGCGGGCGTACCCGGTCGTAATCCCAACTCGCGATCGTGATCTGGACCTTGCTCATCCCGCTTCCCGCCGTTTGCGTGGGATCATAAGACCCTTTGTGCTAAAGATACATACTTAAGGAAGTGATGCCCTTGGCCGAAACGATGAACATCGCGAGGACGACCCTCGATTTCGACCGCGGCGCGGTTCCGCTGTATCAGCAGCTGGCCACCCTGTTCCGCCGCCGCATCGAAACCGGCGACTGGGCGGTGGGCGAGCGCATCCCGACGCTCGACGATCTGGTCGACGGCTTCGGCGTGGCCCGCGCGACCGTGCGTCAGGCGCTCGGTCTTCTGGAGGGGGAAGGGCTGCTGTCGCGCCATCGCGGTCGCGGCACGTTCGTCACCGGCCGCCCCGACTCGCCTTTCTGGTGCGAACTGCAGACCGACTGGGTCTCGGTCATGGAGGCGCACGAAGGCGCGCGGATCGAACTTCTCGAAACGGCGAATGCCCCGTCAGCGCCGCGCGTCCTTCACGATCTGGGCGCACCCGCGCCGAAATACCGCTATTTCCGCCGCCGTCACTGGCGCGAAAAGACGCCATACCTCGTCGGCGACGTGTTCCTCGACCGGCGGATATACGACCGGGTGCATAAGCCCGCCTTCCGGCGCGTTCCGACCCTCCGCATCCTGCACGACATGGGCGACGTGGAAATCGGCCGCGCGGTTCAGACCCTGATGATCGGCACCGCCGACGTCGAGATCGCGTCGCTCCTGCAGGTGCCGATAAACACGCCGACGGCCGTCCTGCACCGGACGGTCGCCGACCGGCAGGGCACGATCATCTGCGTATCGGTCGGTGTATACCGGGGCGAGTTCGTCCGCCTCGACATGACGCTCAAGTAGCCGGCTGCCGCGCCTGCCCGTTTCGATTTTGCAATAGTATGGTTTTATGATCTAATCTGCCCAGAACCAACAAGGGACGCACCGGAAGAGAGTGCGGCCCAAAGGGCAGGAAACGGACCATGCTACGACGCCCGATCGCGTCTGCCTTCCTTCCTGAACGTTCGATCCAGTACCGCGGCCTGTTCCGAAGCTTCCACCGGAAGCGGAACGCCGCGATGGCGCAGGCGGCCTGTTCGGTCGCATGCGGGCGTAACACTAAGCCGATCAAAAGCCACACAGGGAGAAGACAATGTTCAAGACCAGACTGACCTTGGGTCTCGCGGGCGTCGCCGCTTCGGCGATGATGGTCGCGGCGCCGGCCACGCAGGCGGCGGATATCACTCTAAAACTTCATTCGTTCCTCGTACCGGTCGCCAACCCGATCAAGACCTTCATCATTCCGTGGATGAAGAAGGTGGAGGAGGAATCCAAGGGCAAGATGAAGGTCCAGGGCTTCTGGGCGATGCAGCTCGGCGGCAAGCCGCCCCAGCTCCTCGACCAGGTGCGCGACGGCGTCGTCGACGTGATCTGGACGGTTCCCGGCTTCACGGCCGGTCGCATGCCGCGTGTCGAGCCGTTCGAACTGCCGTTCGTGCACAAGGACGCGCTATCGACCACGCTGGCGCTGCAGGACTATCAGGACAAGTATCTCAAGAGCACGGAACTCAAGGACTATCACCCGCTCCTGATGCATGCGCAGCAGGGCTATCTGTTCCAGACCAAGAACCCGATCCTGAAGATGGCGGACCTCAAGGGGATGAAGATCCGCGCGGCCTCGCGGAGCGGCGTCTGGTTCCTCGAAGCTGTCGGCGCGGTCGGCGTCGGCCTTCCGCTTCCGGAGATTCCCGCTGCACTGTCGAAGGGCGTGATCGACGGCGTGCTCCTGCCCTACGAGATCGCGCCTGCGGTGAAGTCGCAGGATCTCGTCAGCAACTTCACGACGCTCGCCGGCCCGCAGTCCCGCCTCAGCTCCAGCGTGTTCGCGTTCCTTATGAACAAGAAGACCTACGAGAAGCTGCCCTCCGACATGAAGAAGGTGATCGACGACCTTTCCGGCCGCAACATCGCGCAGTGGGCCGGGCAGAATTGGGTCGACATCGAGGAGCCCGGCCGCAAGGTCATGGCGTCGAAGGCGAAGAACAAATTCCACGTGATGCCGGTCGAGGAAGTCGACAAGATGCGGAAGGCCTCGCAGCCGGTGTTCGACCGCTGGTTCGCGGAGATGAAGGAAGCCGGCATCGACGGCCCGGCACTGCTCGCCGATGCCCGCACGATGATCGACAAGTACTCCAAGTAGGCCCGGTCGCCGCATACGGACGCTTTCACGGTCCGCGCAAAAGCCCCGCTCCGGCGGGGCTTTTCGTTTTTCCAGCGCCGCGAACGCAGCGGTCTGCATGTCCCGTAGGCGCCGCGGCCTAATCTCTGTGCAGTTTCGCCCCGCCGCCGCGCGGCTGCCAGTGGAAAGACCGGTCCCTTGCATTTTCTTGCTGCTGCATCGGCAGGATTCGGCGTGGTCATCGGCACCCAATCAATTGACAATGCTCCGACTCGGGATCCGGCTTTACGTTTCCGCCCACTGGCACGGGACATGCAGATGAGAAACGCGAACGAACTCCGCGGAAGCGGGGAGCATTGCAAGGATGGCTATCTGATGACGGGGTTCGCCCTATGAGCGCGTCCGGTGATCCGGCACTCCGCCGCAACGCCTATGTCGGGAGCCCGGTCGAACGCATCGAGGACCTTCGGCTGCTGCGCGGCAAGGGCGAATACGTCGACGACATCCATCTCGAGAACACGCTGTATGCGGTGATGCTGCGGAGCGAGGTGGCGCACGGGCGCATCCGCTCGATCGACGTCGCGGCGGCGAAGGCGATGCCGGGCGTCCACAGCGTGCTCACGGCTGCGGACTTGCCGGAAAAGATGCCGATCATCCCGCTCCGCCTGATGCCGCAGCCGGAGCTCGAGCCGTTCGGCCAGCCGGTGATCGCCTCCGACAAGGTCCGCTACGTCGGCGAGGTGATCGCCGTCGTGTTGGCCGAGACCCAGGCGGAGGCGGAGGACGCGCTCGCCGGGATCGAGGTCGAGATCGACCCGCTGCCCGCGCTCCCGGACCGCCGCGTCTCGCTCGACGCGCCGTCGCTGATCTTCGAGGACCGGGACAGCAACCACGTCATCACCTACACGGTGACCAAGGGCACCGCCGCCGAGACCGCCGCGGCCTTCGAGAAGGCCGACTACGTGCGCCGCGAGGCGCTGGCGACGCACAGGCATGTGGCGTTTACGATGGAGGCCCGCGGTCTCCTGTCGAGCTGGGACCCCGAGACCGACCGGCTGACCTTCCGGGGAGCCGCCAAGGTGCCGTTCCAGAACCGGCGCGTTCTCGCCGGGATGATGAACATCCCCGAGAGCGCGATCGACATGATCGAGAACGACGTCGGCGGCGGTTACGGCGCGCGCGGCGAGTTCTTCTCCGAGGACTACCTTGTCCCTTTCGCCGCGAAGCTCACCGGCCGGCCGGTGAAGTGGACCGAAGACCGGCGCGAGCATCTCCTCACGATGGGCCATGCGCGGCAGATGGACTGCGAGATCGAGATTGCCTGCAAGTCGGACGGCACGATCCTCGGGCTCCGCGGCGATATCTGGGTCGACGTCGGCGCCTACTACCGCACCAACGGCACGATCAGCCCGCGCAACGTCGCCCACTTCATGGCGGGTGCCTACCGCGTGCCCTGCGTCGAGCTCCGCTCTCACGCGATCCTCACCAACAAGGCGCCGATCGGCACCTATCGCGGACCCGGCCGGTTCGAGGCCGATTTCTTCCGCGAGCGCCTGTTCGACATCGTCGCCCGCGACCTCGGGATCGAGCAGGTCGATTTCCGCCGCCGCAACCTCGTCACCGCCTCCGAGATGCCGTACTCGATGGGCGCGATCGACCCCGTGCCGCGCGACGAGGCACTCGACAGCGGCGACAATGTCGAGATCCTCGAACAGTGCCTCAAGGAGTTCGGCTGGGCGGAGAAGGAACACCTGCGCGGAAAGTTCATCGACGGTGTTTATCACGGCCTCGCCATCGGCAGCTTCATCGAGGGCGGCGCCGCCGGCCCGCGCGAGAACGCGAAGATGGAGCTCGGCACCGACGGCATCGTCACGGTCTATGTCGGCGCGACGGCGGTCGGGCAGGGCGTGCTCACGGTCCTCACGCAGATCGCGGCCGACGCGCTCGAACTGCCGATGGACCGCCTCCGGATGTTCCACGGCTCGACGATCCACGTGACCGAGGGCTTCGGCTCCTACCATTCGCGTTCCACCGTGATGTCGGGTTCGGCGATCCTGCTCTGCGCCGAGAAGCTGCTGGGCCATATCCGCGACGCGGCGTCCGCCCGGCTCGGATGCGCGCCCGACACAATCGAGATCGGCGCGGACGGCGCCTCGGTCCGCGGCGGCGAGACGATCCCGCTCGGCGATCTTGCCGGCAGCGTGCCCGTGATCGAGGAGGTCTTCCACAATCACACGCACACATATGCCTATGGGACGGTCGCGGCGCACGTCACGGTCGACCCGCGCACCGGCCGGGTCCGCCTCGTCGATCTCGCGGTGGTGGAGGATGTGGGGCGCGTCATCAATCCGCTGACCATGAAGGGCCAGGTCGTCGGCGGCCTCGTCCAGGGGCTCGGCGGCGCCATGCTCGAGGAGATCGTCTACGACGGCGATGCGCAGATGCTGACCGGCACGCTCGCCGACTACCTCGTTCCGCTCGCGAGCGACTTCCCGCAGATCCGCGCGACTGTGCTGGGCAAGTACCCGTCGCCGGTCAACCCGCTCGGTGCGAAGGGCGGCGGCGAGGGGGGAACGGTGCCCGCCGGCGGCCTCATCGCCAACGCGGTCGCCTCGGCGCTGTCGTCGCTCGGTGTCGAGCCGAAGGCGCTCCCGATGTCGCCCTCGAACGTCTGGCAGCTCATCCAGGATGCCAAGGCGCGGAAGGAGGCCGCGGAATGAAGCTGCCTCCGTTCAATTATGCCCGCCCCGGAAGCCTCGAGGAAGCGGTGGCGATGCTCGCCGCCGACGAGGGCGCGCGCCCGCTGTCGGGCGGACAGAGCCTGCTGCCCGTCCTCGCGTTCCGGCTCGCCGAACCGTCGCTCCTCGTCGACCTCCGCGGCCTTTCAGAACTCAAGGGCATCGTCGTCGGCGGCGACGGCGTGCGGCTCGGTGCACTGGTGCGCTGGCGCGACATCGAAGACGACGTCCGTCTCGCCACCGCCCATCCGCTTCTCGCCGAGGCGATCTCGCACGTCGCCCACTATCAGATCAGGAACCGAGGCACGGTCGGCGGCAGCCTCGCGCACGCCGATCCCGCGGCCGAGATGCCGGGGATCGCGGTCTCCTGCGACGGCGTCCTCACGGTCGCCGGGCCGAAGGGCACGCGCTCTGTCGCCGCCGGCGATTTCTTCCTCGGTCCGCTCTCGACGGCGCTGGAGCCCGACGAGATTCTCGTCGAGATCCGGTTCCCCACCTGGCCCGCGGCGCGCAAATGGGGCTTCCGCGAGTTCGCGCGCCGGCGCGGCGATTTCGCGCTCGCCGGCATCGCGCTGTTCTACGACGAGGCGGGCGGCGTCGCGCGCAACGTCCATGTCGGCGTGATCGGAACGGGCGACCGGCCGCAGAGGCTGGCCGCGGCGGAGGCCGCGCTCGAAGGCCGGGCGGTCACACCCGACGCCATCCGCGCCGTCGGCGCCGCCGTGTCGGAGACCGTCGACATGCACGACGACGTCCATGCGACGGCCGCCTATCGCAAGGCGCTGGCCGGCGCGCTGGTCGAACGCGCGCTGTGCGCCGCGTCCGGCATCCCCGAGATCGAAATCGAACGGACCTGAGACATGAAGATCAGCCTTAACGTCAACGGCACGGCCGTCGATCTCGACGTGGAACCCCGCCTCACGCTCGCCGACTGCCTGCGCCACACCCTCAAGCTCACCGGCACCCATATCGGCTGCGAACACGGCGTCTGCGGCGCCTGCACGGTGATCGTCGACGGCGAGGCCGTGCGATCCTGCCTGACGCTCGCGGTTCAGGCCGATGGAGCCGAGGTCGTCACGGTCGAGGGGCTCTCGAACGACGAGGCGCTGACGCCGCTGCAGGCCGCGTTCCGCAAGCACCACGCGCTCCAGTGCGGGTTCTGCACGCCCGGCATGCTGACGACGGCGCACGCGCTGCTCTCCGAGCGGCCCGACGTCGACGCGGACGATGTCCGCCACGTGCTCTCGGGCAACATCTGCCGCTGCACCGGTTATGTGCCAATCGTGGAGGCCGTGCTCGAAGCGCGTGCGGCCTATGGCGGCAAGGTTCGCGGAGACCTCGACGGCTGATTTTAATCAGACGTCGATGCCGGCGAGCCGCATGCCCTCGATGCGCCGTTCGAAGTCCGCCGGGTCGCGGAACGGCAGCACGCGGCGGCGTTCCTCCGCCGAATAGTCGGGATCGAGCCGGCGCGCTCGGGCCCAGGCGGCACGGGCGTCTTCGACCTGACCCAAGTGTCCGTAGCAGGACGCGAGGAGATTGTAGGACGTCGCCGAATCCGGATTGCGCGTGAGGCGGTTCTTCAAGGCTTCGATCGCGGCCTCGTAGCGGCCGAGTGAGATGTTCGCTTCGGCGAGGAAGTGAAGCGCGATGTCGGGGTGCAGCGGATCGAGCTGGAGATACGCCTCGATGGTGTGCACTGCCGCCTCGGGATCGCCGGAGAATATCTGCGCGTGCGCGACTGCGAGATGGCCCTCCGCCGAGCTCGGTTCGAGCGCGAGGCAGCGCGCGGCGGCCGACAGCGCTTCGTCGAGGTCGCGGTTCCACAGGCAGGCGATGGCGTAGGCGAACTGGGCCTGCGCTTCCTCCGGGTCCATCTCGACCGCCTGGCGCGACGCCGCGAGCCCGGTCGCGAGCGAGTCCGCCGGATCGTCCGCCCAGCCGTTGACGTAGTCGATCACGTGGGTGAAGCCGATGCGCGCGTGCGCGGCGGCGTAGCCGGGCGAGAGGTTGATCGCCTGTTCGAGCAGGCGGCGGGCGACGAGGTTTCCCTGCCGGCTGTGCAGGAACGACTGGTCGCGGCCGCGGAGGAACAGGTTGTAGGCCTCGACCGGGACGGTGCGGCGATGGGCGAGGCGGCTCTTGTCGTCCGGCGTCAGCTTCACCTTGAGCGCGTCGACGATCTGGCGCGTAAGCTCGTCCTGGACGTCGAAGATGTCGGTGAGGTTGCGGTCGAAGCGGTCGGCCCAGACATGGCCGCCGGTCGCCGCGTCGATCAGCTGCGCGGTGACGCGCACCCGGTTGCCCGCGGTTCGCACGCTGCCTTCGACGACGTAACGGACGCCGAGCTCCTCGGCGATCTGCGGGATCGGCACCGCGCGCCCGCGATAGGAGAACGACGAGTTGCGGGCGATGACGTGAAGGTCGCCGACCTTGGAGAGGTCGGTGATGATGTCCTCGCTGATGCCGTCGGAGAAGAAGCTCTGGTCCGGGTCGCTGCTCATGTTGTCGAAGGCGAGGACGGCGATGGAGGCCTGCCGGTAGGCGGCGGGGAGCGGGCGGTCGTCGGCCGGCCCGGCCTCGATGCTCTCCTGCGTGACGCTGAAGACCTCGATGGGCCGGGCGATGTTCTTCACCGTGCGCTCGCCGATGCTCTCGATGCGCACCGGAACCTTGTCGCGCACCTGGTCCGCCGCCGTGCGCGACAGGCAGATCCCGCCGGGTTCCGTCAGCGCCTCGATCCGCGAGGCGACGTTGACGCCATCGCCGTAGATGTCGTCGCCATCGACGATGATGTCGCCCACGTTGATGCCGATGCGGAACCGGATCCGGGAATCGAGCGGCTTGTCGGCATCGAGCGCGCCGACGAGGCTCTGGATCTCGAGCGCGCAATGGACGGCGTCCACGGCGCTCGCGAACTCGACGAGGGCGC
>JAYOEF010000046.1:15445-20901 GCA_038106605.1 Alphaproteobacteria bacterium
ATCTCGAGCGCGCAATGGACGGCGTCCACGGCGCTCGCGAACTCGACGAGGGCGCCGTCCCCCATCAGCTTGACGAGCCGTCCCGACCGGTCGGCGATCGCCGGGTCGACGATCTCGTGGCGGATCGTCTTGAGGCGGGCGAGCGTCCCGGTCTCGTCCCGGCTCATCAGGCGCGAATATCCGACGACATCGGCGGCAAGGATCGCCGCTAGTCTTCTCTGAACGCGTTTATCGGCCATGAAAGGTTCCGGAAGCCCCGCAGGGGACGGGCAATTCGGCCGCAATCCTGCCTGTTTGGAGGGCCATCGGCAACCCGGAGCCGGAGATCAGAAGCGGAACAGGGCGCGCGGGTTGGTATCGGCGATCCGCGAGATTTCGTCATCCGTGAGTCCGGCCGCGCGGAGCGAGGCGAGCGGGTCGGGGTCCCCGGGCGGGAAGGGGAGGTCGGTGCCGAGCAGGATCGGGTCGATGCCGACGAGGTCGCGGAGATAGCGGAGCGCCGGTCCGTGATGGAGGATCGTGTCGTAGTGAAGGCGGCTCAGGTAGGCCGACGGCGGCTCCGCCGCGACGGTTCCCGTCACCCGCTGGGGCGCGGCGCGGTACATGCGGTCGAACCGGCCGATCAGGTAGGGCAGCGCGCCGCCGCCGTGCGACAGGATGAGCTGGAGGTCCGGAAACCGGTCGAGGACGCCGGCCGAGATCATCGAGCCCACCGTGAGCGTCGTGTCGGTCGTGTAGGCGACGACCTGGTTGAGCGCGTAGCGCCCGGCGCGCGGCGGCGCCACTGGCTGCGCCGGATGGAGGAACACGGGCGCCTTCAGCTCGACGCAGGCGGCCCAGAACTCGTCGAGCGGCGCCTCGCCGAGATTGGTTCCGGCGATGTGCGTCGCGACCATGGCGCCGACCGCGCCGAGCTTCATGCCGCGTTCGAGTTCTCGTGCCGCGAGGGCCGCATCCTGCATCGCGCCCGAGGCGAGCCAGGAGAAGCGGTCGCCGTGCCGCTCGCAGAGCTTCGCCATGCTGTCGTTGAGCGCGGTATGCCAGAGCGCGCCCTTCGCGGCAGGGAGGTCGTAGCCGAAGATGTCCGCCCAGACGCTCAGGATTTCCCGGTCGACTCCCTGCTTGTCCATCTCGCCGATCCGCATGTCGGCGTTCATCAGGCTTTCGAAGAACGGGCGGATCTGCATGCCGGTCTCCATGCGGCAGCAATGGCAGCCTGGTTCGGTCTCGACGAGGTCGATGCCGAAATCCTTGCCCCTGGACGCGAGGGTTTCGAGAACGTCCGGCGGGACGAGGTGAGCGTGGACGTCGATCACGGGCATGTCATCGGTCTTTCCTGGCTGCGAACGAGAGGGCGCCGACGCCGGCGGCGCGGAGCCCGGCGCGTATCCGGTCGGGCGTGAGGGGGAGGTCGTTTACGGGCACCTTCCACGGGGCGAGCGCCTGGGCGACGGCGTTCCCGACCGCGCCCGCGACCGCGACGATACCGCCTTCGCCGGCGCCCTTGAAGCCCATCGGGTTGAGCTTCGACGGCGAGTCCTCGAGCGCGATGGCCTTCACCTCCGGCACCTCCATGCTCGTCGGCAGCAGGTAGTCCGCGAAGCTTCCGGTCAGGAGCTGGCCTTCGCCGTCGTAGATCATGTGGTCGAGGAAGGTTCCGCCGAGCCCCTGCACGAGCCCGCCGATCGCCTGGCCCTGAACCATCGCCGGGTTGAGCGCGCGGCCGATCTCCTCGGTCAGCACGTAACGCAGCACTTCGACGACGCCGGTCGCGAGATCGACGGCGACGAGCGCCGCGTGCGCACCGTACGAGTATGAGACGAGCCCCTTGTTCTCGTATACGCCGTCGGCCGAGAGCGCCCCGTCGGATCCTTCACGGGTCGCCGCGAAGCCGGCAAGCTCGGCGAGGGTGAGGCGTTCTTCGCCCGGATCCGCCGTCCGCCGGACGCCGCCGTCCTGCCACGCGAGCGTTCCGGGAGCGGCGTTCCAGCGAAGCGCGGCGAGCTCGATGCATTTCTCCCGGAGCGCCTCGGTGGCGACGCGCACCGCGTTGCCCGCCATCACGGTGTTGCGGCTGTGGAACGTGCCGCCGCCGGTCGGCAGCAGGGTCGTGCTGCCGTGGAGGACGCGGATGCCCTCCATGGGGATTTCGAGATACTCGGCGCAGATCTGCGCCATCCCGGTCTCCATGCCCTGGCCCACGGAGGACGCGCCGGTGCGGATCTCGATGGTGCCGTCGGGTAACGGCGTGATGCGCGCGGTCTCGGGCGGTCCCGCGGCGCTACTCTCGATGAAGCACGCTATGCCGAGGCCGTGCGCGCGGCCGTCGACGATCTCTCCCTGGCGGTCCTTCCAGCCGTCGTAGCCGGCCTCGTCGAGAAGGCGCCGGAGCGCTGCGGGATAGTCGCCGTCGTCGAGCGTGGCATTCGGATCGCCCGGCACCAGCTCGCCGATGCGGTAGGGCAGGTCTGCCGGCTGCATCAGGTTGCGGAGCCGGAGCTCGGCGGGATCGATCCCGAGATCGGCCGCCATCAGATCGAGCAGGCGCTCGCGGCAGAAATTCGCCTCGAACCGGCCCGGGCCGCGGAAGGTTCCGATGGGCGTCTTGTTGGTGATGAGAAACTCGACCTCGCAGCCGAAGGCGGGGACGCGATACGGGCCGGGCAGGAACTGAGCCGCCTTCGACGGCACGACGCCGCCGTTGGTGCGGATATAGGCGCCCATGTCGCCGCGCACGTGAGCGCGCAAGCCCAGGATCAGGCCGTCCTCGGTGGCGGCGATCTCGAGCTCGCAGTCGATCTCGCGCGAATGGTTCGCCGCCATCAGGTTCTCCCGCCGGTCCTCGATCCACTTGACCGGACGGCCCGCGCGGCGGGCGGCGATGGGGACGAGATAATCCTCGGGGTAAAGCTCTCCCCGCGCGCCGAAGCCGCCGCCGACGTCGGTCTCGATCAGCTCGATGGCGGCTTCGGGCATGTCGAAGGCGGCGGCGAGATGGCGCCGGTTGAAGAACGTGACCTTGGTCGCGCCGTGAAGGCGGAGGAGGGGCTTCGCCGCATCGAACTCGGCGATCAGACCGCGCGTTTCAAGCGGGCAGGCGGCGTGGCGGTTGGTTTTGAAGCGTTCCTTCCGGGTGTAGGCGGCCGCGGCGAACGCGGCGTCGACGTCGCCGCGCCCGACGGTGTAGCGCGTGCCGAAATTCTCGCCGGCCTCCTCATGGACGAGCGTTTCGCCTGCCGCGGCCCGGTCGAGTTCGGTGACGGCCGGCAGCGCCTCGAAGTCGATTTCCGCGAGCTCGAGCGCATCCTCCGCGATATAGCGGTTCTCCGCGACGACGACGACGACCGGTTCGCCGACGTAGCGCACCTTGTCCGCCGCGATGGGGCGCTGGAGGAAGCGCTCGAAGCCCTTGAACGGCGCGAGGCGGAGGGGAATGACCGGCAGCTCCGCATCGAGATCGGCCGCCGAGAAGGCGTCGATCACGCCGGGAAAGGCTCGGACCGCGGCGAGGTCGACATTCCGGATGCGGGCATGCGCGTAGGGGCTCCGCAGGATCGCCATCGCCGCCATGCCGGGCAGCTTCATGTCGTCGATATAGGCGCCCCGGCCGGTGAGGAAGCGCTCGTCCTCGATCCGCGTCACGGACCGGCCGATATAGGCGTGGGGGTTCAGCTCGCTCATCGCTTCTTCCCGGGTTTCATGCGCGCGGCGGCGTCGAGGATCGCGTCGACGATCGGGACGTACCCGGTGCAGCGGCAGAGGTTTCCGGATATCGCATGCCGTACCTCGTCCCGCGTCGGATCCGGCGTTTCGGAGAGCAGCGCCGTCGCCGTCGTCAGGAACCCCGGCGTGCAGAAGCCGCACTGCAGAGCGTGGTTGTCGCGGAAGGCTTCCTGCAGCGGCGTCATCTCGCCTTGCCGGGCGAGGCCCTCGACGGTGACGATCTCCGCTCCCTGCGCCTGTACCGCGAACATCAGGCAGGCGCGCACCGAGGCGCCGTCGACGATCACCGTGCAGGCGCCGCAGACCCCGTGCTCGCAGCCGAGATGCGTGCCGGTCAGGCCGAGCCTCTCGCGGAGGCAGTCGGCGAGCGTCGTGCGTGCCTCGACCTCGCAATCGCGGTCGGTTCCGTTGACCCGGAGGGTTATGGAATGGACCGTCGTCATGCCGTGCGCTCCATCGCGTCGACGAGGCAGCGGAAGACGAGAACGCCGCCGACCTCCCGCCGATACTCCGCCGTCGCGTGGATGTCGGTGTTCGGCCGGAGATCGCGCTGCGCTTCGAGCGCCGCGATCTCGAACAGGTCCGGCGACGGCTTCTCGCCGACGAGCGCGGCCTCGCCGGAGGCCAGGCGAAGCGGGGTGTCGCCCGCGCCGATGCCGACGATACGGGCATCGGCGATGCGCCCGGCTTCGTCCGTGTCGTACCAGGCGGCAATGCCGACCATCGCGAAGTCGCCTTCGCGGCGGGAGACCTCTCGGAAGCCCCAGCGGCGCGTGGCGGGCCATTCCGGGAACACGATGCGGGAAATCAGCTCGCCGTCCCGCAACGAGGTGGTGAACACCGCTTCGAAGAATTCGGTCGCGGGGACGGTGCGCGCGCCATCCGGTCCGCAGGCTTCGATCCCGGCGTCGCAGGCGAGGACGATACCGGGCAATTCCGCCGCCGGGTCGGCATGGGCGACGCTGCCGCCGATGGTGCCGCGGTTGCGGATCTGGACGTGGGCGACATGCGCGGCCGCGCGCGCGAGGAGGGGATTGGCGGCGGCAACGGCGGGATCGGTCTCGAGACGCCGCGTGCGTACCATCGCGCCGACGGCGAAGCGGCCGTCCGTGAGCCGGCCCATTTCCGAGAGTTGCGGCACACCGTTGAGGTCGATTAGCGCCGAGGGGGCAGCGACACGGAGGTTCAGCATCGGCACGAGGCTCTGGCCGCCCGCGATATACCTTGCATCCTCGCCCTGTGCATGTCGCATCGCGACCGCTTCGTGGAGGTCCTTTGGCGCGAAATACTCGAACGTAGGGGGTTTCATCGCGTCACCGTAGAAATCCCGACAATGCCGGGCAAGGCGGATCGTCGGAACGGATCGCGGGCGCGCATCATTGGCTCAGCTTCCTGAGGAGGCGGTTGAGCGTCGTCTGCTCGGCGGCCGAAAGGGGCGCCAGCGTTTCCTCGTTCGAAGCCCGCGCGCGCTCGATCGCGGTTTCGACCGTCGCCCGTCCGTGTCCGGTCAGCGAAACCGTGAGGCGGCGGCGGTCCTTCGGATCGGCTTCGGTTTCGACGAGCCCTCCCGTCTGAAGTCTCTGGACGACACCCCAGATCGTGGCCGAGTCGATGGCGGCAAGACGGCCCAACTCGTTCTGCGACGTGCTGCCCTGCTCCCACAGGCGGACGAGGACGGCGAACTGCGTCTGGGTCAGGTTGGGGATCATGTGCGCGAAGAAGATCGCGGCGTG
>JAYOEF010000047.1:0-3943 GCA_038106605.1 Alphaproteobacteria bacterium
GGATCGCCCGCCAGATGCGCATCGGCGTCGCCGGCATCTCGACATGGTCGATGCCGAGCGGCTTGAGGGCGTCGGCGACGGCGGCGATGGCGGCCGGAAGCGCGCCGGTGGGCCCGGACTCGCCGCCCCCTTTGGCGCCGATGGGGTTGGACGGGGTCGGAACCGGCGCGCTCACGATCTCCATGAAGCAGACGTCGTCCGCCCGGGGCAGGCAGTAGTCCATGAGCGAACCCGAGAGCAACTGGCCGTCGGCGTCGTAGGCGACGTCCTCCATCAGCGCCTGGCCGATGCCCTGCAGGATGCCGCCGTGCATCTGAGCTTTCAGGAGCAGCGGATTTATGACCGTGCCGACGTCGTCGACGCAGACGAAATCGACGATCTCCGTCGCCCCGGTCTCCGGGTCGATCTCGAGCTCGCACACCTGCACGCCGGTCGGCCAGTTCCAGTATTTGGGCGCGAAGGACGCGCTCTCCGAGAGTCCCGGCTCGACGCCGTCGGGGAGCCTCGCCGGATTGAACGCCGCCTTGGCCACATCGAGGAACGGCAGAGTCCGATCCGTGCCGGCGACGGAGAACAGGCCGTCCGCGAACCCCACATCCTCCTCCGCGGCTTCGAGAAGATGGGCCGCGATCCGCCGCGCCTTCTCCACCGTCTTGTCGCAGGCGAGCGCGGCCGCCGAGCCGCCGATCGACATGGAGCGCGAGTTGAACGTGCCGCGCCCGTAGGCGACGAGGTCGGTGTCGCCTTGGACGTAGCGCACGGTCGCGGGATCGAGCCCGAGCCGGCCGCAGACGATCTGCTTGAACACGGTCTCGTGCCCCTGCCCGTGGCTGATGGTGCCCATCAGGAGCGTCACCGTGCCCGACGGATCGAAGCGGATCGAGCAGGTCTCGGGGAACGGCGAGGAGGTCTTCTTCACGGTGTTGGAGAGCCCGATGCCACGCAGCCTGCCGCGCGCGGCGGCTTCCTCGCGCCTTGCCTCGAAGCCCGCGTAGTCGGCTTCCGCGAGGGCCTTGTCGAGGTTCCCCGGAAAGTCGCCGCAGTCGTATTTGAAGCCCAATGCATTGGTCCACGGCATGCGGTCGGGCGGCACGGTGTTGCGGCGGCGGAGCTCGACCGGGTCCATCCCCATCTCGCGCGCGGCGATGTCGATGATGCGTTCGCCGACATAGGCGGCCTCGGGCGCGCCGGAGCCGCGATAGGGATTGGTACAGACGGTGTTGGTGAAGACGCCGGTGACCGCGACATGGACCGCGGGCGTGCGATAGACGCCGGCGACGGTGCCGAGATTGTTGGTCGGCGGGCGCGGGCCCCGGATCGCGAGATAGGCGCCCATGGCGGCGAGCGTCTTGACCTGGAGCGCGAGGAAAGTCCCGTCGCGGTCGAGCGCGAGCGCGACCTCGCTGACATTGTCGCGCCCGTGGCTGTCGGACGCGAAGCCCTCCGACCGGTCGCAGCGCCATTTCACCGGCCGCCCGACGAGGCGCGACGCCCACAGCACGAGGAGCAGCTCCGGGTAGGTGCCGCCCCGCATGCCGAAGCTGCCGCCGACATCGCCCGGCACCACGCGGACGCTGGTTTCCGGGATGCCGAAGACCTGGCGCGCGATCTGGAAGCGCAGCGGGTGCGGGTTCTGGAGACCGGTGTAGAGCGTGTACCGCTTTTGACGCGGATCGTAGTCGCCGATGCAGCCGCGCGGCTCCATCGCGACCGCCGTGACGCGGTTCAGCACGAACGTCCGGCGCACGATGCGGTCGGCTTTCGCGAACGCCGCTTCGACGGCGGCGGCATCGCCCTTCTCCTCGAAGAAGGAAACGTTGCCGGCACAGTCGGGCCAGACGAGCGGCGCGTTCGGCTCAACGGCGGACCCCACGTCCGCGACCGCCGGCAGCGGTTCGTAGTCGACCTCGATCAGCTCGGCGGCATCGCGCGCCTGCAGCGCCGTCTCGGCGACGACAAAGGCGACCGCATCGCCGACGCAGCGCGCGGCGTCCTTCACGAGCGCGGGATAATGGGGCTGGTAGATCGGCGCACCATCCGGGCGCGTCTTCGCGAGGTCCTCGCAGGGCAGGCCGCCGTAGCCCTCGGCTGCCCAGTCGGCGCCGGTGAGCACCGCGAGGACGCCGGGCGCGGCCTTCGCCGCCGCACTGTCGATCCCGCGGATGCGCGCGTGGGCGTGCGGCGACCGCAGGACGTAGCCCCATACCTGACCGCGGAGCGTAACGTCGTCGAGGAATTCCCCCGCGCCCGTCAGGAGGCGCGGGTCCTCCTCCCGCGGCACCGACTGGCCGACTGCGAACTCCCCCATGCTTCCCGATTCCCTGCACGTTTCTTCTGTCGCCGATTTAGGGCCGAACTGGGCCGCCGCACAACGGCCGATCCTGCATTATCTGGAATACGCAAGCGGATGGCAGGCGGGCGGCGACCGCTGCTATGGTTCGGCAACGATGCGACTTGGGGACGGAACATGACGGCAGCGGACGGAACGCTCAGGGCGGCGACCAACGACGGATGCGCCCTGCAGTACGACGACCTGCGCGACTGGCTCGCCGCGGTGGAGGCCATGGGCGATCTGAAGATCGTGAAGGGTGCCAACTGGCATACCGACGTGGGCCAGGTGGTCGAGGTGATGTGCCACGACGAGGGCACGCCGTCGGTGCTGTTCGACGACGTCGAAGGCTGTCCGCCCGGCTTCCGCCTGCTGGTCAACTGGTTCACCGGCACGCGCAAAAACCTGACGCTGGGTTTCCCGGAGCATTTCACCAAGACCGAGCTGTCGCGCGGCTATCACGCGCACACCAAGGACCTGAAGCCGATCCCGCATGAGATCGTCGCCGACGGGCCGGTGTTCGAGAACACGATCGAGGGCGACGCGATCGACGTGACGAAGTTCCCGGCGCCCTTGTGGAACCCGGACGACGGCGGGCGCTACATCGGCACCGGCTGCTTCATCGTCACCCGCGACCCCGACACCGGCTGGATCAACTGCGGCACCTACCGCGTGATGATCCACGACGGCAAGCGCGTCGGGCTCTACATCTCGCCCGGCAAGCACGGGCGCATCCACCGCGACAAATACATGGCGCGCGGCGAAAAGATGCCGGTCTGCATCGTCGTCGGCAGCGACCCGCTCTCGTTCCTGACATCCTCCACAGAAGCCCCCGCCGGCATGTGCGAGCTCGACATGATGGGCGCCTATCGCGGGCACGCATTGAAGTGCGTCGAGGGAAAACACACCGGTCTCCCCTTCCCGGCGAATTCCGAGATCGTGATCGAGGGTTTCATCCATCCCGGCAACCTCGCGCCAGAGGGGCCGTTCGGCGAATGGCTCGGCTACCAGGGCGGGCGCATGGAGGCGGAGCCCTGGGTCGACATCGAGGCGGTCTATCACCGGAACGACCCGATCATGCTCGGCTGCGCCCATATCCGCATGCCCTACGAGTACGCGCGCTACCGCGCCATCAGCCGGTCGGCGATCCTGAAGGAGAACATGGTGCGCGCGGGCGTTCCCGACGTCACCGAGGTGTGGGCGCACGAGGTGGGCGGCTCGCGCCTCTTCCTCGCCGTCGCCATCCGCCAGCGCTATCCGGGCCACGCGGTGCAGGCCGGCCACATCGCCGCCATGTGCCACGCCGGCGCCTATCTCGGCCGCTTCGTCGTCGTCGTCGACGAGGACGTGGACGTCTCCAACCTCGAAGAGGTGATCTGGGCGGCGTGCACGCGCTGCGATCCTGCGGACGACATCGGCTTCATCAAGGGCGCGTGGTCGTCCGCCCTCGATCCCGTCATCCCGCCCGAGGCCCGGAAGGCCGGCAAGCTCTACAACAGCCGCGCCATCATCAACGCCTGCCGCCCGTTCCACTGGAAGGACGAGTTCCAGAAGGTCAACGCGCCGACGCCCGAGGCGCGCAAGGAGGCGTGGGACCGCTGGGGGTATCTGCGC
>JAYOEF010000047.1:4043-20899 GCA_038106605.1 Alphaproteobacteria bacterium
CGCGCCGACGCCCGAGGCGCGCAAGGAGGCGTGGGACCGCTGGGGGTATCTGCGCGGCTAGGCGGGACGCGCACGCGCCCCGCAACTATTCCCGTTTACTTCTTGTCTGCGTCTTCGGTCTTGGGCTCCGGCGGGTTCGAGTAGACCGGCGCCGGTGCGGGCTGCGACAGCGGCACCATCGTGAGGTTCACAGGCGATGTGTACTTGTTGTCGGCGCCCGCCGCGGAATCGATGGCCCAGCCGATACCGCCGCCGAGCAGGATGTTGCCGAGCGTCGCGCCTGCCGCATCCGACTTGTTGTAGTAGACCGTCTTGTGGAAGCCGGCTTTCTCGCATTCGATACGGATGTCGTGCTTCGTCTTCTCGATGGTCGTCGCTGCCGGCGTTTTCGCGATCTGCGCGATCGTCTTATCCTCGCGGATAAGGTTGCAGAACGCGCCGTCCGGATTGGTGCTCACGAAAATTTCCTGGGTCGTTCCTTCGATGATCGACGAACAACCCGTCGCGATGACGGCGCACGCAGCGAGAGCGATACCGCTTTTACGGCTGAAAACCATTTCCCCCCTGATCAGGAATTGCGGATGAAGTAAGGGCCTGAGTGTCGGCCGCCAGCATTTTCTAAACCGGAACGCGAAACGCCGCCTGTTTCATCTTGTTTCGGTCGTAGACCATTGAAATCCCGCGGCCCCGTCGCCCGATTCGCCCGGTCCGACTAGGATGCGGCATGGCGACCGACCCGCAGACGCTGTTCTCCCCTCCGCCCCCCGACAAGCGCGCCGTCCTGAAGGACGTGTTCGGCTTCGACGGCTTCCGTCCGGGCCAGGAACGGGCCATCGACGCGCTGCTCGCGGGGCGCCACCTGCTGACCGTGATGCCGACGGGTTCCGGCAAGTCGCTCTGCTTCCAGGTGCCGGCGCTCGTGACGGGCGGGCTCACCGTCGTCGTCTCGCCGCTCGTCGCCCTCATGCAGGACCAGGTGGCGGCTTTGAGACTTGCAGGCGTCGCCGCCGATACCATCAACTCGTCCCGGACCCGCGAGGAGAACGTCGCCGCCTGGCGGCGCGCGGCGGCGGGCGAGACGCGGCTCCTCTACATGGCGCCCGAGCGGCTGATGACCGAGCGCATGCTGGCGGCCCTCAAGCGCCTCGACGTCCGCATGTTCGCCGTCGACGAGGCGCACTGCATCTCGCAGTGGGGCCCCGCCTTCCGGCCCGAGTACGAGCAGCTCTCCCAGCTCCGCGAGGCGTTCCCGGGTATTCCCATCGCCGCGCTCACCGCCACCGCCGACGCGGTGACGCGCGACGACATTGCTGCGAAATTGTTCGGCGGCCGCGCCGAGACCATCGTCCTCGGCTTCGACCGGCCCAACATCCGCCTCTCGGTCGAGATGAAGCGCGACTGGAAGGGACAGATGACCGAGTTCCTCGCCCGCCACGAGGGCGAGTGCGGCATCGTCTACTGCCTGTCGCGGCGCAAGACCGAGGAGGTCGCGGCCTACCTGAAGGAGCGCGGCGTCCGCGCGCTCGCCTACCACGCCGGCATGGACCGCACGGTGCGCGACGCCAACCAGAACGCCTTCATGACCGATCCCGGCACCGTGGTGGTCGCGACCATCGCCTTCGGCATGGGGATAGATAAATCCGACGTGCGCTTCGTCCTCCATGTGGATCTTCCGGGGAGCGTCGAGGCCTACTACCAGGAGATCGGCCGCGCCGGGCGCGACGGCGCGGCGGCCGAAGCGCATATGCTCTACGGCCTGCAGGACATCCGCATGCGCCGCGTCTTCATCGAGGAGGAGGACTCGGGCCCCGAGAGGAAGCGTCGCGAGCACAAGCGGCTCGACGCGCTGGTCGCCTACTGCGAGGCGCCGGAATGCCGCCGCCGCTCGCTCCTCGGCTATTTCGGCGAGACCATCGAGCCCTGCGGCAATTGCGACGTCTGCATCGACCCGGTGGAAATGGCGGACGGGACCGAGCAGGCGAAGCATGCATTGGGTGCGATGGTCGCGACGGGGCAGGTCTACGGCGCGGCACATATCACCGACATCCTGCGCGCGGTGCCGAGCGAGAAGATCTCGAAAGCGGGCCACGACGCGCTGCCGCAGTTCGGCGCGGGCGCCGCGCTTCGGAAGACCGAGTGGCAGTCGATCGTCCGTCAGCTCGTCGCCGCCGGTTTCGCCGAGCTCGACGTGCAGGGCTACGGCGGGCTCCGCGTGACGGGCAAGGGCCGGGCGCTGATCGACGGCGGGGAGAGCTTCCGCTACCGCCAGGACACGGTGAAGAAGAGCCCGGCGTCGTCGCGGCGCGCGCGCGACCTCGCGGCAACGGCGGAACTCGCGCCCGAGGACGGCGCGCTTCTCAATGCGCTGCGCGCGCTCCGGCTCGACCTCGCCAAGGAGAAGGGCGTCCCCGCCTACGTCATCTTCACCGACCGCACGCTTGCAGACATGGCGCGCCGCAAACCCAAGACAAAGGCGGATTTTGCCGAGGTCCACGGGGTGGGCGCCGCGAAGCTCCGCGATCTCGCCGAGCCCTTCCTTGCGCTGATCGCGGACCGGGCTGCGGCGGACGCATAGTCGCACCCGTTCCCCGCGGCTGGCCCGCCGGCCGCCCCCCGTGCTAAGACGGAAGCAGGAAAAAGGGAGGATCGCGATGAAAGTCGATGTCGGCGGCTTTTCGCTCAACTGCGAGGTCGAGGGGAACAAGGAAAAGCCCTGGCTTACCTTCAGTCACGCGCTCGGCAACAATCTCCATCTTTGGGACGGGCAGGTCGAGCTCCTCAAGGACCGCTTCCACATTCTGCGCTACGACCATCGCGGCCACGGTCTCTCCGATGCGCCACCCGCGCCCTACTCGTTCGCCGACCTGATGAAGGACGCGATCGCGCTGCTCGACCATTTCGAGATCGAGCGCACGCACTGGGTCGGGCTTTCGATCGGCGGCATGCTGGGCTACGGCCTCGCGCAGAACCACGGCGACCGGCTGCTGTCGCTGACCGCCTGCGACTCGCGCCCCGACGCGCCGCCGGACTACGCGGCGTACTTCCAGTACCGCATCGACACCGCCCGCGCGAAGGGCATGGAGGGCGTCGTCGAGCCGACCATCGAACGCTGGTTCACGCCGGAGACCCGTGCGAAGAACCCGCCGTCGCTCGACAAGGTGCGCAACATGCTGCGGACGACCAATCCTGTGGGTCACGAAGGCTGCTGCGAGGCGCTCAAGCGGCTCGCCTTCGGCTCGCGTCTCGGCGAGATCGAGGTGCCGACGCTGATCATCGGCGGCGAGCAGGACAAGGGCGCACCGCCCGATATCCTCGCCGAGGCGGCCGCCCAGATCCCGAACTGCCGTCACGACGTGATCGCGCGCGCCGGACATATCTCGAATATCGAGAACCCGGAGGACTTCAACATCGCGCTGTCGGCGTTCCTCACCGAGATGTCGGTCGCGGCCTGAGGCCATGGCGAAACCGGAGGGGCCGCGCGGCGTCGAGATCATCGACGCGCTGAAGGAGGCGGGCGTGCGCCACGTCGCGGCGCTCCCCGACATCACGACGAGCGCGGGCCTCCTCTGGCCGCTCTCGCGCGATCCCGACATGAAGCTGATCCGCCTCAGCAAGGAGGACGAGGGCGTCTCGATCTGCGCGGCGCTCAACTACTGCGACATCCGCGCCGTCCTCCTGATGCAGCAGACCGGGCTGATGGATTCCCTCAACAACATCCGCTGCGTCGGCTGCGAATACGAGCAGCCGGTCTGCATGGTCGTCGGCCTGCTCGGCAAGGAACCCGACCGCGCGCCGACCGAGTCAGCAAACTTCGGCGTCCGCGTGATCGAACCCGTGCTCGACGCGATGGAGATCGACCGCATCCTGATCGAGGGATCGGACGACGTGGCGCAGCTTCCCGCCGCCATCGACCGCGCCTACGCAAAGTCCCGCCCGATGGTCGCGCTGATCGGCAGGAGCGTCCGGACATGATGCAGCGCAAGGCCTGTTTCGAGACGATCCGCGATCTCCGCGACGGCGCCATCGTGGTGACGGCCTATACGTCGACCTTCGAGTGGCGGCGCGTCGATCCGAGCCCGCTCAACTTCGTCAGCGTCGGCGCGATGGGCCAGGCGTCGTCGCACGCGCTCGGCCTCGCCATCGGCATGCCGCATCAGAAAATCCTCGTGCTCGACGGCGACGGCAGCCTGCTGATGAACCTGTCGACGCTGACCACGATCGCCAATGCCGCGCCGAAGAACCTCGTCCATTTCGTCGTCGAGAACGGCTCCTACGAGGCGAACGGCGGCCACCCGATCCCGTCGCAGGGGAAGGTCGATTTCGCGGGCATGGCGCGCGCCGCGGGCTACGCGGCTTCCTTCGCCTTCGAGGGCCTCAACCGGTTCGCCGCCGACCTGCCGAAGATCCTCGCCATGGAAGGGCCGGTCTTCGTCTGCCTCAAGGTCGAACAGGGCGACGCGCCGCCCGTGGAGTACGACTACGACTGGCTGCACCATGCCGACCGGCGGAAAGAATTCCGCGAAGCGGTGAAGCCTCTTCTCAGGAAATAACCCGGGACGTCAGGGGACGAGCTTCGCGACGCCGGACGCGGCTTCGGTGGCTTCACGCGAAAGGCCGTCGCGCACGCCGGCGCGATCCGCCTCGCCCCGGTTCTGGCTCATCTTCCATTTGCCGTGGAGCTCCGTGATGCGGAGCTCGAGGCCGACGAGGCCGGCGATCATCTTCTCGATGTAGTCCGCGGGCGCGTCGGACGCCGCCCACGGTTCGGGCCGGTTCGCCTCGTGCATCGCGGTGAGCGCGTCGAGATGGGCGCGGAGCCGCACGGGGTCCTCGACGGCAGAAAGCTGCCCCCGCGCGTGCACGACGCAGTAGTTCCAGGTCGGCACCGCCTTGCCGTGCTCCGCCTTCGACGGATACCAGGACGGCGAGACGTAGTGGTGCGGCCCCTGGAAGATCGCGAGCGCGCCCGCCGCCGCATCGACTCCCTTCCATACCGGGTTGGGCCGCGCGACATGGCAGCGGAGGACACCGTGGTCCCCCTCGTCCGCGTGCAGGATCATCGGCACGTGATCGGCTGTGAGGCCATCCGGGCCGAGCGTCACCAGTGTCGCGAAGGGATGCGCGCGGATCAGGCCGTGCAGGACCTCGACGCGGTCTTCCGCGAAGACGGGGGGACGGTACATTTCGGACTCGTCAGCCGGGCCAATGGCCGCCCGAACGCATGCGCTCGGCGGCCGACGCCTTCCATTCCGCATAGGTCGAGAAGCCGGGCTTCTCCTTCACAGCCGCGGCAACGCGATCGAAGATCTCCTCGTCGCTCATCGTCTCGAAGTCGAACGGCACCGCGGACGGCGCATGCACGTACCACGGCGACGGCGTGAACGCCTCGACCGTGTTGCTCTCGGGATCGCGGAAATAGAGAGACCACGCGATTCCGTGGGCACGGGTCTGCGGATCGGTCGCCTCGGCATCGTCGCGCACGATATCGTACATGCGCCGGAGATCGGCGAGGCTCCGCATCTTGAGGGACAGCTGCACGATCTGCGACGGCACGCCGGGCGCGCGCCCGGTCGCGAGGACGAGCTGGTGGTGCTCGTCAGGATCGCGGCTCATAAAGGCGTATTCCGACGCACCGCTCGGCAGCGGGCCGCGGTCGGTCAGCATGAAGCCGAGCACCCGGCCGTAGAACGCGACCATGCGGTCGAGGTCCCAGACCGAGATTCCGACATGGCTCAGGCTCGCGTAGGGAACATCCGTCATCCGTCCCTCCCCTTGGGGCGCCTCCGAAGCTTAGCCGAAGCCGTCAGAGATCGGCGAGCTTCGGCATCACCTCTTCGCCGAACAGCGTGATCGAGCGAATTGCATCTTCGTGCGCCATGCTGCCGATGTTGAACGCGATCACCATGTAGTTGACGCCGAGCGCCTCGATCTGCTGGGCGAGCTGCTCGCGCACGGTCTCCGGCGAGCCCGCGATGTGGGAGCCGCCGGCGATCGCCTTCTCCACCGAATCCACCGTGTTGCGGGCGAATCCCGGCCCCTCGACCCCGTTCTCGCGCCACAGCTTCGTCAGGCTGGCGTGCCAGACCTTGTAGGCGGGCCCGGCGATCTTGAGCGCCTCCGCGTCGGTCTCCGCGACCGTCACCTGGCGGCTGATGCCGATGGCGGCGCCGCCCGGGAACGGGCGCTTCGGCCCGACCGGCGGCTTGCCCCGCTTGGCATAGGCCTCCTTGAAGGCGTCGATGTTCTGCTTCGCGCCCTCGACGCCGCCGAGGGTACAGAAATGGAAGCCCCGCTCGCCCGCGTAGGCCGAGCCGCCCGGGTTCGACGACGGGTACCAGATCGGCGGGTGCGGCTCCTGCAGCGGCCGCAGCTCCATCGGCACGTCCTTGTACCGGTAGTGCTTGCCCGAATAGGTGAGCGTGTCGTGCGTCATGCCCTCTATCACGGCCTCGAGCGCCTCGGCATAGACCTCGCGTCCGGTCTCCGGATTCACGCCGTGATAATTGAGCTCGAACGGCGAGACGCCGCGCCCGACGCCGAGTTCCATCCGCCCGTTCGAAAGGTGATCGAACATGCCGATCTCCTCGATCAGGCGGAGCGGCGAATAGAGCGGCAGCAGGTAGGTGAGCGGCCCGAGGCGGATATTCTTCGTCGCCTGCGCCACGGCGCCGAGGAAGACGCCCGGAACGGGGACCATGTTGAGCGGCGTCGCATGGTGCTCGGCCACGTGATAGCAGTAGAAACCGAGACGGTCGGCGGCCTCGACGTATTCCACGCGCTGCGCGAACTGCTCGGCGAGCGGCCGGCCGGACTTGTCGACATGGTCGAAGACGCCGAATTTCACCGCAGGATCCTCCCTCTCTTTTTCATTGGTGCGGCGCCCCGCCGGAACGGGGCGCCGATGCGTATCATCCGCCGTAGAAGACGTTGTCGCCGAGATCCTTCATCCACAGGATCGCGTCGTCGGCGCGCCCCTGCGGCGCCTTGTTGACGTGTGCGTCGACCACTTCGCCGATGACGATGTGATGATCGCCGCGCTCGACCACCTCGACCACCTTGCATTCGACCGAAGCGGGCGCGTTGGTCAGCAGCGGCGCGCCGGTGCTGCCCGCGGTGTAGGGTTCGCCCGAAATCGTGCCCTCGCCGGGCTGTGCCGGCTTGAAGAACGCGAACGCAGCGCCCTGCTGGCCCTTGCCGAGCATGTTGAGCGCGAACGTACCGGCCTTCTTGGTGACGGCGTAGGCGCCGGAATCGGCCTTCATGCCGACGACGACGAGCGGCGGCGCGAAGGCCGTCTGCGTCACCCAGTTCACGGTGGCGGCGGCGATGTCCTTGCCGTCCGTCGCGGTCAGCACGTAGATCCCGTAGGGGATCATCCTGAGCGCCGTTTTCTTCGCATCCGCATCCATATCGGTTCTCCCTTTTCTGATTAGCGCCGCACGCTGCGTACGCCGGCGCGTCCCATGGGAAGTTTATAGCCCATTTGGCACCGGCGCTGTCCATCGCCGGACGGAAGCGGGCGCTGCGCCCCGTGCAGGGCGGCGCGCGGATCGGGAGTACGGGGGAGAGAAGCGCTCAGTCCTCGCGGAAGGCGCGGTTGAAGCTGTCGGTGAGCGGCTTCAGGAAGTAGCTGAGGGCGGAGCGGGTGCCGGTGATGATCATCGTCTCGGCCTGCATGCCGGGATGCAGCTTCGCGCCCACGAGCTGTTCCTCGCCCGCAGTCAGCACGATGCGCGCGAGGAAATAGCCCTCGGGCGTCAGGCGGTCGGACAGGCGGTCGGCGGAGACCGATTCCACCGCGGCGTCGAACGGGCGCGTGTTGCGCTGGCTGAAGGCGGTGAAGCGCACCTCGGCGCGGAGGCCGGGGCGGACGACGTCGATATCCTCGGGCCGGACGCGGGCGTCGATCACGAGCCGGTCCTCGCTGGGGACGATGTCGAGGATCGCCTCGCCGGGCGACAGAACGCCGCCCGCGGTGGCGACACGGAGCCCGACGACGGTGCCGTCTATCGGCGCGCGTACCTCCGTGCGCGACAGCACGTCGCGCGAGACCTGATAACGTTCCCCGAGGTCGAAGAGCTGGCCCTGCACCTCTCGCAGCTCGGCGACGGTCTCGTTGAGGCGCGTGGTGCGGACTTCCTGGATCTTGAGCTCGGTCTCGCCGATCGACTGCTCGGCACGGGCGATGTCGGCGACGTTGCGGCCGCGCTCGCCCTCGATCTCGGCGGCGCGACGCTCGAGCGCGAGAAGACGCGGTCGGGCGACGAGGCCGCGCTCGACGAGGCCGCGTATGCCGTCGACCTCGGAGGCTATCAGCCTGAGCTGGCGGTCCGCGGCGGCAATCTGGGCCTTCAGCCCGTCGATCTCGGCGCGGACCTGGGAATCCTTCTTGCGCAGGATGTCGATCTTGTTGGCGAGGTCGTCGTTGCGCGCGGCGAAGATGCGGTTCTGGCTTTCGATCGCGGCGGCGACTTCGGGTTCTGAGGCCCGAGCCAGGATCTCATGGGGATAGGCGACGGCATCGCGCCCCTCGCGCTCGGCTGAAAGCCTGGCCTCGAGCGCACGCGCGGCGATGACGCGCCCCTCGACGAGGGACAGCATGGTGCCAGGCTGGGTACGGTCGAGCCGCACAAGCACCTGGCCCGGCTTCACGACGTCTCCGTCGCGGACGAGGATATCGCGGACGATGCCGCCTTCCAGATGCTGCACCGTCTTGCGCTTGCTCTCGACGATGACCTCTCCGGGGGCGATGGCCGCCGTGCTGAGCGGCGCGAGCGCCGCCCACAGGCCGAAGACGCCGAAGAACAGGCCGACCACCGCCGCACCGATCGCAACGAGCCGCGCAATGTCGGGGCGCTCCGGAAGCGCGGGGGCGAGGGAGAGATCAGGCACCCTGTCCTCCCGCCGCCCGCTGGGGGACCGCTTCGCGCGGCACCGGAACTGGGCCGGTACCGGGGCCCGGCGCCGCGTTCGCCTGGTTGATGCGGGCGAGCACCTCGTCGCGCGGGCCGATCATGCGCGCGGCGCCTTCCTGCAGGATGAGGATGCGCTCGACGCTCTTGAGCACGCTCGGCCGGTGGGCGACGAGGATGACGGTCGTGCCACGAGCCTTGAGCGCGGCGATGGCGCCGTGGAGCCCGCGCTCTCCGTCGGCATCGAGATTGGCGTTGGGCTCGTCGAGGAGGACGAGGCAGGGATCGCCGAACACGGCGCGCGCGAGCGCGACGCGCTGGCGCTCGCCGCCCGAGAGCGCCGCCCCATCGGGGCCGAGCGGCGTGTCGTAGCCCTGGGGGAGCCGCATGATCGTCTCGTGCACGCCGGCGAGGCGCGCCGCGGCGATGACGTCCTCGTCGCTTGCCTCCGAAAGCCGGGCGATGGCGTCCCGCACCGTGTCGCCGATGAGCGCGACGTCCTGCGGCAGGTAGCCGACATGACGGCCGCGAAGCTCGGCATCCCAGGCCGACACGTCGAGCCCGTCGAGGCGGACATGGCCCGCGTGCGGTGCCTCGGCGCCGACGATCAGCCGGCCGAGCGTCGTCTTGCCCGCTGCCGAGGGTCCGATGACGGCGAGCACTTCGCCCGGCGCGACCTCGAAAGTGACGTTGCGCAGTGCCGGACGATCCATGCCCTTGCGCACCACGGTCGCGGCCTCGACCGAGACCGCGCCACGGGGCGCCGGCAGCGTGGAGGTCTCGGCGGCGCCGTTCATGCGGTCGGTAGCGCCGTCGAGCATCTCGCCGATCCGCCGGAACGCGTCGAGCGCGCTCCGCGCCGCACGCCATGTCGAGATCGCCTGATCGACCGGGGCGAGCGCCCGACCCATCAGGATCGAGGCCGCGATCATCGCGCCGGGCGACACCCGGCCCTCGATCGCGAGCCAGGCGCCGGCGCCCAGAACGGAGATCTGGAGGACTTGGCGCAGGAAACGGGTAGTGCCCGAAATCGCCCCGGAGCGCAGCCCGGCGACGTCGTTCGCTTCGACGGCCTCCCGGTTGAGCGCCTGCCAGCGGCCGAGCGCAGCCGCTCGCATGCCCATGGCGAGGACGACGTCGGCCCGCTGGAACGCCGCCTCGGCGAAACGGAGTGCGCGGCCCGAGGCGGCACCGGCCGCGACGGTCGCCTCCCGGGTCGAAACATCGTTGAGGATGGCCATGGCGAGCAGCACTACCGCGCCGCCGAGAGCCATCAGTCCGAGGATCGGGTGGAGGGCGAACATGAACAGCAGAAACACGGGAGTCCATGGCGCATCGAGCACAGGCAATACCGCACTACCCGATATAAATGCTTTTATTTCAACAAGATCACGCATTCTTTCCCCGGGCGCCCCTTGAGTCATACCAGCACCTCCGGCAAGACCAATACCGAGCACTACGGGAGAAATCCGTTCGTCGACCCAGGCGCCGAGACGCTGCATGATCCGCGACCGGACGATGTCGAGCGCGGCCATCGCGGACAGCGCGGCGAAGGCGATGAAGGTCAGCAACAGGAGCGTCTCGACGCTGCGGCTGACCATCACGCGGTCGAACACCTGCATCATATAGATGGAGGCGGTCAGCATCAGAAGGTTGATGCAGAAGCTGAACAGACCGATCGCGAGTAGTGCCCCGCGACACGTTCGGACGATCGCGTGCGACTCCAATGCGGGCACGGCCGTCATCGGTTTCCCCATGACCCGCGGCCCGCCCTTTCCGTGGCGGAGAGGCGTCGTACGTTCATCTTGCGCGGCGGCCGTCGTTTACCAGAATTCGAAAACGAATTTTAACGGACCAAAGGTTATTTTTTCGTTGGCTCCGGATTCCATGAAGGGATTCCGGGAGCCACGGCAGGCATGTAGGCCCGCCGGACGAACGTAGAGTTCAGTAACCAGGTAGGTATCGGACGTGGCCCCGCCCCGCTCAATTCCGCCCCTTACGGCCCCGCTCGGGCCGCAGACGACGACAGGCTCCGGCATCGCCGCCGCCGGCGTCCCCGGCGTACTGCCCGAAATCCTCGCCGCGGCGGGATCGGGTGTCGCCGCGCCTCCGCCGCTGCCGGATACCGCCGAGACCGGGCCGGTGCCGCTGCCGGAAGACGCGCTTTCCGAGGAGAGCGGCCTCGCCCGTGCAGCCGACGGTAGCGTTTCAGCGGGCGATGTAGAGGGGCTTTCTCTTTATATGTCCGAGACCGCCGATGGCATCGGAGAGGATGATTTTTCCTCACTCGGTACCGCATCGGGCAGTTTCGCAGCGGGAATCGCCGACGGGGCAACCGATGCCTTGGACACCGGTGCGTCGCGCTACGCCTTTTCCGAGGCACGGCCCTTCGACGCGAGCACCGGAGCGCCGACGGGTGCGGAATCCGATTCCGTCCGTTCCGAGCCGATCCGGCTCGCCGACGTAGCCGGGGCCGATGACGGCGGGCAGGGCTTCACAGGTTTCTCGGGCCAGGGCCAGGTGTTCGCCCCGATCGCCATCCACGATCCCAACTGCCCCTGCGGCGCCTGCGGCGAGGCGAACGGCGAAACGGGGGCCTCCGGCGCGGCAGCCGACGGCGGCGATGCGCCGCCGCAGGAAAGCACGCCGACGTCGAGCTTCACGATCTCCGCGGTTTCGAACACCGGCACAAATGCCATAGACAGCCTGCTGTCGGGCGTACGCTGGGGCTCCGGCGACGGCAGCACCGTCAACATGACGTTCAGCTTCGGTACGTCGAGCTCGGTCTATCTCTCCGGCTATTCCGAGCCCTCGAACGGCTTCGCCGAGCTGGCCGACAGCCAGAAGACGGCGGTGCGCTCCGCCCTCCAGTACTGGTCCGACGTCGCCAACATCACCTTTACCGAGGTCACGGATTCGTCGACCGTCGCGGGCGATCTCCGCTTCGCCAAGAGCAGCGATCCGTCGACCGCCTGGGCCTACTATCCGAGCTCGAGCGCGAAGGGCGGCGACGTCTGGATCGGGCCGAGTTCCAGCTACAACAACATGAGCGAGGGAACCTACGGGTTCCAGACGCTCTTACACGAGATCGGCCACGCGCTCGGCCTCAGCCACACGCACCAGGGCGGCACCGTCGCGACGTCGGACATCGACTGGACCGGCTATTCGGTGATGAGCTACCGCTCCTATGCGGGCGCGCCGCTCAACGGGTACACGCAGGCCTACTACCCGACGACGCCGATGATCAACGACATCCAGGCGATCCAGTACATGTACGGCGCAAACACGTCGTACAACTCGGGCAACACGACCTACAGCTGGACGACGGGCGCGAACATCCTGGAAACGATCTGGGATTCGGGCGGCACCGACACCATCGACTGGTCGAACCAGAGCAGCGCCGCCGTCATCAATCTTACCTCGGGTGTCTGGAGCCAGGTCGGGCCGAGCTATATCGCCAGCTACTCGCAGTGGCCGTATACATACGAGAGCCGGACACTGATGATCGCCGAGGATACGGTGATCGAGAACGCGACCGGCGGTTCGGGCAACGACACGATCGCGGGCAACGCCGCCGACAACGTGCTGACCGGCGGAGCCGGCAGCGACGCGCTGACCGGCAACGGCGGCGCCGACCGCTTCGTCTTCGCCTCCGGCTTCGGCACCGACACCATCTCGGATTTCACGGTCGGCACCGACGTCCTCGACTTCACGTCCTACGGCTACAGCACCTATTCGCAGGTCCTGTCCTCGATCTCCTTTGCCGACGTGAGCGGCAACGCGGTGCTTACCATCGGCAGCGACAGCGTGACGCTCACCGGCGTCACGATCTCGCAGCTTACGGTAGACGATTTCTACGGCGTGATCGCGGGCGCCACCGCGGGCGACGACACGCTGACCGGCACCACCGGCAACGACGCCGTCGACGGGCTCGGCGGCAACGACACGATCTCCGGCGGCGCCGGCAACGACGTGCTGCGCGGCGGCAGCGGCAACGACATGCTCAACGGCGACGCGGGCAACGACACGCTGTTCGGCGACGCGGGCGACGACACGCTGAACGGCGGCACGGGCGACGATTCGTTGCGCGGCGGTGCTGGCCGCGATGTCTTCGCCTTCTCGTCCGGCTTCGGCAACGACACGATCCACGACTTCTCGGCCGGCTTCGATTCGATCGACCTCTCCGGCCTCGGCATCTCTTCCTATACCGACCTCCTCTCTGCGACGGCGGACGTCAGCGGAAGCGCCACGATCACGATCGGGGCGAACACGATCACCATCGACGGCGTTTCGAAAAGCAGCCTTCAGCAGGGCGACTTCGTCGGCATCGCCCCCGTCGGCACCTCCGGCGCGGACACGCTCACCGGCTGGGACACGGACGACACAATCGACGGCCTTGGCGGCAACGACACGATCTACGTCGGCGCCGGCGCGGACACGCTGAGCGGCGGCGAGGGCAACGACCGGATCGACGGCGGAACCGGCGCCGACGCGATGTCGGGCGGGGCGGGCGACGATACCTATATCGTCGACAACGCTTCCGACACGGTCACCGAGAACAGCAGCGAGGGCAACGACACGGTCGAAGCGTCGGTCAGCTTCACACTGGCGTCGAATGTCGAGAACCTGACGCTGACCGGCAGCGGCAACATAGACGGCACCGGCAATTCGGGAAGCAACACGCTCCGCGGCAACTCCGGCAACAACGTGCTCACCGGCAACGGCGGCAGTGACTCGCTGTTCGGCGAAGGCGGCGACGATACGCTGACGGGCGGCACCGCGTTCGATGCGCTGATCGGCGGCGCCGGCGACGACACGATCTACGGCGGCGGCGGCAACGACTGGATCCGCGGCGAAGCGGACAACGACACGCTCTACGGCGAGGCCGGCAACGACAAGATGTTCGGCGAAGCGGGCAACGACACGCTCGATGGCGGCACGGGCAACGACTACATGGTCGGCGGAACCGGCGACGACATCTATGTCGTCGATTCCGCGGGCGACGTCGTGGTCGAGTCCTCGGGCGAGGGCACCGACACCGTCCAGAGCAGCGCGACCTATACCGTTCTCGCCGCCAACGTCGAAAACCTCACGCTGACCGGCACAGGAAACATCGACGGAACCGGCAATTCGCTCGACAACACGATCACCGGCAACTCCGGCGACAACGTGCTGATCGGCGGCGGCGGCAACGACACGCTGATCGGCGGCGAGGGCAGCGACACCTACATCATCAGCGACAACACCGACTCCATCGTCGAGGGCACGTCCGCGTCCGGCACCGACACCGTCATCGCGTCGATGACCTATTCCATCGCATCCGATTTGGGCATCGAGAACCTGACGCTGAGCACGAGCGGGAACTTCGACGCCACCGGCAACATTTTCGACAACGTGCTGACGGGCAATTCGGGCGACAATACGCTGACCGGCGGGAACGGCAACGACACGCTCGACGGCGGAACCGGCACCGACGCCCTGATCGGCGGAATCGGCGACGATATCTATTACATCGTCGATGCGCTCGACACGATCACGGAGAACTCGGGCGAAGGCACCGACACGGTACTCGCCTGGCGCGACTATACGCTCGGCAGCAATCTCGAGAATCTCACGCTGTCCGGCGCGTCGCACATCGACGGCACCGGCAACTCCCTCG
This sequence comes from Alphaproteobacteria bacterium, assembly GCA_038106605.1. Taxonomy (GTDB): domain Bacteria; phylum Pseudomonadota; class Alphaproteobacteria; order MPNO01; family UBA830; genus JAYOEF01. The sequence continues at coordinate 18,615 of JAYOEF010000047.1, forward strand.
ACAACACGATCATCGGCAACAGCGCCCGGAACCGTATCGACGGCGGCACGGGCGCGGACACGATGGCTGGCGGCGGCGACGACGACACCTATATCGTCGACAACGCGGGCGACACGGTCACGGAGAGCGCAGGGCAAGGCAACGACAGCGTCGAGGCCTCTGTGTCTTTCACGCTGTCCTCGAACGTCGAGAATCTCAAACTGACCGGCTCCTCCAATATCGACGGCACCGGCAACAGCAGCGCCAATTTCCTGCAGGGCAACAGCGGCGCGAACGTGCTCAACGCGGCGGGCGGCGACGACACGGTCTTCGGTTACGGCGGCGACGACACGATCTACGGCGGTGCGGGTGCCGACTCGCTGTACGGCGATGCGGGCTCCGACACCATCGACGGCGGCGTCGGCGACGACCAGATCCGCGGCGGCTCAGGCCGCGACACGTTCGTGTTCTCCGCGAACTTCGGCAACGACACGATCCACGATTTCACGGTGGGCTTCGATTCGATCGACCTGACCGCGCTCGGGATCGGCAGCTACTCCTCGATGCTGTCCAACACCGCCGATTCCGGCAGCGACACCGTCATCACCATCGGCGCCAACACGATCACGCTGAAGGGCGTGCTCAAGGCGCAGCTTCAGGAAGCGGATTTCATCGGTCTGACGCCTGAGGCGACGACCGGCAATGACACCCTCAACGGGCTCGAGACGGCGGACACGATCGACGGGCTCGGCGGCAACGACACGATCTACGGCAACGGCGGCGCCGACATCCTTTCGGGCGGCGCGGGCGACGACTATATCGACGGCGGCGCCGGCGCGGACGCCATGTCGGGCGGCACGGGCAACGACACCTTCGTCGTCAATCACGCCTCCGACACGGTGACCGAGAACGCGGGCGAAGGTACCGACACGATCCTCGCCTCCACCGGCTGGGCGCTCGACACCAACATCGAGAACCTGACGCTCACCGGTGCGCTCGATATCAACGGTTACGGCAATTCGAGCAGCAACACGATCACCGGCAACTCCGGCAACAACATCCTGACCGGCAACGGCGGCAACGACACGATCTTCGGCATGGCCGGCAACGACACGATCACAGGCGGCAGCAGCTGGGACTCGCTGCTCGGCGGCACCGGCCACGATACGATCTACGGCGGCGACGGCAACGACTGGATCCGCGGCGAAGAGGACAACGACACGCTCTACGGCCAGGGTGGCCGCGACCGCCTCTACGGCGAAGCCGGCAACGACTATCTCGACGGCGGCGCAAGCAACGACTTCATGTACGGCGGCACCGGCGACGACACATACGTGGTAGACAATGCCTCCGACGTCGTCGGCGAGAACGCGAGCGAGGGTACCGACACCGTCAACGCCTATGTCAGCCACACGCTCGGCTCGAACGTCGAGAACCTGGCCCTGATGGGCACGGGCAACATTTCGGCGAGCGGCAATTCGCTCGACAACACGATCACGGGCAACAGCGGCAATAACACGATCTGGGGCGGCGACGGCGCCGATACGCTGACCGGCGGTACGGGCAGCGACACGTTCGACTTCAACGCGCTTTCGGAAATCGGAGACACCATCGCCGACTTCGAGGTCGGCGCCACCGGCGACATTCTCGATTTCGTCGGCATCCTTGCCGCGGTCGGCTACGGCGGGGCGGACCCGCTCGGCGACACCCGGGTCAGGACGCAGCAGAGCGGCGCCGACACGGTCGTCCAGATCGACACCGACGGCGGCGGCAACTACTCGACGGTCGTCACGCTCCAGAACATCACGGCGGGCGACCTGACGACCGACAACTGGCTGTTCAGCTAGAGCCCAGCACGTCCGCGAGGTTGGCGACGAGTTCCGCCGTGTCGGCCATGTTGTGCGCCCGCTCGGCGACCGCGATGTGGGGCGTTAGCACCACGTTCCTGTAATTCTTCAGCGGCTCGTCCGGCGCGCCCGGCTCCTCGTAATGCACGTCGAGCCCGGCGCCGCCGAGCTTTCCCGAATCCAGTGCTGCGATCAGCGCATCTCGGTCGATGATGTGGGCGCGCGAGATGTTGGCGATGATCGCGCCCGGCTTCATGCGCGCGAAAGAGGCCGCGTCGATCATGCCGCGCGTCGACGCGTTGAGCGGCAGGTGGACGCTGATGAAGTCGGACCGCTCCAGTAGCTCCTCGTAGCTCACGTATTGCGCGCTGCATTCGGCCTCGATGTCGGCGGGAAGCCGGGTGCGCTGGTAGTAGATCACGTCCATGCCCATCGCGCGGGCGCGCGTCGCGACCTCGC
>JAYOEF010000048.1:0-20746 GCA_038106605.1 Alphaproteobacteria bacterium
CTTCTCGGCGTGATCGGCGAAGGTGGGGCCGCGGTTGCGAAGAAGGCCGCACCGGCCCCCGCGAAGGCCGCGGAAAAGCCCGCGCCCGCCCCGGCGCCCAAGGCGGCGGAAGCCAGGGCCGAGCCCCTGTCGCCCGCCGTGCGCAAGCTCGTCGAGGAGAACAAACTCGATCCGAATGCGGTTGCCGGCACCGGCAAGGACGGCCGCCTGACCAAGGGCGACGTGCTCCAGCACATGCAGTCGGGTGCGAAGCCCGCGGCGGTTCCGGCTTCTGGGCCCGCCGCGGCCGCGCCGAAGGCCCCGCGCGAGGACGATCCGCGCGAGGAGCGCGTCCGCATGACGCGGCTCCGCCAGCGCATCGCCCAGCGCCTCAAGGAAGCGCAGAACACGGCGGCGATGCTGACGACCTTCAACGAGATCGATATGACCAACGTCATGGCGGTCCGCAAGAAGTTCCAGGACTCGTTCGAGAAGCAGCATGGCTGCCGCCTCGGTTTCATGTCCTTCTTCGTCAAGGCCTGCATCGTCGCGCTCAAGGAGCTGCCGGCGGTCAACGCCGAGATCGACGGCGACGAGCTGATCTACAAGAACTACTACGACATCGGCGTCGCGGTCGGCACCCCGCAGGGGCTTGTCGTGCCCGTGCTGCGCGACGCGGACAAGCTGTCGTTCGCCGGCATCGAGAAGGGCATCACCGACCTCGGCACGCGGGCGCGCGACGGCAAGCTCGGCATCGACGAGCTGACCGGCGGCACGTTCACGATCACCAACGGCGGCGTCTACGGCTCGCTGATGTCGACGCCGATCCTCAACCCGCCGCAGTCGGGCATCCTCGGCATGCACAAGATCGACCGGCGCCCGATGGCGATCGGCGACAAGATCGAGATCCGCCCGATGATGTACGTCGCGCTGAGCTACGATCACCGCATCATCGACGGGCGCGAGGCCGTCACGTTCCTCGTGCGCGTCAAGGAGTGCATCGAGGACCCCGAGCGCATCCTGCTCTCGGTCTGACCTGAGGCAAGACACATGAGCGATACCCAGTTCGACCTGATCGTCATCGGGGCCGGCCCCGGCGGCTACGTTGCCGCGATCCGCGCCGCCCAGCTCGGCATGAAGACCGCCTGCATCGACAAGCGCGGAAGCTGGGGCGGCACCTGCCTCAACGTCGGCTGCATCCCGTCGAAGGCGCTGCTCAACTCGTCCGAGAAGTACGAGGAGGCGCAGACGCACCTCGCCGAGCACGGCGTCAAGGTCGCCAAGGTCGAGCTCGACCTCAAGACCATGCTGGCGCGCAAGGACAAGGTCGTCACCGACCTGACGAAGGGCATCGACTTCCTGTTCAAGAAGAACAAGGTCACCGGCCTCGTCGGCGCCGCGCGTATCGTGAAGCCGGGCACGGTCGAGGTCGACGCCAAGGGCAAGAAGACGACCTACACCGCGAAGAACATCCTGATCGCCACGGGTTCCGAGGTCGCGCCGCTTCCGGGCGTCGACATCGACGAGAAGCGCGTCGTGTCGTCGACGGGCGCGCTGTCGCTGTCGGCGGTGCCGAAGCACCTCGTCGTCATCGGTGGCGGCTATATCGGCCTCGAGATGGGATCGGTCTGGCGCCGCCTCGGCTCCAAGGTCACGGTCGTCGAGTTCCTCGACAAGATTGTGCCGGCGATGGACGGCGAGGTCGGCAAGGCGCTGCACAAGACGCTTGCGAAGCAGGGCATGGACTTCCGCCTCGGCACCAAGGTGACCGCGGCGAAGTCGACCAAGACCGGCGTCACGCTCACGGTCGAGCCTGCCAAGGGCGGCAAGGCCGAGGAAATCAAGTGCGACGTCGTGCTCGTGTCGATCGGCCGGCGGCCGTTCACCGACGGGCTCGGCCTCAAGGAGGCCGGCGTCGTCATGGACAACCGCGGCGTCATCCAGGTCGACGCGCACTACAAGACCAACGTCGAGGGCATCTACGCCATCGGCGACGTGATCCCCGGCCCGATGCTTGCGCACAAGGCCGAGGACGAGGGTATCGCCTGCGTCGAGCGCATCGCCGGACAGGCGAGCCACGTGAACTACGACGCCATTCCGGCGGTCGTCTACACCTGGCCCGAGGCGGCCTCGGTCGGCAAGACCGAGGAGCAGCTAAAGGCCGACGGCGTCGAGTACCGCAAGGGCAGCTTCCCGTTCATGGCGAACTCGCGCGCCCGCGCCAACGGCGACACGGAGGGGTTCGTGAAGATCCTCGCCGACGCCGCGACGGACGAGGTGCTCGGCGTGCACATCATCGGGCCGGATGCCGGCACGATGATCGCGGAGCTCGCGCTCGCCATGGAGTTCGGCGCCTCGTCGGAGGACATCGCGCGCACCTGCCACGCCCATCCGACGCTCAACGAGGCGGTCAAGGAAGCCGCGCTCGGCGTCGAAGGCTCGCCAATCCATATCTGACGCGCGGGCCACATCTGACGCGCGGGCCACATCTGACGCGTCCGAGAGGGGTCCGGGCGCCCGAGCTTGCGGGCGCGCGGATCGTTCCTATCTCTTAGGGCGTCATGCCCAGACCGATCAAACGCGCGCTGCTGGTGACGCTCGGGTGGATCTTCGTGGTCCTCGGCGTCCTCGGCATCTTCCTGCCGGTCCTCCAGGGCATCCTCTTCCTCGTCATCGGCTTCCTGCTGCTGTCGCGCGAATCCGAGTGGTTCCAGGAGAAGCTGGAGCGCGCCAAGCAGCGCTGGCCCGGGTTCGGTGAGAAATTCGACCGGGCGGAAGAGGCGGCGAACCGCTTCTGGCGCAAGCTCACCGGCAACGGGCTCTCGGATAACGGCTCGGATAACGGCTCGAAGAACGGCGACAGCTCGAAGACAGGAGACGGCGCCTAGGCGCTCTCGAGCCCCGGCCCCAGCTTCTTCACCTTGCCGCGCATGGAGAGCCACAGCGCGGCGGTGGCGAGACCGCCGGCGGCGAATGTCGCGGGCAGGCCGATATATTCCGCGACCCAGCCGCCCGCGAGCGCACCGATCGCGGGAAGCCCCCACGAGATGACGGTGAACAGGCTCATCACGCGGGCGCGCATCTCGGAGGCGACGGCGTTCTGGATCAGCGTCTGCGAGCCGATGCCGCTCAGGACGATGGCGCAGCCGACGATGCCCAAGAACACGGCGGAGACCCAGAGGTTCGAGGCGTAGGCGGCGAGCGCGAGCGCCGCGCCCTGCAGCAGCAGCGACCAGGTGACGATGGAGGTGAGGCCCGCCGTGCGCCCGCGCCGCGCGAGCCAGAGCCCGCCGAACGTCGCACCGATGCCGATCGATGCCATCAGGATCGAGAGCCCCTCGGGCCCGCGGTTGAACACCTGCCCGGAAAAGGCGGGCATCAGCTCGATCACCTGGCGGATCAGGAGGCCGGTGCCCCCCAGCATCAGGAGCAGGAAGGCGATTCCCTCGTGGCCGAGCCCGTAGCGGATGCCGCCCCAGATGTCGCGGAAGATGTCGCTCCACGGGCCCGGCGTACGCTGGTGCTCGTCGGTGCGCACGCGCAGCAGGATCAGGCAGAACAGCGCGAACGAGGCGGCGACGACGGCGAGCACGACGCCCGCGCCGAACGCCTTCAGCATGACGCCCGCGATCATCGGCCCGACGAAGCGCGCGACGTTGAACGTCGCGGAGCCGAGCGCGATGGCCGACGCGAGATGGTCCTTCGGCACCAGCGAATGAACGATCGCCATGCGCGCGGGCGTGGTGAGGGACTCGAGCGAGCCGACGAGGAGCGCGAACAGGATGACGAGCTCGATGGTGATCGTGCCCCAGATCGTCACCGCGGCGAAGACGGCGGTGACCGCCACCGTCGCCGCCTGGGCGATGACGGTGATGCGGAGATAGCCGGTGCGGTCGGCGATGGCGCCTGCGAGGACGGAGAAGATCACCATCGGGAAGGTCTCGACGAAGGCGACGACGCCGAGCCAGCTCGTCGATTCCGTCAGCTCCCAGGCGAGCCAGCCGACCGCGATGCGGTACATCCAGCGCGCGATGGTGTTGATGCCGTTGCCCGACCAGTAGACGCAGAAGTTCCGGTTGGACAGCGCCTGCCCGATGCCGCCGAAGAGGGACAATCGATGGGGGCTCCTAGCGGCGCACGGCGCGCGGGTGCGCGCGGTCGTAGACGTCGATCAGCTTCTGCGCGTCGACGTCGGTGTAGCGCTGCGTCGTCGACAGCGACGCGTGACCGAGGAGCTCCTGGATGGTCCGCAGGTCGCCGCCGCCGGCCAGCAGGTGGGTCGCGAAGCTGTGGCGCAGCGCGTGCGGCGTCGCCGTGTCCGGTAGGCCGAGATCGGCACGCAAGGACCGCATCGTCCGCTGCACGATGCCCGGATTGAGCCGTGCGCCGCGCGCGCCATAGAACAGCGGCCGGTCGCCCTCGGTCGAGAACGGGCAGATCCTGCGGTAGCTGCGGATGGCGTCGATCACGACGGGCAGCACCGGCACCACGCGCTCCTTGTTGCCCTTGCCGGTGATCCGCATCGTTTCGCCCTTGGGCGCGTCGCGCTGGTCGAGCGACAGCGCCTCGTCGATGCGGAGCCCGCAGCCGTAGAGGAGGGCGAGGATCGCGACGTCGCGCGCGCCCACCCAGGGCTCGGGCGCGGCCTCGGCGGCGCGGCGAAGGAGCGCGACCGCGTCCTCGGCATGGAGCGCCTTCGGCACCGACTTGGGCGGCTTCGGCGCCTTCACCGCGGCGAGGGCCTGATTGTGGACGCGCCCGGTGCGGTCGAGGAAGCGGAAGAGATTGCGGAGCGACGACATGGCGCGCGCGATCGAGCTGCGCGAGATGCCCGCGTTGAGCCGCGCGGCGAGCCAGCCGCGGAAGTCCGCCGGGCGCAGGTCCGACAGCGCGGCGAGATCCGGCGGCTCGCCCAGATGGTCGGCGAGGAAATCCAGGAAGCCCGCGATGTCGCGGCAGTAGCCGTCGATGGTGTGCTCGGAAGTGCGGCGCTCGTCCGTGAGCCAGCGCTGCCAGTCCTCCAGCGCGGCCCGGAGATCGGGCTGCGCGCGGAGGGCGATCAGGGTTTCGGACCCAGGCATTGTCTGAGCTTGGCTTCGATCGCGTCGCCGAGGAAGGCGAGAAGGTCGGTCGCCTGGCTGCGCTCGAACCCGTCCTCGCGCCCCGATCCGAGGGCGAGCAGCATCGACGGGCCGCCGTTGGCGGTCCTGAGCCGCACGTAGGCGACGGACTTCACGCGCTCGGCGGCGTCGCCGAAGACGAAGCGCTCGCCCGCGGTGTGGCCCTGCAGGAGGATGCGCCGCGTCGGGCCGAGCAGGTTGTCGATCCCGGATTCGCCGACAGCCGTGGCGCCTGCGAGAGAGAGCGCGCCCTCCTTCTCGATGCAGAGTGTCGCCGCCTCCACGTCGAGGACGGCGGGAAGCCGCGTCCGGATCACGCGGTTGAGACCCTGGATGTCGGGCGCGGCGACGACGGCGATGACCGCCTGGTGGACCTTGTTCTGACCTGCGGCATTGCCTTCCGCGGCGGACAGGAGCTGCTTCTCTTGGCGCCGCAGCGTCGTCAGCTCCTCCCTCATGCGGTCGAGCATGAAGCGCTGCATGTCGAGCACGCGCTCCCCCCGTTTGTAGGCGGGCGGCGTCAGGAAAGTGAGGACCTCGGGGTTCTCGTGCAGGAATTCCGGATGGCGGCGGAGCCAGGCCGAGACGGTCTCGGCGGTGAGTCCTTCCGGCCGGATCCCGGCGGCGTCGTCCGACGGCCCGCTCACGGTCACTTGTCCAGGATCGACTGGCCCGTCTTCTGCCAGTCCGAGAGGAACGCCTGCAGCCCCGAATCGGTCAGCGGATGCTTGAACAGCTGGCGCAGCACCGAGGGCGGCACGGTCGCGACGTGGGCGCCCATCTTGGCGGCGTCCACGACATGCATCGGGCTCCGGACCGAGGCGACGAGCACCTCCGTCGTGAAGTCCGGGTAGTTCTCGTAGATCTCGCAGATGTCGGCGATCAGATCCATGCCGGACATGCTGATGTCGTCGAGCCGGCCGACGAAGGGCGAGACGAACGTCGCGCCCGCCTTGGCGGCGAGGATCGCCTGGCCCGCGGAGAAGCAGAGCGTGACGTTGACCTTCGTGCCCTCGTCCGAAAGCGCCTTGCAGGTCTTGAGCCCGTCCGGCGTCAGCGGCACCTTGACCGCCACGTTGGGCGCGATCTTCGCGAGGCGGTGGCCTTCTTCGAGCATCGTCTTGTGGTCGGTGGCCGCGACCTCGGCGCTGATCGGGCCGGGGACGATGTCGCAGATCTCGGCGATGACCTCGAGGATGTTGCGGCCGGACTTGGCGATCAGCGACGGGTTGGTGGTGACGCCGTCAACGAGGCCGGTCGCGGCGAGATCCCGGATCTCGTTCACGTCGGCCGTGTCCACGAAAAATTTCATGACTTTCCTTTAGTAGAAGCGGGCCTTCAGTAGAAACGGCCTTCAGCAGGATCGATTCGGAGCCGCGGCCGCTCTGCGCCGCCGCCGGCCGATTGGCCGCCCCGAACGGCTGCGATAGAGTGTAGACGATGGACCCCGGCCTTGCCACATACGCCCGGGCGGAGAGCGCTTCGACGGTGAGCGTGCTCCTGCCGCTGCCGCTGCTCGCCCCCTACGACTACCTGGTGCCGCCGGGCATGGACGTGGAGCCCGGAAGCTACGTCGTCGTGCCCCTCGGCGGGCGCGCCGCGACGGGGGTCGTCTGGGGCCCAGGGCGGGGCGATGTCGCCCCTGAAAAGCTCCGCCAAATCAGCGCGGTAATCGATCTCCCGCCGATGACCGAGGAGCTCCGCCAGTTCGTCGACTGGCTCGCCGCCTACACCCTGTCGCGGGTCGGCACGGTGCTCAGGATGACCATGAGCGTGCCGCGCGCGCTCGAGCCGCCGAAGACCTCCACGGTGTATCTGACGGCAGCCGGGGTCGGCGAAAAAAGCGAATCACTTCCGGGCGGGCTCCGCGTCACCGAGGCGCGGATGCGCGTGCTGCGCGCGCTTCGCGACAATGTGCCCCGGAGCGCCGCCGATCTGGCGCGCGCCGCGCGCACCTCGTCCTCGGTCGTCAAAGGGCTCGCCGACGCGGGTGCGCTTCGGGCCATCGCGCTCTCCGAGGACGGTCCGGTGCCGCAGCCCGATCCGGGGCGCGCCGGGCCGACGCTCTCCGATGCCCAGGCCAAGGCCGCAGGGACCCTGGTGGCGCGGACGCGTGAGGGGTTCTCGGTCACGCTGCTCGACGGCGTCACCGGCTCGGGCAAGACCGAGGTCTATTACGAGGCGATCGCATCGGTCCTGGCGGCCGGGCGCCAGGTCGCCGTGCTGCTGCCCGAGATCGCGCTGACCGCCGACTGGCTCGGCCGCTTCGAACGCCGCTTCGGCGCGCCGCCGGTCGTCTGGCATTCGGATTTGCCCGCGTCCGAGCGCCGCCGCAACTGGCGCGCCGTCGTCCATGGCGAGGCCCGCCTCGTCGTCGGCGCGCGCTCGGCAATCATGCTGCCGTTCCGCGACCTCGGGCTCGTCGTCATCGACGAGGAGCACGACCCGAGCTTCAAGCAGGAGGAGGGCGTCATCTACAACGCCCGCGACATGGCGGTCGTGCGCGCCCATGTCGGCCGTTTCCCCGTCGTGCTCGCGTCCGCGACGCCGTCGCTCGAGACGGTCGACAACGTGTGGCGAGGCAAGTACGAGCGCATCGCGCTGCCGGAGCGTTTCGCCGGCGCGCAGCTGCCGGAGATCGTCGCCATCGACATGCGCGCAGAGGCCATGGACCGGCAGAGCTGGCTGTCGCCCGCGCTGTGCGACGCCATCGCCACGACGCTGGCGGACGGCGAACAGGCGATGCTTTTCCTCAACCGGCGGGGCTACGCGCCGCTCACGCTCTGCCGCGCCTGCGGACACCGGCTCGCCTGTCCGCAATGTACCGCCTGGCTCGTCGAGCACCGGCTGCTCGACCGCCTCCAGTGCCACCATTGCGGCTATTCCGCGCCGCTCCCCAAAACCTGCCCCGAATGCGAGGCCGAGGACCGCTTCGCCGCCTGCGGCCCGGGTGTCGAGCGTCTCGCCGAGGAGGCGCGGGTGCGCTTCCCCGACGCGCGCTTCGAAATCATGTCGAGCGACACGATCCAGCGGCCGGCCGATGCGCTCGCGCTGGTCAGGCGCATGGAGAACCGCGAGATCGACGTCCTCATCGGCACGCAGATCATGGCCAAGGGCTTCCACTTCCCGCTGCTCACGCTCGTCGGCGTCGTCGATGCCGATCTCGGGCTCGCGGGCGGCGACCTCCGCGCCGCCGAGCGCACCTACCAGCTTCTCCACCAGGTCGCCGGGCGCGCGGGGCGCGCCGACCGGCCGGGGCGCGTGCTGCTGCAGACCTACCAGCCCGACCATCCGGTGATGCAGGCGCTGGTCGAGGGCGGGCGCGACGCGTTCGTCGAATCCGAGGCCGAGGCGCGGCGCACCCACGGCATGCCGCCCTACGGCCGCCTCGTCGCGCTCATCGTCAGCGGGCGCGACGCAAACGCCGTCGACGCCGCGGCTTCCTCATTGGGGCGCACGGCGCCCCGCATCGACGGCATCGTCGTGCTCGGTCCCGCGCCCGCGCCGCTCGCCGTCATCCGCGGCCGCCACCGCCGCCGGCTTCTCGTGCGCGCGCGCCGCGACATCAACATCCAGGAGGTGCTGCGCCGGTGGGTGTTCGCATTGAAGCCCGCAGGCGGCGTGAAGATCGCGATCGATGTCGATCCCTACAGCTTTCTCTGACATTTTCCGGGGTCCCTTTTGACTTTGGCGGCGAAACGGCTACCTTGCGCTCATGCCTGAACGCGTGATTTTCGATGAAATGCGTATCGGCGATGGCGGCATTCGCGAGGCCTACACGGCGATCGCGCAATGGCTCGATGCCCTGCCCGATGGGCAGCTGGCACTGAAGTCCGAGGAAGCGGAACTGCTGTTCCGCCGGCTCGGCATCACATTCCTTGTCTACGGCCGCGAAGGCGGGAACGAGCGGCTGATCCCGTTCGACGTCATTCCCCGGGTCTTCACGCAGGCCGAATGGCACAAGCTCGCGGCGGGCTCGGTGCAGCGCGTGCGCGCGCTCAACATGTTCCTGCACGATCTCTATCACGGCGCGGAGATCGTGAAGGCGGGCAAGATTCCGGCCGACCTCGTCTTCAACAACGCTTTCTATCTGACGCACATGCACGGGCTCGACGTGCCCGGCGGCGTCTACACGCACATCGCCGGCATCGACCTGGTGCGCGTCAGCGAGAGCGAGTTCTACGTCCTCGAGGACAATCTGCGCTCGCCGTCGGGCGTGTCCTACATGCTCGAGAACCGCGCGATCATGATGCGGCTGTTCCCCGACCTGTTCGCGCGCACCCGCGTCGCGCCGGTCGACCACTACCCCGACGAGCTGCTGCGCAACCTGCGCGCCGTCGCCCCGGGCGGCATGCACGAGCCGACGGTCGCGCTGCTCACGCCCGGCTCCTACAACAGCGCCTATTTCGAGCACGCCTATCTCGCCGAAGCGATGGGCATCGAGCTGGTCGAGCCGCCCGACCTCTTCGTCAAGGACGGCAAGGTCTTCATGCGCACGACCGAGGGACCTCAGCGCGTCGACGTGATCTACCGGCGCATCGACGACGACTTCATCGACCCGCTCGCGTTCCGCGCCGATTCGATGCTGGGCGTGCCGGGGCTGCTGTCCGTTTACCGCTCCGGCGGGGTGACGATCGCCAACGCCATGGGTACCGGCGTCGCCGACGACAAGTCGGTCTATCCCTACGTGCCGGAGATCGTGCGCTTCTATCTCGGCGAGGAGCCCATCCTCAACAACGTGCCGACCTACATGCTGCGCGATGCGGACGACCTCAAATACACGCTCGAGCACCTGCCGGAGCTCGTCGTCAAGGAGGTCCACGGGTCGGGCGGCTACGGCATGCTCGTCGGGCCCGCGAGCACCAAGGAGGAGATCGAGGCCTATCGCGGGCGCATCCTCAAGGATCCGGCGGGCTTCATCGCCCAGCCGACGCTGTCGCTCTCGACCTGCCCGACCCACGTCGAGAACGGGATTGCGCCGCGCCACGTCGACCTGCGCCCCTACGTGCTCTCGGGCGCGGACGTGACTGTGGTCCCCGGCGGGCTCACCCGCGTCGCGCTGACGAAGGGCTCGCTCGTCGTCAACTCATCGCAGGGCGGCGGTACCAAAGACACCTGGGTGCTGCAGGAGTAGGGATGCTCGGACGGGTCGCCGATCAGCTGTACTGGATGGCGCGCTACTCGGAGCGCGCCGAGAACATGGCGCGCATCCTCGACGTGGCCGACCGCATGACGCTGACGCCGCAGTCGGCGGAGACGCGCGATTCCGCGTGGTTCTCCGCGCTCGAGGTCGCCGGCGCGCAGGAAGGCTACGCCGAGAAGCACGGCGAGATCGACGGCGACAAGGTCCTCCACTTCATGGCGCTCGACGACGCGAATCCGGCGAGCATCTTCTCGTCGATCCGGGCGGCGCGCGAGAACGCGCGCGCGCTGCGCGGCGCGATCACGACCGAAATGTTCGAGGCGATCAACTCCACCTGGCTCGAGTTGCGTGCGATCGACGACGAGGTCCTCAAGCCGTCCGGGCGGCGTGCCTTCTTCGAATGGGTGAAGGAACGCGCGCATCTGTTCCGCGGCGTCGCGGAAGGCACGATGCTGCGCGACGAGGCGATGAAGTTCATGTCGGTCGGGCTCGACATCGAGCGCGCGGACAGCACGGCCAGGCTGCTCGATTCGAAGTACCACATCCTGCTGCCGAGCGTCGCCGAAGTCGGCGGCGCCCTCGACTATTACCAGTGGGGAGCGCTGCTGCGCTCCCTCAGCGCGTTCCGCGCCTATCACAAGATCTACCGCGACCGCATCACGCCGATCCGGGTCGCCGAGTTGATCATCCTCCATGCCGAGATGCCGCGGTCGATGCGATCCTGCTACGACCGGCTGATGGACACGCTGGAGGACCTGTGCGGCGACAGCGCGCCCGAGTGCGAGCGCCTCGCCGGGCGCCTCCAGTCGATGCTCAAGTTCCGGCGAATCGACGAGATCTTCCGCGGCGGGCTCCACGAATTCCTGACGGATTTCATCGAGGGCAACGCCGCGGTCGGCGGCCAGATCGCCCGCGACTTCATGATGGTGCGTTAGGGAAATGCGTCTCAACATCACCCACCGCACGGTCTACCGCTACGAGGGCGCGCCGATCTATTCGGCGCAGATCCTCCGGCTGACGCCGCGCACCAATCTCAGCCAGCACGTGCTGCGCTGGAAGATCGACGCGCCGGGCGGGCTCAGCGCGTGGAACGACGCCTTCGGCAACACCTGCCACACCCATGTCGTCGAGGACCCGCCCGAGCAGCTCGCCATCACCGCCTACGGCGAGGTCGTGACGACCGAGGTCAGCGGCGTGCTGCCGGCCGAGGTCGGCGACCTGCCGACGCAGGTCTTTCTGCGCCAGACCGCGCGCACGCGCCCCAGCGCCGAGATGACCGAATTCGCCGGGGGTTTCGCGGCGCGCGTCGAGGCCGATCGCCTCGACGGGCTGCACGAGCTGATGGCGGCGCTGCACGAGAAGATCGACTTCGATACCGAGCGGACGACGGTGGACTCCACCGCAGCCGAGGCCTTCGAGGCTGGCTGCGGCGTCTGCCAGGACCAGGCGCACGTCTTTGCCGGCGTGGCGCGTGCGCTCGGCGTGCCGGCGCGCTACGTCTCCGGCTACCTCTACGATCCCGAGCTCGGAAACGTGTCGGCCGCCGGCCACGCGTGGGCCGCGGCCTGGGTGCGGAACCTCGGGTGGGTGAGCTTCGATCCCGTCCACTGCCGCTCGGCGACGGACGCCTATGTCAGCCTCGCGGTCGGGCTCGACTACGATTCGGCCTCGCCGGTGCGCGGCATGCGGACGGGCGGACACGGCGACGAAGGGCTCGAGGTTTCGGTGTCGGTGAACGCGCAGCAGTGACGCGCGCGCAAATCCGTATCCAGAGCGCCCGGCGATAGGGTAGAACTCCCACCTTCGCGGTCAGATCCGGACGGGCGCTTCGATGACCTACTGTCTCGGCATTCTCCTCAAGCAGGGCCTGGTGATGGCGGCGGACTCCCGCACCAACGCCGGCGTCGACTACATCTCCACCTTCCGCAAGCTCACCGTCTTCGAGAAACCGGGCGATCGCGTCATCGTCATGGCAACGGCCGGCAACCTCGGCACCAGCCAGGCGGTGATCAGCCTCGTCGGCGAGCGGCTCGGCGCGAAGCGCGGCGAGGACAGCCTGTTCCGTACCAAGAGCATGTTCAACGCCGCGCGCATCGTCGGGCGCACGCTGCGCGAGGTGATCAAGGAGACGGGCGAGGGCGTCGCCGACGCGGGCGGCGACGCCTCGGCGAGCTTCATCCTCGGCGGCCAGATCAAGGGCCGGCCCGCGCGCCTCTTCATGGTCTACGCCGCAGGCAACTTCATCGAGGCGACGCGCGAGACGCCGTTCCTGCAGATCGGCGAGAACAAGTACGGCAAGCCGATTCTCGACCGCACGATCGATTTCGAGATGCCGATGGAGCGCGCCGTGACGGCGGCGCTGCTGTCGTTCGATTCGACGATGCGCTCGAACCTCTCGGTCGGCCCGCCGATCGATCTCGTCACCGTGCTCGACGGGCGCCAGCGCGTGAATCTTCACGCCGTTATCGCTGCCGACGACCCCTATTTCCAGAAGCTCCGCAAGCGCTACGGCGACGGGATCGTCACGCTGTTCGACCGCATGCCCGACCCCGACCTGTCGGCCTGGAAGAACGGCGGCTGATACGGCCGGCGGCAGGGCTCGCGACGCTTTGACGCGTAAACCGCCGCACAACAATTTGGTTCGCCGGGTTGCAACGCACAAACGCCTGTGTTACGAAACGCTGCCTTTCGGGGCAGTCGCGGAAGGCGGCCGTTCTGGCTCTAAATTTCGCGAACTAAATCAATAACTTAAGTCGTCAACCACTGGACGTTTCGAGGTCAACCGCGTGTCGTCCGCATCGTCAGGCGTTTCCGGGGTTGCCGGCCGTTACGCGGCCGCGCTCTTCGAACTAGCCGAAGAACAGAAAAAGCTCGACGAAGTCGCTTCCGATCTCGCCGGAATTCGCAGCTTGCTGGCGGATTCGGCCGATCTGCGACGTCTCGTCGCCAGCCCGGTGATCAGCCGCGACGAACAGGGCCGCGCCCTGTCGGCGGTGCTCGAGAAGGCCGGGGTTTCCCCACTCACGCAGCAGTTCGTGGGCGTCGTCGCCCGCAACCGGCGTCTTTTCGCGCTGGACGACATGTGCGTCGCCTACCGCGACCTGCTGGCCGGACGCCGCGGCGAGATCACCGCCGAGGTGACCACGGCGCAGCCGCTGTCGGATACGCAGCGGTCGGCGCTCGAAACCGAACTGCGGGCAGCGATGGGCTCCAAGGTCTCGCTCGACTCCCGCGTCGACGCGTCCCTGCTGGGCGGCATGATCGTTAAGGTCGGCTCCCGCATGGTCGACTCCTCGCTTCGCACGAAGCTTCAACGGCTTGAACTTGCATTGAAAGGGGCAGCGTGATGGACATCCGCGCCGCAGAAATCTCCTCGATTCTCAAGGATCAGATCGCGAATTTCGGAACCGAGGCGGAAGTCGCCGAAGTCGGCGAAGTGCTTTCGGTCGGTGACGGCATCGCGCGCGTCTACGGCCTCGACAGCGTCCAGGCCGGCGAGATGGTCGAGTTCCCCGGCGGCATCAAGGGCATGGCGCTGAACCTCGAGACCGACAATGTCGGCGTCGTCATCTTCGGCTCCGACTCGACGATCAAGGAAGGCGACACGGTCAAGCGCACGGGCTCGATCGTCGACGTGCCGGTGGGCAAGGGCCTGCTGGGCCGCGTCGTCGACGCGCTGGGCGAGCCGATCGACGGCAAGGGCCCGATCGCATCCACCGAGCGCCGCCGCGTCGACGTCAAGGCGCCGGGCATCATTCCGCGCCAGTCGGTGCACGAGCCGATGCAGACCGGCCTCAAGGCGATCGACAGCCTGATCCCGGTCGGCCGCGGCCAGCGCGAGCTGATCATCGGCGACCGCCAGACCGGCAAGACCGCGATCGCCATCGACACCATCCTCAACCAGAAGAAGGCCTTCGAGGCCGGCGACACCAGCAAGCAGCTGTTCTGCATCTACGTCGCCGTCGGCCAGAAGCGCTCGACCGTCGCCCAGATCGTGAAGGCGCTCGAGGAAGCGGGTGCGATGGAATACACCATCGTCGTCGCCGCGACCGCGTCCGAGCCCGCGCCGCTCCAGTTCCTCGCGCCGTTCGGCGGCTGCGCCATGGGCGAGTTCTTCCGCGACAACGGCATGCACGCGCTGATCATCTATGACGATCTGTCGAAGCAGGCCGTCGCCTACCGCCAGATGTCGCTGCTGCTGCGCCGCCCGCCGGGACGCGAAGCCTATCCGGGCGACGTCTTCTACCTGCATTCGCGCCTTCTCGAGCGCGCGGCGAAGATGAACAAGGAGCTCGGCGCCGGTTCGCTCACCGCGCTTCCGGTCATCGAGACCCAGGCCGGCGACGTGTCGGCGTACATCCCGACCAACGTGATCTCGATCACCGACGGCCAGATCTTCCTCGAGACCGAACTGTTCTACTCGGGCATCCGCCCGGCGGTGAACGTCGGCCTGTCGGTCAGCCGCGTCGGCTCGGCCGCGCAGATCAAGGCGATGAAGCAGGTCGCCGGCTCGATCAAGCTCGAGCTCGCCCAGTACCGAGAGATGGCGGCGTTCGCGCAGTTCGCCTCCGACCTCGACGCGGCGACCCAGCGCCTGCTGAGCCGCGGCGAGCGCCTCACGGAGCTCCTGAAGCAGCCGCAGTACTCGCCGATGGCGGTCGAGGACCAGGTCGTCGCGATCTACGCCGGCGTGAAGGGCTATCTCGACGCCGTTCCGGCACGCGCCGTGACCCAGTTCGAGCACGGCTTCCTCGCCGAGATGCGGTCGAAGCACCAGGATCTCCTGGCCAAGATCCGCACCGAGCAGGCGCTGTCCGCCGAGATCGAAGCGAAGCTGAAGGAAATCCTCGACGGCTACGCCAAGAGCTTCGTGGCGGCCTGATCCGGATAGACGAGCCCAGGGACCGGTAGCGGGACATGCCCAGCCTCAAAGACCTCCGGATGCGGATCGACAGCGTCAAATCGACGCGAAAGATCACGTCCGCCATGAAGATGGTCGCCGCCGCAAAGCTGCGGCGCGCGCAGGAACAGGCCGAAGCGGCCCGCCCCTACGCCGAACGGATGGAGCGCATGCTCGGTTCGCTCGCGGCCTCGCTCGCTTCCGCCGAGGGAGCGCCTAAGCTTCTCGCCGGCACCGGCAAGCAGGACGTCCACCTCGTCGTCGTGATGACGTCGGACCGCGGCCTTTGCGGCGCGTTCAACTCGTCGATCGTGCGCGAGGCGCGCCGGATGGTCGTCGATCTCCGCCGCGAGGGTAAGCAGGTCAAGATACTGACCGTCGGCCGCAAGGGCTGGGCCGCGCTGCGGCGCGACTTCGCCGATCTGATCGTCGGCCAGGTCGAGGACGTCGGCCGCAAGCGGCTCGGCTTCGCCGACGCGCAGGATATCGCTAACCGCATCCTCGAGATGTTCGAGGCGGGCGAGTTCGACGTGTGCACGCTGGTCTACAACCGCTTCAAGTCGGCGATCTCGCAGGTCGTCACCCGCCAGCAGCTCATCCCGTTCGCTGTAGATTCGAAGATGGGGGAAGCGAAGGCGGACGACGCGGCCGAGGGCGCGGGCGGCACCGTCTACGACTACGAACCCGACGAGACCGAAATTCTCCAGGTGCTGCTGCCCCGTAACATGGGCGTGCAGGTTTTCCGGGCACTTCTCGAGAACAACGCAAGCGAGCAGGGCGCGCGCATGTCCGCAATGGACAACGCCACCCGGAACGCCGGCGACATGATCGACAGGCTGACGCTCAACTACAACCGGACGCGTCAGGCTTTCATCACGAAGGAACTGATCGAAATCATCTCCGGTGCGGAAGCCGTCTAAGGCCCCGCCGGATCAGCAGCTGTACGAGGTATGAACATGGCCGACGCTTCTTCAAACAATATCGGCAAGATTTCCCAGGTTCTGGGCGCCGTCGTCGACGTGCAGTTCGAGGGAGACCTTCCCGCGATCCTGTCGGCGCTCGAATGCGACAACGGCGGCAACCGCCTCGTCCTCGAGGTCGCGCAGCATCTCGGCGAGAGCACCGTGCGCACCATCGCCATGGACACGACCGAGGGTCTCGTCCGCGGCCAGAAGGTGACCGACACCGGTAGCCCGATCACCATGCCGGTCGGCCCCGAGACGCTCGGCCGCATCCTCAACGTCATCGGCGAGCCGATCGACGAGCGCGGCCCGGTCAACACCACGAAGCGCCTGCCGATCCATCGCGAGGCGCCGATCTTCACCGAGCAGTCGACGGAGACCGAAGTCCTCGTCACTGGCATCAAGGTCGTCGATCTTCTCGCGCCGTATTCGCGCGGCGGCAAGATCGGCCTGTTCGGCGGCGCCGGCGTGGGCAAGACCGTGCTCATCATGGAGCTGATCAACAACGTCGCGAAGGCGCACGGCGGCTACTCCGTGTTCGCCGGTGTCGGCGAGCGTACCCGCGAGGGCAACGACCTCTATCACGAAATGATCGAGTCCGGCGTTATCGACCTCAACGGCGATGCCTCCAAGGTGGCGCTGGTCTACGGCCAGATGAACGAGCCGCCGGGTGCCCGCGCCCGCGTCGCGCTGACCGGCCTGACCCAGGCCGAATACTTCCGCGACGAGGAAGGCCAGGACGTGCTGTTCTTCGTCGACAACATCTTCCGCTTCACCCAGGCGGGCTCGGAAGTGTCGGCGCTGCTGGGCCGCATCCCGTCCGCGGTGGGCTACCAGCCGACGCTGGCCACCGACATGGGCGCCATGCAGGAACGCATCACCTCGACGACCAAGGGCTCGATCACCTCGGTGCAGGCCATCTACGTGCCGGCCGACGACTTGACCGACCCGGCGCCGGCGACCTCGTTCTCGCACTTGGACGCGACCACGGTGTTGAGCCGCCAGATCGCCGAGCTGGGCATCTACCCGGCGGTGGACCCGCTCGATTCGACCTCGCGGATCCTCGATCCGCGGATCATCGGCGAGGAGCACTACGGCGTCGCGACCCGCGTCCAGCAGGTGCTGCAGACCTACAAGTCCTTGCAGGACATCATCGCCATCCTGGGCATGGACGAACTGTCGGAAGAAGACAAGCTGACGGTCGCCCGGGCCCGCAAGATCCAGCGCTTCCTGTCGCAGCCGTTCCACGTCGCCGAGGTGTTCACCGGCATGCCGGGCGTCTTCGTCGACCTCGAAGACACGATCAAGGGCTTCAAGGGTCTGGTCGAAGGCGCGTACGACGACCTGCCCGAGGCCGCGTTCTACATGGTCGGCAAGATCGAGGACGCCGTCGAGAAGGCGAAGCAGATGGCGGCCGCGGCCTGATCCGCGACCGTCCTCACCTAACGACAGGGACCTGACATGGCCGACCCGATCTCCTTCGAACTCGTCTCGCCCGAGCGGCTTCTGCTCTCGGCCGACGTCGACATGGTCGTGGTTCCGGGCGCCGAAGGCGACTTCGGCGTCCTCAACGGCCACGCGCCGCTGATCTCGGCGCTGCGGCCCGGTATCATCGACACATACGAGGGCAACAATGTCGACAAGCGAATCTTCGTCGCCGGCGGCTTCGCCGAAGTGACAGGCGAGCGCTGCACGGTCCTGGCCGAGGAAGCGCTGATGCTGTCGGACATCGACCGCGCGAAGGCGGAGGCCCGTATCGCCGAGGCGCGCGAGGCGATCGCGGACGCGACGACCGACCTGGCGCGTGCTGCGGCGGAGGCGCGGCTCGCGGTGGGCGAGGCCATGCTGCAGGCGGTTTCCGGCTGATACACCGGACAAATTGAAAGCAAACGGGCCGACAAAAACGGCTCGAAAGAAATCTGGCGCCGCATTCGCGGCGCCTTTTATTTTACCCGGATCGTTTGCGGTGCGCCGTTGCAGGCCGCCTCAGGCGGCCGCGGCGTCGCGCGACGGCCTGGCGGCGGAGAGCGTCCGTCCGGCCGGGATCGACAGCGTCACCGACGTGCCGACGCCTTCGTTGCTCGAGATCGAAATCGTCGAATTGTGGAGCTTGGCGATGGAGCCCGCCATCGCGAGGCCGAGACCGACACCTTCGTAGCGCCGCGACCGCCCACTATCCGCCTGGCGGAAGGGCTTCCGCACCTCGTCCAGCATCTCCGCCGGAATGCCGATACCGGTGTCGGTGACCCGGACGTCGATGCCGCCTTCTGGCGCGATCTCGGCGGCAACGTTCACGCGCCCGCCCGGCCGGGTGAACTTCACCGCATTGTCGACCAGGGCGTCGACGATCGTCGTCAATCCGCGCCGGTCGAACAAAACGCTCGGAAGATTATCCGCGAGGCTTTCGCGGATCTCGACCTGCGCCGCCTCGGCGGCCGGACGGTGCGCGGCGAGGCTGGCGCCGATCACGGCGGGAAGGCCGAGCGGCTCCTGCTGCATCTCGGCGCGACCAGCCTCAAGCTGTGACAGGAACAGGATCGAATTGATGATCCCGAGCAGGCGCTCGCCGCCATGGTGGATCTCCGCGGCGAAGTTCCGGTACTGCGACTGGCCGAGCGGGCCCATGCGCTCTTCCTTCAGGATCTCCGAAAAGCCGATGATCGAGTTAAGCGGCGTCCGAAGTTCATGGCTCACATTCGCAATCAGTTCGCCCTGCGCGCGGTTCGCATGCTCCGCCTCGGCTTTGGCCTGCGCCAGCTCGACGTTCTTGCTTTCGGTCGCGCGCACGAGCGCATCGGTCTGGTCGACGCGACGCTGCAGCTCGCCAAGAAGGCGCCAGATCAGGAGCAGCCCGGCGAGCGCGAAAAGCCCGACATATACGGCGGATTTCTCGATGTCGGGAAGGAAGGAGGTG
The DNA here is from genome assembly GCA_038106605.1 of Alphaproteobacteria bacterium. Lineage (GTDB taxonomy): Bacteria > Pseudomonadota > Alphaproteobacteria > MPNO01 > UBA830 > JAYOEF01. The sequence continues at coordinate 19,019 of JAYOEF010000048.1, forward strand.
CCGACGTTCGGGATCGGCATCGTAATCTGCTGAACGCCCCGGATGTCGCCCGGCTTCCAGCCGGTCCGCGGCGTGTCGGGGTGGGAGTTGTGGCAGCCGACGCAGGTCTCGTCCATGACCACCGGGTAGGCGACGCGGACCGAGCGCTGGCCCTTGTAGTTCTCGAAGCGGACGAATTTCTCCTCCTTGCCGCCGGACAGCGAGGCCAGCGCATCGCGTTCGAACGCATCGAGAACGCGGTCTCTCCGCCACGGAAAGGGAATGTCGCTGACGAAGCTGAAGGTGAAGGTGTCGTTGTTCCGCCGGAGCTCGTTGGCGAGCTCGATGGTCAGGGTCGCCGGGAACGGGATCGCCCGGTCCGAACTTCCGAGATCGTGGGTGACGATGGCGCCGGCATTCCGCGCCCGCGGCACCACTTGCTTCGAGTAATAGCTGCGCATCGTGGTGACGGCCTGGGAATAGGCCTCGGCGGCCTTGAGCGCGGTCGTCTCGCGGATGTCCTTGGAGTGCTGCCACGACAGCGCGACGAGCGCCAGCGCGCCAACGAGCGCGTACGCGGCAAAGACGGTCAACGGCCGGCGGACGGCAAAATCCGCGAGCCAGGACCGGTTTTCCTTGGGCAGTTCGGTTTCGGCCGACACGTCCAGTCATCCCGGGCTAAGGTCGGGCAATTCTTGGTCGGTCGGCTGAATAATTCCTTAAATCCGGGGATTTAGCCCGCTGGACAGCCCCGGCGGCCTTGGCCATTATCCGAGGCGATGGCAGAACAATCTCGCGCGTAGAAATTTCGGCGCCCGCGGCCCATTGGGCCGGCGGATGCCTGTTTTGCGCCGAATACCAGGCTTTCCGCCGTGGCGAGCAAGAAAGCCGGAAGACCGGGAGGGAACGACATGCCGAATTTCCTGAGGGCGGTGCCGCTGGCTCCGGCCGCGATGACCCTTGCGACGCTGCTGGCTCTGCCGGATAGCGCAGCGGCCCAGGCCGCGGCCCAGGCCCCTGCGGCCGTGAACTCCGGCGATACCGCGTGGATCCTGACATCGACCGCCCTCGTCCTGTTCATGACGCTTCCGGGCCTCGCCCTGTTCTACGGCGGCCTCGTGCGAATGCGGAACCTGCTGTCCGTGCTGATGCACTGCTTCGCCATCGCCTGCCTGATGTCGATTGTCTGGATCGTCGCGGGCTACAGCCTCTCGTTCGGTCAGGGGGGTGCGCTGAACGCCTGGATCGGCGGGTTCGACAACGCGTTCTTCCGCGGCATCGGCGTGGACACGGTGCGCGCCGGAACGACCATTCCGGAAAGCGTGTTCTTCATGTTCCAGATGACGTTCGCGATCATCACGCCGGCGCTCATTGTCGGCGCCTATGTCGAGCGCATCCGGTTTTCCACGGTGCTCTGGTTCAGTGCGCTGTGGCTCATCCTCGTCTACGCGCCCGTGTGCCACTGGATCTGGGGCGGCGGCTGGCTCGCGGACCTCGGCGTGAAGGATTTCGCGGGCGGCCTGGTTGTCCACGTCACGGCGGGCAGTTCGGCGCTGCTGATCGCGAAGATGCTCGGCGCGCGCCGCGGCTTCCCGCGCGAGGTGACGCCGCCGCACCATCCGGGCCTGACGATGATCGGCGCTTCGATGCTGTGGGTCGGCTGGTTCGGCTTCAACGCTGGCTCGGCGCTCGCGTCGAACGGCAGCGCCGGCATGGCGATGCTCGTCACCCACATCTCGGCGGCGACGG
>JAYOEF010000049.1:0-20732 GCA_038106605.1 Alphaproteobacteria bacterium
GAGACGGACCGGTCGGCACGGGCCCTGATGGTCCGGCGTCCCGCCGGCCCGGCGCGCTGGGCGGAACTGCTGCGCGACATGGCCGCCGACGCCCTGTTCGGTGCATGGGCCGCGCGACGGCAGTGACCGAAGACGCCGCTTCCGAAGTGATCGTGGTCGGCGCCGGCCCGGCCGGTATCACCGCTGCCGAGACGCTCGCGCGGCGCGGCGCCGCCGTGACGATCGTCGATGCCGGCGACGGTCCGGTGACGCCCCCCGGGTTCCCGGATGGGGACAGCTCTGCCGGAATGCCGCTGCCCCCGGCCGCGCTCGACGCGTTCCGCCGCGCGCGCGCGACGCGCGACCCCAACGTTTCGCCGAAATTCGCGACCGACACGGCGCGGCGCATCGGCGGCGGCTTCGCCGAAACCAACGGCATCGGCACCGACAATTTCCACCTGTTCGGCGCGCTCGGCGGCGGCGGGCTGTCGGCGATATGGGGCGGCCTGACCGCGCCGTTCGACGAGGACGACCTCAGCGCGTTTCCGTTTTCGGCGCGCGACCTGAAGGAATCATACGCAGAGGTCGCGCGCCGCATCGGCATCAGCGGCGGCGCGTCGGACGTCATCCCCGGGCTCCTGACCAACGGGCTCGATCTGCAGCCGCCGCTCGAGCTGCACCCGACCCAGAAGGGCATCGCCGAACGGTATCTGCGCCGCCGTAGACGGATCGCCGGCCGCGGCGTGAAGATCGGCGCGCCGCTTCAGGCGGTGCTGACCAGCGACCTCGGCATCCGGCGGGCCTGCGACTATCGCGGGACCTGCCTTTACGGCTGCGCGAACGGGGCGATCTACAATGCCGCCTTCGCCATCCCGGGGCTCACGCGCCTTCCCAACGTCCGCTACCGGCCGGGCATCGCCGTGCAGCGCCTGATCCGCGAGGGTCGCGACTGGCATCTGGAAACCACCGGCGGCCGCCTGACCGCGCGGACCGTCGTCCTCGCCGCGGGCACCATCGCGACGACCCGCCTCTTCCTCGCCTCGGCCATGGCCCCCGGACGGCGGGTGCGGATCCTCCACAATCCCGTGTTCGCGGCCGGATGCCTCGTGCCGTCCCGTATCGGCGCGCGCAGCACCGAGCGGGCCTTCGGCATGGCGCAGCTCGCCCTCGAAATCGACATGAGCGATGCCGGCACGAAGAATGCATACGGGCTGCTGTACAGCACGACCGGACTCGGCATCGCCGACCTGGTCGAGCACATGCCCTTCTCGACGGGAACATCCGTGCGGCTTCTCGCGGCGATCCGCGAGGCGCTCGTTCCCGTCACCTGCTTCTTCCCGGGCAGCGCCAGCGACACCCGTGCCGAGGTGACGGCCGACGGACGGCTGGAGATCACGGGCGGATACGATGCCGCGCTCGACACCCTGATCGGGGTCGCCCGGCGCCGCCTGTTCGGCGCGCTCCGCAGGCTCGGCGCATACTATCTTCCGGGATCGCTGACGGTCGGCAGACCGGGCGCCGATCTCCATTACGCCGGCACCCTGCCCATGGGACAGGCGACCGACGACGCCTGCCGCGTGATCGGAACGGACGGGCTCTATGTCGTCGACGGTTCGGTCTTTCCGGAGTTGCCGGCCCGGCCGTGCACCTTCACCATCATGGCCATCGCCGACCGCGCCATGCGGATGATGCCGCTGGCGGGCGACCGGGAGTAACAGCCTTGGACCTCTTCGCTGCGGCAGCAATTCTCGTTCCGCTCGGAATCGGCGCCCTGCTGCCACGACCGTTGGGCGCGCCCGGATCGCCCCCTGGATCGCCTCCTGGATTGCCTCCTGGATCGAACGCAGGACCGGGCCCCGGCCTCCGCTTCATGACGGGCTGGTGCGTTTCCGTCATCGTCCTTTTCCTCGCCGGGGTCTGCGGGTTGCCGCTTCATGTCGCCGCCTGGGTCCTCGCGGGCGCCGCGGCGGCAGGCCTTGCGCTCGAAGGGCGCCGCGCGCTGCGGGGCGGGGCCAGGTTCCGCGAGGCCATCGCGCATCCGCTGGCCGTCCTGCCCGCGATCATTGCCGCCATGCTCATCGTCGCCACGCCGGGCCGATACGAAATCATGGCCTGGGACGCCTGGACCAACTGGATCGGCTGGAGCCGCCAGATGGTCGTCACCGATGCGATCTACCGTCCCGAGATGTGGATCGCGACGCGCGGCGACACGCCGGGCTGGCCGCTCGCCATGGCGCTTCCCGGCTTCCTCGGCGGACGGTTCGTGACGGAGAACGCATGGGCGGTGGCGATGGCGCTCCATGTCGGGCTGCTGGCATCGATCTTCGATTTCGTGCACCGGTTTCTCGAGCGCGCGCTCGGTGCCGGGGCCGCGCTCGCAGCATGGATCTTCATCCTGCTCGCCCTCGGCGCGGAGCTGACCTGGACGCTGGTCCCGACGCTCCTGCTCATCGAGGAGCCCCAGTTCTATCTCCTCGCAACCGTGCTGATCGCGCTTGCGACGGGAATCGGCGAACGGCGTGCGGACGCCGCGCTCGCGGCGGCTGCCGCCGCGGCGATGGCGGGCGCCTACCTGTTCAAGGGCTCGTTCATCACCTTCGCCCCGGGATTCGCCCTCATCGCGGCATGGTGGCTGCTGCACCCGGCGGACCGCTGGTCGCTGCGGCCGCGTTCCCTGTTTCTGCTCGCGGCGGTGCTCGCACTGCCGGTGGCGCTCATGGCCGTCTGGTCCCTCGCGGCGCCGGCGGGCCGCTGCCAGGCGGCACCCGGCGCAATGATCGCGCGTCTCGTCGGCGGGGGAGACGTTCACGGCACGCCGCTTTCCGTCTTCGTCGGGCTCGTCGCCGCCCGCATGGCGACATTCGGTTTCGGCTGGAAGCTTCCGGTGAGCCTGATCGCCGCAGCCGGACTTGCCGCTTATATCCGGAAGCCGGCGTGCTGGGTCGCCGTCCTCGCCGGGCTCGGAACCGCCGCGGTGTTCTTCGTCGGCCTCGTCGGCGGCATGGCGACATGCTTCACGGCGGACGAAATCTCCGATCTCGCCTCGGTCCAGCGATACATGCGCGTCCCGTTGCGTCTGTTCCAGACAATGGGCGTCTGCCTGCTCGCCGTCGCCGCAGGGGCGGCCTTCGCCCGCATCGCACCCCGCATCCGGGTTCCCCGAGGCATTGCGGCCGCAGCCGCCGTCGCCGCGCTCGCCGTGCTCGGGGGATGGCAGGTCGTCCAGATCGACCGGGCGTTCCGGATGGTCGCCGAGCGACCCAACATCGACGCCGGCTTCCAGCGGAGCGTGAAGGCGGCCGCGCGCGACGCGGACATTGCGATCGCACAGGCCGGCACCGGCGATCCGGCGCGGCGCGTCGTCATTGCCGAACTCGGGCACCCTCCCTACGTCGAGGAGATTTCCGCGAACTTCGCGGGCCTCGGCGAGCGGCGGGGCGACCCGGTCCGCCGGCTCGAGGCCCACCGGTTTCCGCTGGATGCGGGCTCGCCCGCCCTCCGGGCGCTCGCCGCACGGCTCGCCGAGTACGATGCGGTCGCGGTGCCCGGCCCGGTGCCTGAGCCGCTGGTGAGCCTGCCGCAGATCGCCCCGGCGCTCGCCGCCGGATGCGCGCCCGGACCCGCCGGTTATCTCTTCGTGAGACCGAACCGCACCGGTTCGTTCGAATGCCGGGCGCGCCAATGACCGGCGGGCCTGCCCCCGACACGCGCGATTTCCGCATCTGCCTCTGGCTGATCGCGGCGGCCTTGGCCCTGCGCGCCGCGATGCCGGTTTTCGCCGGCGCGGTCGCCTACGACGCGCTGTTCGCGTCGCCGGAAAGCGGACAGGCCGAATACCGCGACGCGCTGCGCGGCCATCTCCTCGGCTATCTCTGGTACAACCATGTGCTGCCGCCGCTCTTCACGCTGAAGAACGGCGTCCTGCACAACCTCCTGCCCGCATCGTGGGTGGCGCCGGCCTGGTACGTCGTCCTCATCGTTCTCGATTCCCTGACCGTGGCGCTCGCCTACGCCACGATGCGTCGGCTCGCGGTGCCGCGGCCGTTCGCCGTCCTCGCGGCCGCCGCGATATCTCTCCGTCTCGTGCCCTGGGAGACCTGGGCTTGGGGGCAGGGCTGGGACGCATTCAATCCGTTTCTCGTCACACTGTTTTCCTGGTCGATGATCCGTTTCGTGACCGCGCCCTCGACGCAGGCGGCGTGGACCGCGGGTCTGTCTGGCGCACTCCTCGTCTCGGGTTTCCAGTTCGGCCTCGCCGCCGTCGTCGCGGCCGGCGCCGGCGCCCTGATCCTGCGCGCCCCCGCGCGCGGCACGCTCCGGCAGGGCGTAGGTCTGCTCGTACTGCCGCTGGCGCTCGCCGCGGCGCTGGTCGGCAAGAACGCCGCCGAGCACAGGCTCTGGGCGCCGTCTTCCGGGGCCGGGCACAACATCATCCAGAACCTCAACCTCGCGCTGCAGGACGACGAGGCGCGAGGCGCGCTCAAGCTCGGCATCCGCGAAGGATATCCGGCCTGGTGGGCCTGGTGCTACGAGGAGGCGGAGCGCCGGAAACTGCATCCGACGCTCAACGTCGCCGGAATTTACGGCCTGTGCACGATGGGGCGCGACGGCAGGCGGGACTATGCCGCACTCAAGGCCTATCTCGCCGCGCATCCAGATCCGGCGATCGCCCGCGTCGTCGAAAAGGACGTTGCGATCCTCCGCGACCGCCCGTGGCTCTGGTCGGGCCCGGTTTCGATCTCCGCCACCGGGACCAGCGTCGAGTACGGCAAGGTCAGCCAGCGCCTGCTGTTCGACGTCGCCCGCGAATACCCATGGAACTTCTTCGCCCGCACCTACTACAACCTCCGCGAATTCTTCCTGCTCCAAGGCTACCGCTTCCTGGTCTGGACGAACCGCGCGGCCTTTCCGGAGCCCGGCGCCGTCCGGGGGGCGAACGCCGCCGCGGGATGGCTGTTCCTCGCCGGGTTCGCGGCCTGCATCGCCTATCTCGCCGCCGCCGCATGGCGCCGCGTCGTCCTCTGGCTCCGCCCCGCCCCGGAGCGGCCGGCAGACCGCCGCCTGTGGGCGCTCGGTGCCGTCGCCGCGGCCGCCGTCGCCGTCGCCCTGCTGAGCGCGGCGATGTCGTGCTGCGAGAACCATCGCCATGCCTTCTGTTTTCTGCCGGTGCTGATGTGCCTCGCCGCGGCGGGAATCACCGATGCCGTGCGGCAAATCCTGTGGATTACCAAAGCCCGCCGTTTCCGCTAAAACGGACGCCGGAAGCGATTTACGGGGCGCCGATGACGAGCAAGGGAATCATCCTGGCAGGGGGCCAGGGAACCCGGTTGTGGCCGATGACGAAAGTCGTCAACAAGCACGTGCTGCCGGTCTACGACAAGCCGATGATTCACTATCCGCTCGCGACGCTGATGCTGGCGGACATCCGCGACATCCTCGTGATCTCCTCGCCCGAGGCCGTGCCCCAGATCCGGGCGCTCCTCGGCGACGGCAGCGAGATCGGGCTGCGCATCGACTATGCCGTCCAGGACCGCCCCGCAGGCATCGCGCAGGCGCTGCTTATCGGCGCCGAGTTCGTCGGCGACGACCGGGTCTGCCTGGTGCTCGGCGACAACGTGTTCTACGGAAACGACCTCTCGCAGCTCCTGTCTGACGCGGCGGCGCGCAGCGTCAGCACCGTATTCGGCTACTACTTGGAAGATCCCGCCGGTCTCGGGGTCTGCGTGTTCGACAACGAGGGGCGGCCGCAGCGCCTCGTCGAGAAGCCGCCGACGCGCGTGTCGAACTGGGTCGTTCCTGGCCTCTATTTCTACGAGCCCGAGGCGATCGGGATCGCCCGCGATCTCAAGCCGTCGCCGCGCGGGGAGCTCGAGATCACCGACCTCAACATGGCGCTCCTCGAGAGCGGCAAGCTCGACGTCGTCCGCATGGGCCGCGGCATGCTCTGGCTCGACTGCGGCACCGCGGAGAACCTTCTGGAAGCATCGGAGTTCGTGCGCGTCGTCGAAAAGCGGATCGGGCTCCAGATCTGCTGCCTCGAGGAGATCGCCTATATGAAGAAGCTGATCACGCAAGATCAACTCGCGGCTCTCGCGGCCCGGTCGCCCAACCCGACGCATCGCGCCTATCTCGAGCGTCTGCTCCAAGCGGACCCGGCATGACGGAAGAGGCGCGCCCCGCCCTCAGCGTCGTCGTTCCCGTCTACAACGGCGCGCGGACGATCGGCCCGCTGGTCGAGGCGCTCGCCTCCTGTGCGGCGCGCCTCGCCGCGGACGGCGGGATGGAGATCGTCCTCGTCAACGACGGCAGCGACGACGAAAGCGCCGCGGTTTGCGCGGCGCTCGCCGCATCGTCGCCGGTACCGCTGACGTTCGTCGACCTCGCCCGCAACTTCGGCGAACACAATGCCGTGCTGACCGGGCTGCGGTTCGCCGCGGGCAAGCATGTCGTGACCATGGACGACGACCTGCAGCAGCCGGTCGAGGAGGTGCTGCGCCTCTACGACCATGCGCGTTCGCACGATCTCGACGCCGTGTTCGGCCGCTTCGACGAACGCAAATACGCGGCGTGGCGGAACATCGGCAGCAGGCTCGCGGACGAGACCGCGAACGTCTTCCTCGGCAAGCCGCGCGAGCTCGTCATCTCCTCGTTCCGCTGCCTGAGCCGGCGCCTCGTCGACGAGCTGGTCGCCTATCGCGGCCCCTATCCCTACATCGACGGCATGATCCTCAAGCTGACGCGGCGCGTCGCAAACGTCGTCGTCGCGCACTATGCGCGCGAAGCGGGCCAGAGCAATTACACGCTGCGGCGGCTCGCGCGGCTGTGGTCGCACATCCTGTTCAACTTCTCGGTCAGGCCGCTCCGCATCAGCCTGGCCTGCGGTTTCGGCGCCTTCGGGCTGGCGCTGGCCGGCGTGATCTACGTCGTGATCGATCACCTCTTGGGCGGCCGCGAGGCGCCGGGCTGGGCCTCGCTGATGGTCGTCGTCCTCGTCTTCTCCGGCCTCCAGTTCATCTTCCTCGGGCTGATCGGGGAATATGTCGGGCGCATCTACATGAGCATCGGCGGCATGCCGCAGGCGAGCGTCCACCGGGTGACCCGGGGCGCCGGAAGCGGGCCGGGAAGCGGGCCCGGGCGCACGCCGTGAAGGCCCTCCTGATCGGCTGCTCCTCGATCGCCGAGCGGCGAGCGCTGGGCGCGCTCGCCGGCCTCCCGGGAATTTCCGCGGTCGACGCCGCGAGCCGGCGCGGACGCGAGGCGTCCGCCGGATTCGTGCGCGGCGGGACAGCTTACGACACGCCCGAAGAGGCCTTGCGCAGCAGCGACGCCGCCCTCGTCTACGTCTCCACCGAGAACGGCGACCATGCGCAATGGGCGGAAGCCGCGCTCGCGTCGGGGCGGCACGTCGTCGTCGACAAGCCGGCCTTCGACGACGACACGATCACCCGCCGCTTCGTCGCCGACGCCGAGGCGCGCGGCCTGGTCGTCGCCGAAGCGACCGTGTTCCTCGACCATCCGCGCCTCGCGGCACTTGCGGCGCTGATGCAAGACGCCGGGCGCGCGACCGGCGTGCAGGCGTGCTTCTCCTTCCCGCCGCTGCCGAAGGACAATTTCCGTTACGACCCCGCGCGCGGCGGCGGCGCGATCAACGATCTCGGCCCCTACGCGGCGGCGACGGCGCGCTGGTTCTTCGGGCGCGAGCCCGCGCATGTCGACGGGCGGATCCTCGCGCGCGACAGCGTCGAGACCGCGTTCGCGGTCACCGCGACCTATGCCGGCGGCGGGTGCTTCTCCGGCCTCTACGGCTTCAACACCGAATACCAGAATTGGATAAGCGCAGCGGGTCCCGGCTTCGCGGCGCGGCTCGACCGATTCTGCACGCCGCCGCCCGACGCCGCGCTGCCCATCGAGGCGCGGCGGGCGAACCGCGAGCTCGCGATCGAATGCGCCGCAGGCGACGCTTTCGCCCTGATGTTTTCCCGTGTACTCGATGCCATACGAACCGACGGGGGCGAGAGCCTCCACCGCGACATGATCGCGGACGCCGAATTCAGAAGCCGTCTCCGCAACGCCGCACGATGACGATCAAGGTCTGGGACTATCTCGACGAATACGCCGAACTGCGGGAAGAGATCCTCGCGGCGGTCGACCGGGTCTTCTCGTCGGGATGGCTGATCCTCGGCGAGAACGTGAAGGGCTTCGAGGCGGCCTTCGCCGAGTATCTCGGGATCGGCGTGCCGGGCGTCGGCGTCAACAGCGGCACCGACGCCCTGTTCCTGTCGCTCCGCGCGCTCGGCGTCGGCGAGGGTGACGAGGTGATCACCGTTCCCAACACCGCCGTGCCGACGGTCGCGGCGATTACGAGCACCGGCGCACGCGCCCGTTTCGTCGATATCGATCCCGTCAGCTATCTGATGGACCCGGCGAAGCTGGCGGCCGCGGTCACGGACCGCACGAAATGCATCCTGCCGGTCCATCTCTACGGCCAGTGCGCGGACATGGATGCCGTCAACGCGATCGCCAAACGCCATGGGCTTTCCGTGCTGGAGGACTGCGCCCAGTGCACCGGCGCTCGATACCGGGACCGCCCCGCCGGAACCGAAGGCGACGTCGCCGCGTGGTCGTTCTATCCGACGAAGAATCTCGGCACCTACGGCGACGGCGGCATGATCACCTCCCGCCGCCCGGACCTCACCGACCGCGCCCGCAGCCTCCGCATGTACGGCATGAAGGGGCGCTACTACGCGGACGAGCACGGATACAACTCCCGTCTCGACGAGGTGCATGCCGCGATCCTGGCGATCAAGCTGCGCCACCTGGACCGGTGGGTGGAACGGCGGCGCGCGCTCGCGGACCGCTATGCCGCCGCGCTCGCGAACAGCGGCCTCGTCCTCCCGCAGGAAGCGCCCGGCAACTATCACAGCTGGTACGTCTACGTCGTCCGCCACCCCGCGCGGGACGAGATCCTCGCGCGGCTCAAGGAGCGCGACATCCTGCTCAATGTCAGCTACCCGTGGCCGATCCACATCATGACGGCCTACGAGAATCTCGGGTACGGCACGGGCGATTTCCCCGTCGCCGAGAAGATGGCGACGGAAATCTTCTCGCTCCCGATGTATCCGACGCTGACGGACGCCGACCAGGACCGGGTCTGCGCGGCGCTTCTCGAAATCCTGGGGTCGCTGTGACCGCCGCGCCCGCCGACATCGAAGCGCTCCGCCTGCTGGTCGCCCGCACCGCGGCGACCGACCCCGCCGACCCGGCGCCGGTGCTCGCCTGGCTCGCCGCCCGTCGCGGCTCGCTCGCCTTCGAAGCGGCGCTGATTCCTCTCGACGAGGCGCGCGGCTGGCGACGCAATCCCGACACCGGCGCGGTCGAGCACGAGACCGGACAGTTCTTCGCCGTCGAGGCGGTGCGGACCCGCGCGGGCAGCGAGCGCGAGGTCGCGGAATGGGACCAGCCGATCTTCACCCAGCCGGACGGCGGCATCCTCGCCATCGTCTGCGGCTTCGCGGACGGCGGCGGCGTGCGCTTCCTCCTGCAGGCCAAGGCGGAGCCCGGCAACATCGGATACCTGCAGATCTCGCCGACCGTGCAGGCGACCAACAGCAACCTCAGGCGCGCCCATCGCGGCCGCCTTCCGCCGCTCGGCGAGCTGCTGCTCGAAGGCGCCCCCGCGACCACGGTCTACGCGGCGCGCCACAACGAGGAGGGCGGGCGTTTCTGGCGCAAGACGAACGAGAACCGCCTGTTGTTCGTCGACGATCTCGCGGCCGTCGCGTTACCCCACGGCGACCGCTTCTATGCGGCGAGCCTCGCGCAGATCAAGGCGCTCTGCCTGATCGACGACGTCATCAGCCCGTTCGTGAAATCGATCGTCGCGCCGATATGAGGCGCGTTCAGCCGAGGCCGAGCCGGCGGCCGTCGTAGACCCCCGAGAGCAGCGGGCGCCACCAGTCCGGATTGTCGAGATACCAGCGCACGGTGCGGCGGAGCCCCTCCGCCGGGGCCGTGGCCGGACGCCAGCCCAGCTCGCCGACGAGCCGGGAGTTGTCGATCGCGTAGCGGAAGTCGTGCCCCGGGCGGTCGGAGACGAAAGTGATCAGGTCCACGGCCGAGCCGCGCGGGCGCGGCGCCATCTCGTCGAGCAGAGCGCAGATGTCGCGCACCAGGTCGATGTTGCGGCGCTCGTTGTCGGCCCCGATGTTGTAGGTGCGGCCCGGTTCGCCGCGCACGAGCACCGTGACCAGCGCATCGACGTTGTCGCCGACATAGACCCAGTCGCGGACGTTCTCGCCGCGGGCATAGACCTCGATCGGCTTTCCTTCGAGGCCGGAGATCAGCGTGCGCGGGATCAGCTTCTCGGGGAACTGGTGCGGGCCGTAGTTGTTCGAGCTGCGGCAGATGACGACCGGCAGGTGCCATGTCTTCATCCAGGCGCGCGCCATCAGGTCGGACGAGGCCTTGCTCGCCGCATAGGGCGAGTTGGGCTCGACCGGCGAGTCCTCGGTGAAATGTCCTTCGGCGCCGAGCGCGCCGTAAACCTCGTCGGTCGAGATATGGACGAAGCGGAACGCATCGCGCACGGCATCGCCGCGGCCGCGCACCCAGTCCGTCGCGGCGCGCAGCATCGCCGCGGTGCCGATGACATTCGTCGACAGGAAATCGAGCGGATCGTCGATCGACCGGTCGACATGGCTCTCGGCCGCGAGATGCATGATCGCGTCGGGTTCGAACGAAGCGATCGCGCGCGCCATGGCGGCGCCGTCCCGGATGTCGGCATGGAGGAAGGAGTAGTTGGGCGCGCCCGCGACCGAGGCGACGTTGGCGGGCACGCCCGCGTAGGTCAGCGCATCGACGTTCAGCACCTCGACGCCATCGCCGACAAGCCGGCGGACGAGCTCGGAACCGATGAAGCCGCAGCCGCCCGTCACCAGGACGCGATGCGCTTCGGGGGGGCGGACGGTTGCCATCATCGGCTCATAATGACGCCGCGGCCCGCGGTTGCAAGGCGTTCGCCTGCATGGGACAACGGTCCGCCGGCGCCTGAGGCGCGGCCGGGCGAAAATTCAAGCGGAAGGGAAAAGTTGGAGCGGGTGATGAGATTCGAACTCACGACATCAACCTTGGCAAGGTTGCGCTCTACCCCTGAGCTACACCCGCATCCGGAGAAAGCGCCGCAATATATATGGACCTGCAGGGCTAATGGCAAGGGTTGATTCAGGCCCCGTCCGCATGCCCGTCCGGGCCGGTGGAAATGGCTGAAAACGGGGAAAACGCGCCGCGCACGGCGACGCGGACGCTGCCCGGCACGGCAACGCCCGAGGAGCTGTTCGCGCGCCTCGCCACCCTCGGCATAGCGACTGAAACCCATAGCCACCGGCCGGTCTTCACGGTGGACGAAAGCCGCGATCTCCGGGGATCGCTGCCCGGCGCACACTGCAAGACACTGTTCCTGAGGGACAAGAAGGGCGCGATGTTCCTCTGCGTCGTCGAGGAGACGCGGCGCCTCGACATGCGGGCGCTGTCGGACCTGCTCGGATCCGGCCGCTTCAGCTTCGCCAGCCCCGAGCGGCTCGGCGCCCATCTGGGGATCGAGCCGGGCGCCGTGACGCCCTTCGCGCTGATCAACGACCGCACCGCAGCCATCGTCCCGATCCTCGATACGGACGTGATGGCGGCGCCGCTCGCCAACTTCCACCCGCTGGTCAACGACCGCACGACGGCGATCCGCCCCGCCGATCTCGTCCGTTTCATCGAGGCCTGCGGCCACGCGCCGCGCATCGTCGATCTCGGTCCAGCGACGGCGGAACGGCAGGGCTGAGGCCGCCGGAAAGGCGCGAAAAGGCGGGCCGGCCCCGCGCTCGATACTTGTCATATGCGCAGGGAGTCGCCATTTTGCAGGCGACGGAAACGCGGATGCCCTCCGCGGAACGGAACGGGAAGCAGACACCATGGAACAGATGATCAATCCGCCTGCCGGCGGGGGCGCCGCGCCCGGCGACCTGATCAAGGACGCGACGATCGAGACCTTCCAGAAGGACGTGCTCGAAGCGTCGCTGTCGACGCCGGTCATCGTCGATTTCTGGGCGACCTGGTGCGGTCCCTGCAAGCAGCTGACGCCGACGCTGGAGAAGGTCGTGCGCGAGGCGCGCGGCGCGGTGAAGCTCGTCAAGATCGACATCGACCGCAACCAGTCGCTCGCCCAGCAGATGCGCATCCAGTCGGTACCGACGGTCTATGCCTTCGTCGGCGGCCGCCCGGTCGACGCGTTCCAGGGCGCGCTGCCCGAAAGCCAGGTCAAGGCGTTCGTCCAGAAGCTCTCGCAGATGGCGGGGACCGAGCAGGAGGACCCGCTTGCCGACGCGTTCGAGCACGCCAAGCGCGCGCTCGACGCCGAAGACTTCGAGACCGCCGAGGACATCTATTCGCAGATCGTCGAGCACGCGCCCGACAACGTCGATGCGCTTGCCGGCCACGCGCGTTCGCTGGTCGGGCTCGGCCGCATCGAGGATGCGCGGAAGGCGCTGGACAAGGTTCCCGCCGACCAGGCGAACCACGCCGAGGTCGCAGCCGCGCGCGCCGCGATCGACCTCGCCGAACAGAGCGCCTCGGTCGGCGACCTGACGGCGCTCGAGGCGGCCGTCGCCGCGAACACGAAGGACCACCAGTCGCGCCTCGATCTCGCCATCGGGCTGTTCGCCAAGGGAAAGAAGGCGGAAGCGATCGACCACCTCGTCGAGAGCCTGCGCCTCGACCGCAAATGGAACGACGAAGCCGCGCGCAAGCAGCTCATCCAGTTCTTCGACACCATGAACCCATCGGACGAGCTGACCCTGACCGGCCGGCGCAAGATGTCCGCCGTCCTGTTCTCCTGACCGCCCGTCCATGCCCGGCATCTTCGATCCCGGCTTCGATGCGCTTCCGACGGAGCTGCCGATCTTTCCGCTGACGGGCGTGCTGCTGCTGCCGCAGACGCGGTTGCCGCTCAACATCTTCGAGCCGCGTTACCTCAACATGACGTCGGCGGCGCTGGCGGGCAGCCGCATGGTCGGCATGATCCAGCCGAAGGGTCCGAACGTCGGCGACCGGCCGGCCGTCTATCGTACGGGCTGCGCAGGGCGTCTCGTCTCGTTCAGCGAAACGGAAGACGGACGCTACCTGATCACGCTGTCGGGCCTGATCCGGTTCGACGTCGCAGAGGAACACGACCTGCGCGACGGCTATCGCGTCGTCGTGCCCGACTGGGCGCCCTACCGGGACGATCTGTCGGAGGGGTCGTCCGACGGCATCGACCGGACGCGCATCCTGCGCTCGCTCCGCGCCTATTTCACCGCGAACAAGGTCGACGCCAACTGGGAGGCCATCGAGGAGACGCCGTCCGACCGGCTGGTCAACGCGCTCGCCATGATGTGCCCGTTCCAGCCGAGCGAGAAGCAGGCGCTGCTCGAGGCGCGGACGCTGGCCGACCGGGCCGACGTGCTGACCGCGTTGATCGAGATGTCGACCGCGGCGGGCGACGAACCGGCGAGCACGCACCGGAATTGACGCGGCGTTGCGCCGCTGGGAATTGACGCGGCGTTGCGCCGCCGGGAACCGGCGCGGCGACGCACCGCCGGGAACCGGCGCGGCGCCGAACGGATACGAAAGGATGACGGCCATGAGCCAGGACCCGAATGGAATCGATCCCAAGCTTCTCGAAATCCTCGTCTGCCCCTTGACCAAGGGGCCGCTGAAATACGACCGCGAGGCGCAGGAGCTGATCAGCGAGCAGGCGCGGCTCGCCTACCCGATCCGCGACGGCATTCCGATCATGCTGGTCGACGAAGCGCGCCCGCTCGACGACGACAAGTGACCCGCCCGACCGCCGCAACCCCGATGAACGCCCCCGCATGACCGCACAGGCCTCCGCGCATCCCGTCGAGATCAAGGTCCGCCGCGCCGAGAAGACGCTTCACGTCGCCTTCGACGACGGCGCGGCGTTCGCCCTGCCGGCGGAATACCTCCGCGTCGAGAGCCCGTCGGCCGAAGTGCAGGGGCACGGGCCGGGTCAGAAGGTGCTGGTCGCGGGCCGCCGCCATGTCGGCATCGCGACGGTGGAACCCGTCGGCAACTATGCGATCCGCATCGTGTTCGACGACCTGCACGACAGCGGCATCTACTCGTGGCGCTATCTCTACCAGCTCGGCATCGAGCACGAGGATCGCTGGCCCGCCTATCTCGCGGCTCTCGAGGAGCACGGCCTCAGCCGCGATCCCTAAGTCCCTCTTCTTGGATCGGATGCACCGAGACCGGTTTAAAGCGGCTCGCCGCGGGTGAGCCGCGGCAGGTCGCCGACGAGCCCCATGGCATGCTTCATCAGCAGCTTCTTGAGCGGCGGCACCCGGTCGACCGCCGCGAGGCCGATATCGCGGGCGCGCGCAACCGGCGCGATGTCGTTCGAGAACAGCCGGTTCAGCCCGTCGGTCACCGCCAGCATCATCAGATTGTCGGGACGGCGTCCTCGCTCGTAGCGGGCGAGCGGGCCCGGCGCGCCGGGATCGAGCCCTAGCCGCATCGTGTCGACGATCACCTCGGCGAGCAGGGCGACGTCGCGCAGCCCGAGATTGTAGCCCTGTCCGGCGATCGGATGGATCGCGTGCGCCGCATCGCCCGCGAGCGCAAGGCGCGGCGCGACGTAGCGCGCCGAATGCACGACCGACAGCGGATAGGCCCAGCGGCCGGGGTCCGGCGTCACTTCGCCGAGGAACTTGCCGAAGCGCGCGCGAAGCTCGGCGGCGAACCCCGCGTCGTCGAGCGCGACGATGCCGGGAGCGAGCTCGCTTCGCTCGGTCCAGACGATGGAGGACCGGTTGCGCGTCATCGGCAGGATGGCGAACGGCCCCGCCGGCAGGAAATGCTCGTGCGCGACGCCGAGGTGCGGCACCTCGTGGCGGACCGAGCAGACGATTCCGGTCTGCCGGTAGGCCCAGCGCACCGCCCGGATGCCGGCCGCTTCGCGGATCGGCGAGCCGCGACCGTCGGCGGCGACGACGAGGCGCGCGCGCACGGCGGTTCCGTCGTCGAGTTCGAGGGTCGCGTCATCCGCACCGTAACGCGTCTCCGCAACGGCGGCGCCGTCGATCGTCTCGACGCCGACCCGGCGGACCGCGTCGGTCAGAGCGCGCCGCGTGACCGCGTTCTCGACGATCCAGCCGAGCGGTCCGCGGCCGAGCTCGGCATGGTCGTAATGGAGGAACAGGGGCGAAGCACCGTCGGCGACGCGGATCTCGAGGATCGGCTCCGCATCCGCCGCCATCGCATCCCAGACGCCGATCCCGGCGAGGATGCGCTGCGAGCCTGCGGCGATCGCCGAGCCGCGCCCGTCGAAGGCGGCGGCGGCGAGATCGTCGAGCCGGTCGCGCTCGATCAGCGCCACCCGGACGCCGGCGCGGGCGAGCCCTGTGGCGAGCGTGAGCCCGACCATGCCGCCGCCGACGATCGCCACGTCGACGACGCGCTCCTTGGGCTGGCCGGGTGGTTTCCCGGAGGCCGGGCCGGGCGCCGTACTCGGCGATATGGGGTCGGAGAAAGACATTCCGCCAACATGGCGACGGCGTCCCGGCTTGTCCAGAAGCGGCCGCTTCTGACGAATAAAGCGGCAGATTTCGAAATTTGCCGTTTTATTGGGCATGCGGTAGCGGCGCGGGAAACCACTCGCGTCATGGTTAACCGATTTTAATTAAAATTTTCCTTTTTAAAACAAAAGGCTAATCGCCATTTCGCAGATGCGAACGGGTTTGGCACACCGCTTGCAATGACGCAGGAGGCGGCAGAATCGATGGCAGATTCCTAAAGGCACACACTGGAGGCATAGCAATGCACAAGGCAGTAAAGACTGCCGTGGCGGGGGTCGCCGCGGCAATTATCTCAATGTCGGCGGCGAACGCGGCGGAACCGCTCGTGGACGCGAAGATAATCCCGGGCGAATTCTCGGCGAATGTCGGGATCTGGTCGGAATACTATTTCCGCGGCATTTCGCAGACCGACGACGCGCCGGCCCTTCAGGGCGGGTTCGACTGGTCGGCGAAGCTCGACGAGAAGATGGGCCTCGGCATCTATTTCGGTACCTGGGGGTCCAACGTCGACTTCAACGAGGCGGCGGGCATCGACGGCGCGACCCTCGAGCTTGACGTCTACGGCGGCCTCACCGGCGAAATCGGCTCGACCGGCATCGGCTGGGACGTCGGCTTCGTCCAGTACCTGTATCCGGGCGCGGCGGGCTCGCTGAACTACGACTTCCTCGAAGGCAAGGTCGCGCTGTCCTACGACTTCGGCTTCGTCGCCGCCACGGCCAGCGTGAACTACTCGGGCAACTACTACGGCGCGAGCGGCGAATCCTGGTATCCGAAGCTCGCCCTCGAGGCACCGGTCGGCAAGTACCTTACCGTCACCGCGATGATCGCGAAGCAGTACGTCGAGAAGAACGCCGTGTTCCTGTTCCCGGACTACACGGAGTACGGGCTCGGCGCGTCGGTGAACATCGCCGGCTTCGACGTGGGCGTGACCTACTCGGACACGAGCATGAGCAAGGCGCAGTGCTCCGACGCATGCGGCGGCAAGGTGCTGTTCAACGTTTCGCGTTCGTTCTGACGAAACCGGCCGGGGCGCCCCTACAAGAGCGCCCCGGCCCTCCCCTGCAAGAAAGGATGGGATAAGGGCATGAAACTGATCACGGCAATCATAAAGCCGTTCAAGCTCGACGAGGTGCGCGAGGCGCTCACCGAGGTCGGCGTCGAAGGAATGACGGTCACGGAAGTCAAAGGCTTCGGTCGCCAGAAGGGGCACGCCGAGGTCTACCGCGGTGCCGAATACACCATCTCCTTCCTTCCGAAGGTGAAGATCGAAGTCGCGATCGCCGACGAACGGGCGGACGCGGTCGTCGAGGCCATTCAGCGATCGGCAAATACGGGAAAGATCGGCGACGGAAAGATTTTCGTCTCCGAGCTCGCCAGCGCCGTACGCATCCGTACCGGCGAATCTGGCGCCGAAGCACTCTAAGGGGAGCACTCCACATGAAAAAGTACGTCAAACCGATGGTCGTTGTCGCGGCGCTCGCGGCAATGGGCGTCTTCTCGCTCGGCGAGGCGAATGCCGCCGTCGACAAGGAGACGGTCTTCGTCTTCAACTCCTTCTCGTTCCTGGTCCACGGCTTCCTCGTCATGTTCATGGCGGCGGGCTTCGCGATGCTCGAGTCGGGGCTCGTCCGGTCCAAGAACACCGCCACGATCTGCCTCAAGAACATCGCGCTCTATTCGATCGCCGGCATCATGTACTACATCATCGGCTACTCGCTGATGTACTCGAACGTGGGCGCCAGCGGCGGCATCATCGGCACGCCGAACCTGCTCTACAATCCCAACCCGGCGGAGCTCGCGATCCTGAACGCCGCGGCCGAGGCCAAGGGCGCCGCGACGGAAGCGCTCCTGAAGGACTCCGGCTACGCGTCGATGTCCGACTGGTTCTTCCAGATGGTGTTCGTCGCCACCGCGGCCTCGATCGTTTCCGGCACCCTCGCCGAGCGCATCAAGACGTGGCCGTTCATGCTCTTCACCGTCGTCCTGACCGCCGTGATGTATCCGGTCACGGGCTCCTGGGTCTGGGGCGGCGGCTGGCTGAAGGAGCTCGGCTTCTCCGACTTCGCCGGCTCGACGCTGGTACACTCAGTGGGCGGCTGGGCCGCTCTCGCCGGTGCGATCGTCCTCGGCGCGCGCAAGGGCAAGTTCACCGCTGACGGCCGCGTCGTTCCGCTGCCGGGCGCCAACCTGCCGCTCGCCACGCTCGGCACCTTCGTGCTGTGGTTCGGTTGGTTCGGGTTCAACGGCGGCTCGCAGCTCGCCCTCGGCTCGGCCGCGGACGTCTCCGCGATGGCGATCGTGTACGTCAACACGAACCTCGCCGCAGCGGCGGGCGTCGTGGTCGCGATGATCCTCACCCAGCTGCTCTACAAGAAGATCGACCTGACGATGGTGCTCAACGGCGCGATCGGCGGCCTCGTCTCCATCACCGCCGGTCCCGACCTGCAGCAGCACGCCTACGCGATCGTCGTCGGCGGCATCGGCGGCGCGCTGGTGGTCTTCGCGGTGCCGTTCGTCGACAAGCTCAAGATCGACGACGTCGTCGGCGCGATCTCGGCGCACCTCGTGTGCGGCATCTGGGGCACGCTCGCGGTCGGCATTTTCGGATCCGGCACGCTGGTCGCCCAGATCACCGGCATCGTCGCCATCGGCGCCTTCACCTTCATCGTCAGCCTGGTCGTCTGGATGATCCTCAAGGCCACCATCGGCATCCGGGTCAGCGAAGAGGACGAAATGGCCGGTCTCGACAGCGCGGAGCTCGGCGTGGAGGCCTACCCCGAGTTCGGTCGCGGATCGCACATCGGCTGAGCCGGCCGCGCTCGGGGTTTCCTGGGCGCACCACCCTCTGGCGCGCCACGCCGGGGGGTGCGCAGCCGGGGGCCGGACGTACTGCCATCCGTCCGGCCTCCGGTCACCCAAGCGGCGCCACTTGCCGACAGGCGCCGCCCCCTCCCCACCAAGGGAGCCGCACCGCCCCGTTTGCCCGACGGGGCGGTGCTTTTTTTCAGCGGCTTCTCTCCTGACGCGCGGCCGCTTCCGGTCTTACGCCACGCCCCCGGACGGAGGGGTGCGGGCGGATGGGCCGGAAACCGCATCCCTCGGGCGCCAGCCCTACCGATGTTCCGCAAATGTTCGTTCCGCAGCCGGAATCAAACGAATCACGCCGCCCCTTGTAGACCAGTATCTTAGCTGCTCAAGATTATGTAGAATCTGAGCGAAGGCCGGTATCGCGGCAACGGTGCCGGGCGGAAGCGTTTTTATGATTTGTTCTCAATCGCGGTTGCGGCCGGATCGGGGACGGGGGCGGGAGGCGCCGGCAGGCGCGATCTGAAGATGGCGGAACGGAAGAAATCGGCACCGACGGCGGCGCGGCAGGTGGGCCGCAGGGAGACGAATCCATGCCGCTGAACGCGCGCATGGACGCGGTCGGCGACTATCCGTTCGACCGGCTGCGGTCGCTCCTGGGCGACCTGCAGCCGCCGGCGGGGCTGAAGCCGATTCCGCTGTCGCTCGGCGAGCCGCAGCACGCACCGCCGGATTTCCTCGCCGAGATCGTCGCTGCCGAGAAGGCCGGCTGGTCGAAATATCCGCCGATGCGCGGCACCGAGGAAGCGCGTGCGGCAATCGGCGCGTGGCTCGCGCGACGCTACAAGCTGCCGTCGGGCCTCGTGGATGCCGAGCGCATGGTGGTTCCGGTCTCGGGCACGCGCGAGGCGCTGTTCATGATCGCGCTCGCTGCGGTGCCCGAATCCAAGAACGGCGAGAAGCCGATCGTCCTGATGCCGAACCCGTTCTACCAGGTCTATCTCGGCGCCGCGGTGATGGCGGGTGCCGAGCCGGTCCTCGTCCCGGCGGGCAAGGAACACGGCTTCCTTCCCGATTTTGCGTCGCTGCCGGAGAAGGTGCTGGCGCGCACCGCGCTCGCCTACTACTGCTCGCCCGCCAACCCGCAGGGCATGATCGCGCCGATCGAGACGCTGAAGACGCTCGTCGGCCTCGCCCGAGAGCACGATTTCCTTCTCGTCTCCGACGAATGCTACAGCGAACTCTATTACGGCGCGCCGCCCGCCGGCGCGGCGGAAGCCTGCGCCGCGCTCGGCGATGCGGGCGAGACCGCGTTCCGCAATGTCGCCATCATGAATTCGCTGTCGAAGCGCTCGAGCGCGCCCGGTCTCCGCTCCGGCTTCGTCGCCGGCGATCCCGAACTGATCCGCCGTTTCGCCCGGCTCCGCGACTACGGCGGGGCGCCGCCGCCGCTGCCCCTTCTCGCCGCCGCGACGGCGCTGTGGGGCGACGAGGAGCACGTGGTCGCGAACCGCGCGATCTACGCCGCGAAGTACGAGATCGCGGAAGACGTGCTCGGCGGACGCTTCGGCTACTACTCGCCGCAGGGCGGCTTCTATCTCTGGCTCGACGTCGGCGACGGCGAGAAGGCGGCGCGCACGCTGTGGGCGGAGGCCGGCATCCGCGTGATTCCGGGCGCCTATCTCGCGCGCAACGTCGACGGCTACAACCCGGGCGCGGGCTATATCCGCCTCGCGCTCGTGCACGATCTCGAAACCACGCGCGAGGCGCTGACGCGCATTCGCGACACGCTCTGATCAACTGACCACGCGTTACGGATTAACGGGGAAATCGCCATGGCCAGCCGGACAAGAAACGCAGGAACCACTCCCTTCCTTTCGCCCGAGACCGGCGCCTTCCTGCGCCGCCGCCTTGGCGAGCTCGGCGGGATCGTCCTCTTCGTCGCCGGCCTCGCGCTCCTCGTCGCGGTCGTCGGCTTCGACTCGTCAGACCCCTCGTGGAACCACGCGGTGGCGCGCGACGCGCTCAACCCGCTGGGCCGCCCGGGCGCGTGGATCGCCGACTTCCTGATCCAGAGCATCGGCGCCGCCGCGGCGCTGCCCGCACTCGCCCTGATGGTCTGGGGCTGGCGCATCGGCAGCCACCGCGGCATGGGGCGGCTCTGGCTCCGTATCACCGCGCTGCCGCTCGCGCTCCTGTTCGCCTCCGCCACGCTTGCCGCGTTCGGCTCGCCCGACTGGTGGGCGACGCGGGCCGGCATAGGCGGCGTCACCGGCGGCATGCTGCTGGGCGACGGCACGCGCCTGCTGCGCGGCCTGTTCGGCGCGATGC
>JAYOEF010000050.1:0-20381 GCA_038106605.1 Alphaproteobacteria bacterium
CAAGGGCCATCTCGGCCGGTCGATGCTGCTCCGCGTCCTCGCGGGCCGTGACGCCGGGCCGCCGCCGCCCGTCGACCTCAAGGCCGAGCGCCGCAACGGCGACTTCGTGCGCGGGCTGATCCGCGCCGGCCGCGTCAGCGCCTGCCACGACCTCTCGGACGGCGGCCTCCTCGTCGCCGTCGCCGAAATGGCCATGGCCGGCGGGATCGGCGCAACCGTGGAGGTTCCGGACGGTGTGCAGCCGCTCGCATGGCTGTTCGGCGAGGACCAGGGCCGCTACATCGTCACCGCGGCGGACGGTGCCGCCATCGTCGCCATCGCGAAGGCCGCGGGGGTTCCCGCGACGGTCGTCGGCGCAACCGGCGGGGCGGTATTGACCCTGTCCGGCGCCAACTCTATATCCGTGGCGGACCTGCGATCCGCCCACGAGGGGTGGCTGCCGGCCTACATGAACGCCGGCTGACTTTCAGCGCAAAAAACGGACGGAACGGGGAAGCGACGCGATGCCGATGGATCCCGCACAGATCGAGAGCCTGATCAGGGCGAGCCTGCCCGACGCGCAGGTCACCATCCAGGACCTCGCCGGCGACGGCGACCATTACGCCGCGCATGTCGTATCCGACTCGTTCCGGGGCAAGACGCGCGTCCAGCAGCACCAGATGGTCTACCAGGCGCTGCAGGGCCGAATGGGGGGCGAGCTGCACGCACTGGCGCTGCAGACCAGCGTCCCCAAGTCGGCGTGACGCGGCAACACATCAAACCAGAGGTACATTCGCCATGAGCGAGCATCCCGTCTTCGACCGCATCCGCACCGAGATCGACCAGAACCAGGTCGTCCTGTTCATGAAGGGCACGCCGGTCTTCCCGCAGTGCGGCTTCTCGGCGGTGTGCGTGCAGGTCCTCAGCAATCTGGGCATTCCGTTCAAGGGCATCAACGTGCTCGAGGATCCCGAGGTGCGCGAGGGCATCAAGTCGTTCTCGAACTGGCCGACGATCCCGCAGCTCTACGTCAAGGGCGAGTTCGTCGGCGGCTGCGACATCGTGCGCGAGATGTACGAGACCGGCGAGCTGACCGAGTTCCTCAACACGAACGGCATCCAGGTCCAGCTCGCGAACCCGCAGTAAAGGCGCTGTAACGGCGATGGCGGGCTTCCGGGCCCGCCCTTCCGTTCCGGCCTCGCCCGCGTTCCCGGCTTTTCCGGCATTGTTTTCGGGCATTGTACGGACGCCGCAAATCCCGATAATCGGCGCCGATGAAGCCCGCACTCCTCTCCGCCCTGCCGCTCCTCCTCGCGCTCGCCGCCTGCGGCAGCGATTCCGTCATCGAGGAGAAGCCGGCCGACCTCCGCCTCGCCTGCAAGACGCTGCCGTGCGACTGCGTCGAGATCGCCGACGGGTTTTTCGTGACCCGTAAGACGACCGAAATCTCCTGGAAGGACAACGGCGACCCGTACTGCCCGGCGGGCTACCAGCTTCGCGTCACCGGCATCAAGCGCTAGCGCCGCCGCATATCCCCAAAAACGAAACGCCCCGGCCAAGGCCGGGGCGTTCGCGCATTCGGAGGGCTTCCCCGATCAGCGCGAGTAGAACTCGACCACGAGGTTCGGTTCCATCTGGACCGGGTACGGAACCTCGGCGAACTCGGGAACGCGGAGGTACGTGCCGGCCATCTTGTTGTGATCGACCTCGACGTACTCCGGCACGTCGCGCTCGGTGAGCTGAACGGCTTCGAGAACCATCGGGATGTTGCGCGACTTCTCGCGCACTTCGATCACGTCGCCCGGCTTCACCAGGTAGGACGGAACGGTGACGCGCACGCCGTTGACCTTGATGTGGCCGTGATTGACGAACTGGCGCGCGGCGAAAACCGTCGGCACGAACTTCATGCGGTAGATGACGGCATCCAGGCGGCGCTCCAGGAGGCCGATCAGGTACTCGACGGTGTCGCCGCGGCGGCGCACTGCCTCGTCGTAGACCTTGCGGAACTGCTTCTCGCTGATGTTGCCGTAATAGCCCTTGAGCTTCTGCTTCGCCTGGAGCTGGAGACCGAAGTCGGAGGTCTTGCCCTTGCGGCGCTGCCCGTGCTGGCCGGGACCGTATTCGCGCGTGTTCCAGGGGCTCTTGGGGCGGCCCCAGAGGTTGCACCCCAGGCGCCGGTTGATCTTGTACTTCGCTTGAACGCGTTTGGTCATTCAGGATTCTCCTGTTCTTTCGAATTGTCCCGGTAGTCCAGTTCCGGACCTTGCCGGTGGCGGGGCGGCGCGACCCAAGGGGCGACGCCCGCATTCCCGGGAATGGCGGCGGAGTATATGGATCGGCGCACGGAAGTCAAACTTTTGGTCCCGGGCCGGATTCGCGGATTTCCGCCGTTTTTCGCCCCGAACGCGGACCCTCTCGCCCACTGCCCCGGCTTGCGGCTAAGATCGGGCGCCCCGGACAACCGGAAACCGGAAAGACAAGAAGGAAACAGAGATGCCGGACGCCTCCGCCCCCGAAGGCCCGAAAACCGCCGCAGCCGACCAGCGGGCCCATGGCCGCAGGAAGCCCGCGGGCGATCCCGAGCTCCGGAAGCGCTATCCGACCGCCTACGACCTGCGCGCCCGGGCGCGCGCGGTCCTGCCCAACTTCGCCTTCGAATACTGCGACGGCGGCGCCGGCGCCGACACCAACATCAAGCGCAACTGGGATGCGTTCGATTCCATCGAGCTCGCGCCGCGCTACGGCCGCGTCGTCGCGCCGCCTCCCGCCGACACGACGATCTTCGGGCGGTCCTACAGCGCTCCCTTCGGCGTCGCCCCCATCGGCAGCCCCGGGACCACCTTCCCCGGCGCCGAGACCGCTTTCGCCAGGGCCGCGCAGGCCGCCAACGTGCCCTACACCCTCGGCCTCCTCGGCGGCATCAGCATCGAGCGCGCCGCAGAGATCGCGCCCGACGTGCTGTGGCTCCAGCTCTACCGCTTCTCGCGGGACGACCACCGCATCGGCATGGACCTGGTGAACCGCGCGGACGCGGCCGGCGTCCACGTCCTCATGCTCACCGTCGACACGCCGACGCGCACCACGCGCCCGCGCGAGGTCAAGAGCGGCATCGGCTCGCCGTTCAGGCTGACCATGAAGATGCGCATGGACGCGATCTCCTCGCCTCACTGGATGCGGGCGATGGCGCGCACCGGCATCCCGCGTTTCGTCTCGCTCGCCCCCTACATGCCGCCCGGCACCGGGCTCGTCGAGGCCACCAAGTTCATCCAGCGGGAGAGCGGCGGCGCCTTCACCTGGGACGAGATCGCGCGCTACCGCGACAAGTGGAAGAAGCCGCTGGTCCTCAAGGGCGTGATCCACCCCGAGGATGCGGAGCGCGCGGTGGCGCTCGGGCTCGACGGCGTCGTCGTCTCGAACCACGGCGGGCGCCAGATCGACGCGCTACCCGCCGCCATCGACGCGCTTCCCGCGGTCGCCGAACAGCTCAGGGGCCGCGCGACAATCATCGTCGACAGCGGCGTGCGCTCGGGAACCGACGTTGCGCGTTCGGTCGCGCTCGGGGCCGATGCGGCGTTCGCGGGAAAAGCATTTTTATGGAGCCTCGGCGCGCTCGGCGAACGCGGTCCGGGTCACCTGATCGACATCGTGACGGAGGATATCTCGTCGGCCCTCGGCCAGCTCGGCTGCACCTCGGTCGCCGAACTCCGGACGGTCGCGGTGCGCCATCGGGCCGCCTGGTCGCTCGCGGACTTCGCGCCGCGCGGCTGAACCGACAAACAGCCGGGGCTCAGGCGTCGAGGCCGTAGATCCGCTTCGCCGCCTCGGGGCTCACGTATCCGTTCCTGACATCGTCCGCGACCTTCTCGCGCGGCCGCCGTTTCGGATCGCCGTAGCCGCCGCCCCCCGTCTGCTCGAGCCGGACGACGGTGCCCTTCTTCGCTTCCCGCGTGTCGAGCGCCGACAGCTCGACGGCGCCGGGCGTTCCGGGATCGATCACGGTGCGGCACACCGGCGGCCCCTCGCCGCCGTTGAGACCCCAGCCCGGCTGGACGTGGTTCGCGGTGCGCGCGGTCAGGATCACGTCTTCCAGCAGCTCGTACTCGCGCACGTAGCCGATGCCGCCCCGCGTGGTTCCGGCGCCCGCCGAATCCGGCCAGATGTCGAAGCTCCGGATGCGGATCGGATACTCGGTCTCGACGATCTCGACCGGCGTCGACGGCGTGAAGTGGCACATGCCCATCACCATCGGCGCGCCGTCGTGATCGGCGGTGCCGCCGAGCGAGGTGACCATCAGTTCGTACTGCACCGTCGGCTTTCCATTGCGGCCCATGCGGTAGCCGATCGCGAGCGCGCCGTTGCCGAGGCCGGGCGGCGCCACGGCGCGCGACGGGTTGAGCTTGCCGAGCGCGGCGACGACGCAGGCATAGGCGAGGTGCGAGGTCGGGAAATAGTGGTTCACGGTCGCGGGATAGGTCGGGCTGACGACGCGTCCCTCGGGAAGCATGATGTCGAGCGCCTCGAACGCGCCTGCGTTGACCGGGATCGTCGGATCGGACGCGGCGATGACGCCGAGGAGCGTCACCGCGCGGCAGGTCTGCGTCGGCGTATTGACCGGCCCGCGCGTCTGCGGATCGGAGCCGGAGAAATCGATGCTCAGCCGGTCGCCCGCCTTCGTCGCGCGCACATGGATGCGGACGGGCTTCGTGAGATCCGCCCCGTCGTGATCGAGGAAGCCTTCCGCCTCCGCCGTACCGTCGGGCCACGCGGAAACCGCCGTCGTCACGCGGTCGCGCGTGCGGACGATCAGGCTCTCCATCGCGCCCGCGATCGTATCGGCGCCGTATTCGTCGCAGAGCGCGCAAAGCCGTTCGGCGCCGAGCCGCGTCGCGCCGACCTGGCCGCGCAGGTCGCCCACCACGACATCGGGCACGCGGGAGTTGGTTCGGACGATGCGTTCGATCTCGGGGACGACGCCGTCCGCCGTCCAGTAACGCACCGGCGGCAGCCGCAAGCCGTCGTGGAAGATCTCGCGCGAACCCGCGCCAGAGGAACCGGGTACCAGCCCGCCGACGTCCGCCTTGTGCGCGACCGAGACCGCGAAGGCGATGCGGGTGCCGCGATAGAACACGGGCGTGGCTACGACCATGTCGGGAACGTGGCTGTTTCCCGCCTGGTAAGGGTCGTTGCAGACGTAGGAATCGCCCTCCCGCAATTCGTCTCCGGGATAGGCCGCAAGCAGGCTCTCGACGGCCTTCGTATAGAGGATCGAATGGTACTGGAGCCCGCCGCCCACCATGATGACGCGCCCGGCCGCATCGGTAAGACCCGCGGTGCCGTCCTGGCTCTCCCGGAGGATCGGCGAGTAGCCCGAGTGGAACAGAGCGTGCGCCATCGCCTCCGCCGTTTCGCGGATGCGGCTCAGGACGACTTCGGTGGTGATCGGATCGAGGCTCATGCGCCCGCTCCCGTCTCGATGATGAGATTGCCGCGCGGATCGACCGTGCAGGTCATCCCGGCGAGGACGACGGTCGTCGAATCGAACTGCTGAACGATGGCGGGGCCCGTGAAGGCGTTACCCGCCTTGAGGCGCGCACGGTCGTAGATGTTCGCGTCCGCGAAGGCGGCGCGGTCGGGATCGTAGAGCGGGCGCGTGCCGACAAGCGCATCCGCCGCGTCGCCGCCCGATGCGATCTCCGGCACGGCGAGCCGCGGCACCTCGATCTCGGCGATGACCCGGAAGGTGACGACCTCGGCATCCTCTCCGGGCGCACTCGCGCCGTAGACGCGCTGGTGCGCGGCATCGAACGCCACCTTGAGCGCGGGCTTTGCATCGTCCGAAAGTCCGGCGGGACACTCCACGGCGAGCTGGTAGCCCTGGTGCTGGTAGCGCATGTCGACCTGGCGCCTGAGCTTGGCGCGTCCCGGCGGGAAGCCCTCCTCCCTCACGTCCTCTGCGGCGCGCGCCGCGAGGCCGTCGAAGATCTCGTTCATGCGGGCCGCGGGCATCTGCGACAGCCGCGAGACCGCCGACTGCAGATAGACGTGGCGCACCGAGGTCTGGAGGAGGCCCATCGCGCTGTTGAGGCCGGGATGGAGCGGCACGACGACGCGGGGAATGCCGACGTCGCGCGCGAGGAACGCGGAATGGAGCGGACCCGCGCCGCCGAACGCCGCGAGCATGAAGCGCCGCGGGTCCTCGCCGCGGGACTGGAAGGCGAGGCGGAGATCGACCGCCATGTTGGTGTTGACGATACGGACGATCCCCGCCGCCGCCGCCACGAGATCGAGCCCGAGCGGCTTCGCCACTTGCGTCTCGATCGCGCGCTCGGCCGCGCCCCGATCGAGCGTCATGCGCCCGCCGAGCACGTCTCCTGAACCGAGCGCGCCGAGGACGAGATTGGCGTCCGTCACCGTCGGACGGTCGCCGCCGCGCCCGTAGCAGGCCGGGCCGGGTGCCGCGCCCGCGCTCTCCGGCCCGACCTTGAGGAGCCCGTCCGGTCCGATCCAGGCGACGGTGCCGCCGCCCGCGCCTAGCGTGCGCACCTGGAGCATGGGCGTGCCGATGTCCTGCCCTGCAATGCGGCCTTCGTTGGTTTCGTCGGCATGGCCGCGGACGATCATCGCGATATCGGTCGAGGTACCGCCCATGTCGAGCGTTACGATCTCGCCGCGGCCCGTGGTGCGCGCGAGCTCCTCGCCCGCGACGACGCCGCCCGCGGGGCCCGAAAGCAGCGTCTGGTTCGGGAAGCGCGCGCCGAGCGTAATCCGCATCAGCCCGCCGTTCGACTGCATCAGAAAGACCTGCGGCGTCGCCACGCCCTTCGCCTTCAGCCGGTCGGACAGCCTGTCCAGATAGCGCTGCATGATCGGGCCGACATAGGCGTCAATCACTGTCGTGGAGAGGCGCGGATATTCGCGGATGGTGGGCAGCACGAGGGACGACAACGAGACGCGCCAGCCCTGCCCCGCCTCGGCGAGGATCTCCGCGGTGCGGACCTCGTGCGCCGGGTTGAGGAAGCTGAAGAGGTAGCAGACGGCGACGGCCTCGACCTTGTCTTCCGCGAGCTTCCTGGCAGCCATGCGCACCGCATCCTCATCGAGCGGGGCGATCTCTTCGCCCTGAAAGTCGACACGCCCGCCTATGCCATGGGTACGCGCCTGCGGCGCGAGCAGCGGCGGCTTGCTGTAGAACGGGTCGATCAGGTCCGTCGCCTCGGGCCGCGCCCAGCCGCGCGCCTCGTAGACCGCCCTGAACCCGTCTGTGATCAGGAGGCCCGTGCGCACGCCTTTCGCTTCGAGGATGGCGTTCGTCGCGACCGTGGTGCCGTGGACGAGGGACGCGATCTCGGACGGCGAAACGCCGGTCGCGAACAGCTCGTCGAGTGCCGCCATTACCGCGTTCGACGGATCGGCCGGATCGGACGAGACCTTGCCGACGCGGACCTCGCCGCTGCCGGTCTCGAACGCGATCAGGTCGGTGAAGGTTCCGCCCGTGTCGATCCCGACCATCCAGGCTGGCATCCGTTCCTCCCCCGCGGCTCGTCGCCGCTTGTTCGTTTGCTATCGACTGTGCCACCGCGCACGGGAGGAGGCAATCCGCTGCCGGCCGGGAGTACGCGATCAGTCGAACAGCGCGGGCAGGAACAGGACGATATCCGGGACGTAGGTGATGAGGAGAAGGACGCCGATGCAGATGGCGAGCATCGGCAGCGCCGCGCGGCTGACCTCCTCGAGCGACACGCGCCCGATGGCACAGACGATGAAGAGGCAGAGCCCGACCGGCGGCGTCGCGAGGCCGATCACGAGGTTGAGGACGACGATCATGCCGAGATGGACGAGGTCGAGCTCGAGCAGCTTCGCGATCTCGAGCAGCACCGGCATGGTCATGATCATCGCCGCCAGCGGCTCGAGGAACAGGCCGAGGAGAAGCAGGAAGAGATTGATCAGCAGCAGCAGCACGAAGCGGTCGTGGCTGATGTCGAGCATCAGCGCCGCGACCTTTGCCGGCACGTTGTCGAAGCCGAGGACGAACGAGACCATCTTCGCGACGGCGACGATCAGCATGATACCGGACGTGAGCACCGCCGTGTCGGTGAGCGCCTTCCACAGGTCCGACCATTTGAGCGTGCGGTAGAGGAAGCCGCTGACGAGGAGCGCGTAGATGACGGCGACCGCGGCGGACTCCGTCGGCGAGAAGATGCCTGACAGGATTCCGCCCAGAATGATGACGGGCAGCATCAGCGCCGGCGTCGCGCGCCCCGTGGCGACGATCTTCGCGCGGAACGGCACGCGCTCGGACACCGGATGACCGTAGCGACGCGCGGCGACGTAGGCGTATCCCATCAGCCCGAAGCCGAGCAACAGGCCCGGCACGATGCCCGCGATGAAGAGCCGCGCGATCGAGGTGCCGCTGAGGACGCCGTAGATGATCATGGCGATGCTGGGCGGAATGATGGGCCCGATCACCGAGGTGACCGCGGTCAGCGCCGCCGAGTAGGCCTTGCCGTAGCCTTCCTTCTCCATCGCCGGGATCAGCACCGAACCCAGTGCGGACGCATCCGCCGTCGCCGCCCCGCTGATGCCCGAGAAGAACATGCTCGCGACCACGTTGACGAGCGCGAGCCCGCCGCGCACGTGACCGACCACGGCGCGCGCGCAGTCGACGAGGCGCTCCGTGATGCCGCCCGCGTTCATCAGGTTGCCCGCGAGGAGGAACATCGGGATGGTCAGCAGGATGAAGTTGTCGACGCCCGACGACATCTGCTGCGGGAACGCGGCGAGGAGGTCCGCATGGCCCGTGAGCACGAGATAGAGCGCGCAGGCGAGGCCCAATGCCAGTGCGATCGGGACGCCGACCGCAAGGAAACCGATGAAACCCGCGAGGAAGAGACCCATTCAGACCTCCCCGGCGCCAGTGGCTTGCGGCCGCGCATAGCCCGCGAGGCGCGCGGCGAGCCAGAACAGGATGTGGATCAGGAGGATGCCGCAGCCGATGGGAAGCGAGATGTAGATCCAGTAGGCGGACATGTCGGCCGTCTGGTTCTTCCCGGCGATCCCCGCCCAGATGAAATCGGCGGCGGGAACCGTCGTGATCTCGTTGAAGACGGCGAAATCGTAGCCGTAGACCACGAGCATGCCGAGGAAGGCGACGGCGAGGCCGTAGCCGACCAGCAGACAAATGAGACCGCCGACGCGCCCGACGCGGTCGAGCACCGCGCTGACGATGACGAGCTCGCCCTTCTCGAACGCGCGGCCGAGAAACAGGAATGTCGTCCACACGAGGAGATAGCCGCAGACCTCCTCGGCCCAGATCAGCGAGTCGTTAAGGACGTAGCGGAAGAAGACCTGCGTTCCCATGATCGCGACCGTACCGCCGACGAGCAGCACGGCGAGCACAGTGAGGCAGCGATCGTAAACGCGGTAGACCGCGCCGAACGGACCGGGAAGGCTTGCGGGAGTGGACACGTCAGGTCACCCGGGGTCGCGTCCCGGCCGGCGGCTGCGCGCCGGGACGGAGGTACCGGGCCCCGTACCTGACGGGACCCGGCCTGAGGTCACTTCTCGATTTTTTGCGCCGCCGAGACGAACTCGGGGATCAGCGGATCCGACGCCGTCCACTTGTCGACGATCGGCTTCATCACGCCGCGCATCTTGGCGAGGTCCTTGAACTCGTAGAACTGCACGCCCTTCGCCTTGAGGCGCGCCTCGGTCTTGGCCTCGTCGTCGCGCGCGTAGGCCACCTGCGGCGCGATGATCTCCTTGCCGGCCGCGACCATCGCC
This sequence comes from Alphaproteobacteria bacterium, assembly GCA_038106605.1. Lineage (GTDB taxonomy): Bacteria > Pseudomonadota > Alphaproteobacteria > MPNO01 > UBA830 > JAYOEF01. The sequence continues at coordinate 9,760 of JAYOEF010000050.1, forward strand.
GCCTGGACGTCCTTCGGCAGCTTGTCGAACTTCGCCTTGTTGTGCACGAGCACGGCGGGCCAGAAGTAGTGGCCGGTCTTGCTGAGGTGCTTCGCGCTCTCCCACAGGTTCTCGGACTCGACCGAGGAGATGTTGATCTCGACCGCGTCGATCAGGTTGGTCTTGAGCGCGGTGTAGATCTCGCCGTACTTGACCGGCGTCGGGTTCGAGCCGACCGCTTCCCACATCGCCTTGTGGAGCGCAGCGGGAACGATGCGGGTCTTGAGGCCCTTGAAGTCCTCGAGCTTGGTGACGGGGCCCTTGGTGCTGAGGAAGTGGCGGAGCCCGCCCTCGGCGAAGCTGAGCCCCTTGAGGCCGACCTTGTCGAGCGAGGCGAGCATCTTCTGCGCCGGCTCGGATTCGAACATCTTCTCCATGTTGTCGTAGGAGGAGATGAGGAACGGCAGCTGCAGCGCGTCGAGCGCCTGCGCCTTCACGATCCAGGGAAACAGGACCGAGGACGGCAGGGCAGAGTCGACCGTGCCCGCGCGCGCGGCCTTGAGCACGTCGATGTCGTCGCCGAGCTGGCGGTTCGGGAAGAGCTGCACCTCTACACGGCCGTTGGTCTTCTTCTCGACCGCTTCCTTGTACATCTCCACGAGCTTGTGGAACGGGTGCTTGTCGGACGCGCCGTGCGCGACCTTGAAGGTGATCTCAGCCGCGTTCGCCATACCTGCAACGGCCAGCGCGGCACCGGCAACGAGCGCCGTCGTCATTGATTTCAGCATTGTTCCCTCCCATTAGGATTTGTTTGGCTGAAGGCTACATCATGGCCCGGGTTTGGGAAATCCCGTATCGGGCACCGATCGGACACCCGATACATGCACCCGATTGCGCTTCGCGGGAGGGCAACCCTGTCCTATAAGTCGGAAAACGCTGCGACGCTCCCGGCAGACGCCGATAAACGGGCGCGCATGATTGGGAGATTCGCATGACCAAGCCCTGCCCCGGCCCCGGGCCGGCGTCCGTTCCCAAACTCAAAGCGCCCGCCGATGCCTGCGACGCGCACATGCACATCCTCGGGCCGTTCGACCGGTTCCCGCTGAGCGAGGGTCGCGGCTACACGCCACCCGAGGCGCCGCTCGAAATGTTTCTCGACCTGCAGAAGCGCATGGGGCTGAGTCGCGCCGTCATCGTCCATCCGAGCGCCTACGGCACCGACATGCGCGTGACCGAGGACGCGGTGACGCGCATGGGGACCCGCACCCGCGGCGTCGCCGTGGTCGAGCCGTCGGTAACAGATGCCGAGCTCGACCGGCTGAACGAGATCGGCTTCCGCGGGCTCCGCTTCACGACCCTGCTGAAGGGCGGCGCCGACGTCGGCGGAATCGCCGCGATGGCCGAGCGCGTGAAGCGCCTCGGCTGGCACATCCAGCTCTTCGTCGACGGGGCGAACCAGCTCGAAGGGCTGATTCCCATGATGCGGGCGCTGCCGTGCGACGTCGTCGTCGACCACATGGGCCACTTCCCGCCCTCGGCCGGCGTCGACCATCCTGGATTCCGCGCGCTCCTCGACCTGATGCGCGAGGGCCGCTGCTGGACGAAGCTTTCGGGCGGCTATCGCGTCTCCGACCGCGCGCCCTCCTTCGACGACACGACAGGATTTGCGCAGGCGCTGATCGAGGCGCGCCCCGACCGCGTGGTCTGGGCGTCGGACTGGCCGCACGTGATGCTGTGGGACAAGCCGATGCCGGATACGACCCAGACGCTCGACTGGGCGCTCAGCTGGGGAGTCGGCGACGCGACGATGAAGCGCATCCTCGTCGACAACCCGGCGGAGCTTTACGGCTTCTAAACAGGAGTTTCAGGACGCGGCGCGGAGCGGTGCGATGCATTCCGCGTCGTCGTTGCGCACGCTATTGACCCGCGTCGAGACCCGGTAGAACGCCATGTCGTCGGGCGGATAGGGCCGGATGACCGACTTCGCCGCGGCTGCATCCCCCGTCAGCCATGCGTCGTGATCGGCGGGGTCCACGATCACCGGCATGCGGTGGTGAATGGGGCGGATCTTCGGGTTAGCGTCTGTCGTGACGATGGTGAAGGTCTCCGTCGTCTCGCCCGCGTTCGCCGTGCCCTCGGGCGCCGTCCAGCTCTCCCAGAGGCCAGCAAAGGCAAACGCCCGGCCGCCGCGGAACCCGATGCGGAACGGCTGCTTCACGCCGGCCTCAGTCCGCCACTCGTAGAAGCCGTCGACCGGGACGAGGCAACGGCGTTCTGCGAAGGCGGCGCGGAACGACGGTTTCTCGGCGACGGATTCGCCCCGGGCATTGATCAGTTTCGCCGCGCCCGACATGTCCTTCGACCACGACGGCACGAGGCCCCAGCGCAGGAGGTCGAGCGTCTTCGCACCGCCTCCCGATCCCTTGCCGCCCCGCACGCGGACCACGGGCGCGAACTGGGTCGGCGCGATGTTGAAGCGGGGTTCCAGGTTGGGCGTGACCTCGAAGCCGAAGAGCTTCCGGAGCGCCTCCGGCGTGACGGTGAGAGTGTAGCGGCCGCACATTGCGCAATCTTAACGCATCGGTAGGACGTCCGCTCTTATTGTCCGTCAATACTGCGTTAACTATGATGCGCCGCCGAAAGAGGGGACATCCTTGCCGTTTTCCGAAAAAGATCGCCGCCGGCTCGTCGAAGCCGCCACCGAAATCGCAGACCGCGCCGGCGAACTGGTGATGGAAGTCTACAATTCCGACTTCGACGTCCGCCACAAGACCGACGCGTCCCCCGTCACCGAAGCCGACGAACGCGCCGAGGAACTGATCCTGCCGGCCCTCCGCCTTCTGCTGCCGGGCGTTCCCGCCATCGGCGAGGAAGCGGTCGCACAGGGCCGAGACCAGTCCGTGTCCGGCGGCACCTTCTGGCTCGTCGACCCGGTCGACGGGACCAAGGAGTTTCTCCGGAAAAGCGGCGAGTTCACCGTCAACATCGCCCTCGTCGACGACGGTGTGCCGGTCCTCGGCGTCGTCACCGCGCCGGCGATCGGCCGCGCCTTCCGCGCCTGGGGCCCCGGGACCGCCGAAGCACGCGGAGACGATGGTCTCTGGCGCCCGATCGGCGCACGCGAGGTTCCGGCCGACGGCGCGATCATCGTTTCCAGCCGCTCGCACGGCGACCACGACAAGCTCGAAGCGCTGCTCCACGGCATGCGGGTGCAGGGACACAAGACGGCCGGCAGCTCTCTCAAGTTCTGCCTCGTCGCCGAAGGCGACGCCGACATCTACCCGCGCTACGGACCCACCAGCGAGTGGGATACCGCTGCCGGCCACGCCGTGCTGGTCGGCGCCGGCGGCAGCGTCCGGACCCTCGAAGGGCCGGACCTGCCCTACGGCAAGAGCGGCTGGCGCAATCCCGAATTCATCGCCCGCGGACTCGAATAGGACGGGACGGACAGGGATGATCCGGCCTGCCACCGCGGACACCATCGCCCGGGCGGCCGAGATCCTCCGCCGCGGCGGGCTCGTCGCGTTTCCGACCGAGACCGTCTACGGGCTCGGCGCGGACGCGACGTCGGACGAGGCGGTCGCGCGCATCTTCGAGGCGAAGAACCGCCCGACCTTCAATCCGCTGATCGTGCACGTTCCGGGCCTTGCCGAGGCCGAACGGCTCGTGCGCTTCACGCCGCTCGCGGAGAAGCTCGCCGCCGCGTTCTGGCCGGGACCGCTTTCGCTCGTCCTCGAGCGCAGGACGGATTGCCCGGTCTCGCTTCTGGCCAGCGCCGGGCTCGACACCATCGCGATCCGGGTACCGGCGCAGGCGACGGCGCAGGCCCTTCTCGAAGCCGCGCAGATCCCGATCGCCGCGCCGAGCGCGAACGCGTCGGGCGAAGTGAGCCCGACGCTCGCGCGTCACGTGGAGGAGTCTCTCGGCAACGCCGTGGAACTGATCGTCGACGACGGACCGTGCACGGTGGGCGTCGAATCCACCGTCGCCGACTGCACCGGTGACGTTCCGGTCATCCTGCGCCCGGGCGGCGTGACCGCGGAAGAGATCGAGGCCGTCGCCGGGCAGGTGCGGATTTCGACCGGCTCGCCCGATGCCCCCTCCTCTCCCGGCATGCTCGAAAGCCACTACGCGCCCGCGGCGCGCCTCCGGCTGGAGGCGACGACCGTATCCCCGGATGAGGCGCTCCTCGCCTTCGGGCCCGCGCCCCTCGGAGGCGCGAAGGCGGTCCGCAACCTGAGCGCCGCGGGCGATCTCCGCGAGGCGGCCGCCAACCTGTTCGCGATGCTGCGCGAACTCGATGCGCTCGCTAACGCCATTGCCGTGATGCCGGTACCCGAAACCGGCCTCGGACGCGCCGTCAACGACCGGCTTCGCCGCGCCGCGGCACCGCGTCCGGGCCGCTGACCGTCCCTTTCAGTCCGTCAAGTCACGCCCTGCGGTGTCCCGGCCCATTGCCCGGAGCCCGTCCATGGATTAATCCTGCCCTGAAGGGAAAGGGACGAAACGCCATGAATGCGACCGCCATGAACGCGACCGCCGTGCGCCAGATCGACAGCAGCGTGCTCGACCGCATCCGTGCCGTCGTCGGCGCCGCCGGCACGATCACGGACGAGGCCGACAAGGCGCCCTACCTGCATGACGAGCGCGGCTACTACGTCGGCGCGTCGCCGATGATCGTGCGCCCCGCGAGCACGCAGGAGGTCGCGGACGTCCTTCGGATCTGCAACGAGACCGGAACCCCGGTCGTGCCCCAGGGCGGCAACACGGGGCTCTGCGGCGCGGCGACCCCGTTCGAGCACGGCGGCGAAATCGTGCTGTCGATGACGCGCATGAACAAGGTGCGCGAGATCGACCCGCTCAACTACGCGATCACGGTCGAGGCGGGCGTCATCCTCGCCGACGTGCAGCGGTTCGCCGAGGAAGCCGATCGCTACTTCCCGCTCAGCCTCGGCGGCGAGGGCACCGCGCGGATCGGCGGCAATCTCTCGACCAACGCCGGCGGCACCGGCGTCCTGCGCTACGGCAATGCGCGCGATCTCTGTCTGGGGATCGAAGCGGTGCTGCCCGACGGGCGCATCTGGGACGGGCTTTCCGGGCTCAGGAAGGACAACACGGGCTACGACCTTAAGCAGCTCTTCATCGGCGCCGAGGGCACGCTCGGCATCATCACCGCCGCCTGCCTCAAGCTGTTCCCGAGACCCGCCGAGATCCAGACCGCCTATGTCGCGGTCAGGGACGAGCACGCCTCGGTGGAACTGCTGGCGCGCGCCCGGCGCATCACCGACGACCGCGTCGTCACCTTCGAATACATGCGGCGCGCGGCGATGGAGTTCGCGCTCCGCCACATCCCGAACACGCGCGACCCGATGGCGCAGCCATACGACCACTACGTCCTGATGGAGATCGCCGCGGGCGCGGCGGCGGCATCCGGCCTCCGCGAGATGCTCGAAGCCGTGCTCGGCGAGGGCATGGAGGCGGGCCTCGTGCTCGACGCCGTGTTCGCCGAGAGCGGCGGACAGCAGGACGATTTCTGGCGCATCCGCGAGACCATTCCCGAGGCCCAGAAGTACGAGGGCGCGAGTTCGAAGCACGATGTCTCGGTGCCGGTCTCGAAGATCGCCGACTTCCTGGTCGACGCCTGCGCCGATCTGGAGAAGCTGATGCCGGGTATCCGGCCCTGCGCGTTCGGCCATGTCGGCGACGGCAACATCCACTTCAACATCAGCCGCCCGCTCGACATGTCGGACGACAATTTCAAGGCGCGCGAGGACGAAATCCACAAGGCGGTCTACGACCGCACGGTGGCGCTCGGCGGCTCGATCAGCGCGGAGCACGGCATCGGCCGCCTGCGCCGCGGCGAGCTCGCGCACTACAAGTCGCCCGTTGCGCTCGACGTGATGCGGACGATAAAGGCAGCCCTCGATCCGAAGGGCATCATGAACCCGGGAAAGGTTCTCTGAGATGGCAGAATACGAAGCACCGATCCGCGAAATCCAGTTTGTCGTCGAGGAGCTCGTCGGTCTCGACGAGGTCGCCGCGCTCCCGGGATGCGAGGATGCGACGCCCGATCTCGTGCGCGCGGTGTTCGAGGAAGCGGGCAAGTTCGGCCGCGAGGTGCTGTCGCCGATCAACCGCACCGGCGACGTCGAAGGTTCCCGCCTGGAGAACGGCGTCGTCGTCACACCGAAGGGATACCGCGAAGCTTATCAGGCCTATGTCGAGGGCGGATGGAACTCGATCCAGTTCCCGCCGGAGATCGGTGGCCAGGGCATGCCCTTGCTCGTGGCCACGCCGGTCTTCGAGATGTGGGACGCCGCCAACCTCGCCTTCATGCTGAGCCCGGTGCTGACCATCGCCGCCGTGGAATGCCTGGAGCGCTTCGGCTCCGACGCGCAGAAGGCGAAGTGGGTGCCGAAGCTCGCCACCGGCGAATGGACCGGCACCATGGTGCTTACCGAGCCCGGCGCCGGCTCCGACGTCGGCGCGCTCCGTACGCGCGCGGTGAAGGACGGCGACGTCTACCGCATCAGCGGCCAGAAGATCTTCACCACCTGGGGCGAGCACGACTGCGCCGACAACATCGTCCATATGGTGCTCGCGCGCACGCCGGACGCGCCGCCCGGCACGCGCGGCATCTCGCTCTTCATCGTGCCCAAGTTCCTTGTCGGCGACGACGGATCGATCGGCGCGCGCAACGACCTCCGCGCCGTGTCGCTCGAACACAAGTTGGGCATCCACGGCAGCCCGACCTGCGTGATGCAGTTCGGCGAGAACGAAGGCGCGATCGGCTATCTGATCGGCGAGGAATGCCGCGGCATGGAATACATGTTCGCGATGATGAACAACGCGCGCCTCGCGGTCGGCCGCGAAGGCGTCGGCATCGCGGAACGCGCCTATCAGCACGCCGCGAACTACGCCCGCGAACGCGTGCAGGGACGCGACGCAGCCGATCCGGCGGCGGGCGACGTCGCCATCATCCGCCACCCGGACGTACGCCGGAACCTGATGATGATGCGCGCGCTCACCGAGGCGACACGCGCACTCTGCTACTACGTCGCAGCGAAGCTCGACTTTGCGCGCCGGCATCCCGATCCGGACGTGCGCGCCGCCGCGCAGTCGCGCGTCGATCTCCTCATCCCCATCGTCAAGGCCTGGTCGTCCGACTGCGGCGTCGAGGTCGCCTCGCTCGGCGTGCAGATCCACGGCGGCATGGGATTCATTGAGGAGACGGGTGCGGCGCAGTTCTACCGCGACTGCCGCATCACGCCGATCTACGAGGGAACGAACGGCATCCAGGCGATCGATCTCGTCGGCCGCAAGATCCTGCGCGACCGCGGCGAGGCGATCGCGGAGTTCATCGCCGAACTGCGCGCGACGCCGGTGACGGATGCAGAGATCGCGGCCGCGCTTTCCTCCGCCATCGACGCGCTCGAGGATGCGACCTCCTGGATCCTTGCCGACCCGGGCGAAGATCCGCGCCGCGTGCTCGCGGGGGCCACTCCGTTCCTGCGCGCACTGGGCCTTGCGACCGGCGGCTGGCTGATGGCGCAGGCGGCGAACATCGCCGCGAACGGCGAAGGCGATCCGGAGTTCTACGCGGCGAAGATCGCGACCGCGCGCTTCTATGCGAAGAACCTCCTGCCGCAGGTCGCGGCCTACGCCAGCGCCGCCAAGGCGGGTGCCGACGAGGTCATGGCGCTCGCCGAAGAGGCGTTTTAACCGTAACCCGCGGCGGAGGCTGCCGAATCGGGTTAAGTCTTTGACCTGCGGGCGAAACGCCGCAGTTACCGTCCCCGAATCCCACTTGCAAATCCGACCCGGAAACCCCATAAACCCGATCTTTGAGAACACTCAACGTGCGCTCACGCGCTCGCAAGGAGGCCCTATGGATGGACAAGTCCGCTTCGTTGACTGATCCGGTTCTGGTTGAAAGTGCCTATGGAGATCCGACGGCTGAAGGATCTTACGCATTCCATGAACACTTGCGACCTGAGCCCGCCAACGAAGAGCGGGATTATCTCATCCACAAGGACGGCCTGACCTATGCCGGCGCGCATCTCCTGATCGATTTCTGGGGAGCCAGCCGGCTCAACGATCCGAAGCTGATGGAACGCGCGCTGCGCGAAGCGGCCGAGACTGCGGGCGCCACGGTATTGCACGTTCATGTGCACGAGTTCGGCGGCGGCGGCGGCGTCTCCGGCGTCGCGGTGCTGGCCGAAAGCCACATCAGCGTTCACACCTGGCCCGAAATGGACTACGCGGCGTTCGACGTCTTCATGTGCGGCAACTGCCGTCCGATGGAGGCCGCCAACGTCCTCAAGGACTATTTCCGTCCCGAACGGTCAGAAATTTCCGAGCAGAAGCGCGGCATAGTGGGGTGACGGACGGCACGGAAAGCTGGTTTTCCGAGACGCTCCACCCCGCCTTCCAGCAGCGCTTCGCTGTCGGCGAGGTCCTTCACCGGTCGAATACCGGGATGCAGGAGCTCGTCGTCTTCGAGAACCCCTATTTCGGTCGGGTTCTCGCGCTCGACGGGATCGTCCAGACCACGGAACGCGACGAGGCGTGCTACCACGAGATGATCGCGCACGTGCCGATGTTCGCGCACGGCGCGGCGCGCGAAGTCCTCATAATCGGCGGCGGCGACGGTGGCGCATTGCGCGACGTGCTCCGCCATCCCACGGTCGAACGCGCGACGATGGTCGAGATCGACGGCGGCGTCGTCGAGGCCTGCCGCAAGTATCTGCCGGGCCTCGGCGACGGCGCGTTCGACGACCCGCGGACCGACCTCGTCATCGGCGACGGGCTTGCCTACATTCGCGAAACAGACCGGCGCTTCGACGTGATCATCGTCGACTCCACCGACCCGATCGGCTTCGCCACCCCCCTCTTCTCCGATGATTTCTATGCCGATTGCCGCGAGCACCTGACCGACGACGGAATCGTCGTCTGCCAGTCGGGCGTGAGCTTCGTCCAAGCGGAGGAATCGGAGGCGACGTTCGCGCGCATGGGCCGCGTCTTTCCGGATGCCACGCTCTACCTCACCCAGGTCCCGACCTACGCGTTCGGCTTCATGACGCTCGGCTGGGGCGCGAAGTCGGCACGGGCGCGCAACACCGACGCGGCGACGATCCGCACGCGCTTTGCAGCTTCGCGGATTCCGACGCGCTACTACACGCCCGCGATCCACACGGCCGCGTTCGCACTGCCCGCCTACATGGATTACGCGATCCGCACCTGATGCGGGTCAGCGCGCCGGCGCGCCGACGAGGATCACCCAGTAATGGGAATAGCGGGGACGCTTGCCGGTCTCCGGCGCGCGCGCATAGCCGACGCCGATCTGCAGATGATCGGGGCTCAGCATATTCGTGCGATGCGCGGGGCTCGTCATCCAGGCATCCGCTGTTTGCTCGGGAGAGAACAGCCCGGCGCCGAGATTCTCGGCGAGCGTGCGCCAGAGATAGCCGACCGACGCGGCGCGGTCCTGCATGCCGCGCCCATCCGGGCTCCGGTGATCGAAAAAGTCGCGCCGTACCATGTCCTCGGCATGCGCGCGGGCAGCGGCATCGAGACGCCGGTCTTCGACCAGCGGTGCTGCGCCGTTCTGCGCGCGGAGCTGGTTGACGTGGCGGATCATGCGCGCGGTCAGCGCGGCGGTCTCCCGGTCCGAAGGAGCCGCGCCTTGCGCCTGCGCGGGGATCGACGGAAGGACGGCCGCGCCCGCGAGCGCGGCGGCAAGAAGGAGCGCGGCGCGGCTAGGCCGCACCCTGCTCCCCGCGGGCGACCTCGGCCGCCTTGGCTTCGAGCGCGCGACGGTCGATCTTGTTGGTGCCGCTGAGCGGCAGCGCGTCGACGAAGAACACGCGCCGCGGATGGGCGTAGACCGGCCCGTGCTTGAGCGCGTACTTCTTCACCCCATCCTCGTCGATCGCCGCGCCATCGCGGGCGACGACCCAGGCGTAGGGCACGTAGGATTTCAGCGTGTTGGGCGCGCGCACCACGCAGGCCTGCATGATATCGTCGTGGCGTTCCAGCATCGCCTCGACCTCGCCGGGATAGATGTTCTCGCCGGCACAGACGAACATGTCGTCGGCGCGGTCGACGAAATAGTACCAGCCGATCTCGTCGCGGCGCAGGATGTCGCCCGTATTCATCCAGCCGTCGGCGCTGAGGACCTTCGCCGTCGCCTCCGGCAGGTTGTGATAGCCTTTCATCACGCCCGGGCTCCGGACCTCGAGCACGCCCTGGTTCGCGTCCGGCCCGTCGACGAGGCGTATCTCGACGCCGTCGATCGGGAACCCGACCGAAGTGCGCGGACGCGGCAACCCGTCGGGGTGCGACCACGCGAACAGGATCGGCCCGCCCTCGGTGATGCCATAGTTGAGGTTGAGCTTCGCGTTCGGGAAGCGCTCTGCGAGATTGTCGAGGAGACTGTCGGATGCCGGCGCCGAGCCCATCGAGCAGTTGCGCACCGACGACAGGTCGGTCTCGTCGAGGAGCTTCTCCTCCTGCAGGATCAGCGCGTACATCGTCGGCACGCCGGTCAGCATGGTGAGGCGGTAACGTTCGATCGCGCGGACGTATTCCTTCGCGTCGAAGCGCGAGAACAGAACGATCCGCCCGCCCGCCGACAGCGCCGA
>JAYOEF010000001.1:0-74801 GCA_038106605.1 Alphaproteobacteria bacterium
CGCCGTCGCCGCGTGGCGCAACGCCGCCCGCCTCGCCGACTTCGCCCTCGGGACGGCGGCGGGCAGGTCGCCGGAGCCGCCGTTTCTGCCCGCGCCGGGCGACCGCCGCTTCCGGGATGCGGACTGGGACGAGCCGCCATTCGCGATGCTGCGCGAAGCCTATCTATCGGTCGAGGACTGGTGGCGCCTCGCGACCGAGGAGGTGCGCGGCATGGAGCCCGGCCATGCCCGGCGCATGGCGTTCCTCGCCCGCCAGTGGCTCGACATCGTCTCGCCCGCCAACTGCCCGGCGCTCAATCCGGTGATCGCGGATCGCACGCGCGCGGAGGGCGGCGCCAACCTCGCGCGCGGCTTCGTCCACCTGCTGGAAGACGCCTGCGCCTTCGCCGCCGGACGCATGCCCGACGGCACCGACGGCTTCGTGCCGGGCAAGACGGTCGCCGTGACGCCCGGAACGGTCGTCTTCCGCAACGCGCTGTTCGAGCTGATCCAGTACGCGCCGGCAGGCGCGGAGGTCCGGCGCGAGCCCGTGTTGATCGTGCCGGCATGGATCATGAAGTACTACATCCTCGACCTCAGGCCCGAGAACTCGGTCGTCCGCTTCCTCATCGAGCGCGGGCACACCGTCTTCATGATGTCGTGGCACAATCCGACCGGCGCCGACCGCGACGTTTCCTACGACGACTATCGCGCCCGCGGCGTGATGGCGGCGCTCGATGCGGTGACGGCGATCGTGCCCGACGCCCGCGTCCACCTGTGCGGCTATTGCCTGGGCGGCACGACGTCGGCGATCGCCGCGGCCACGATGGCGCGCGACGGCGACGGCCGGCTCGCCTCGCTCACGATCCTCGCCGGGCAGACCGACTTCAGCGAGGCGGGCGAACTGATGCTGTTCGTCGACGAAAGCCAGATCGCCTTCCTCGAAGACATGATGTGGGAGCAGGGCACGCTCGACACCCAGCAGATGGCGGGCGCGTTCCGCGCGCTGCGGTCGAGCGATCTCGTCTGGTCGAAGGCGATCCGCGAGTACGTGCTCGGCGACCGCGACCCGATGACCGACCTCACGGCGTGGAACGCCGACCAGACGCGCATGCCCTACCGCATGCACTCGCAGTACCTGCGCGCGCTCTTCCTGGAGAACCGTCTCACGGCCGGGCGTTACGCGGTGGACGGGCGCATCGTCGCGCTCAAGGACATCCGCGCGCCGATGTTCGTCGTCGGCACCGAGACCGACCACATCGCGCCGTGGCGCTCGGTTTACAAGATCAACCTGTTCGCCGACGCCGAGGTGACGTTCGTCCTCGCCGCGGGCGGGCACAACGCGGGCATCGTTTCGGAGCCGGGCCGGCCGCGTCGGCACTATCGCGCCTCCATGCGCGCGAAGGGTGCGGCCTACCTGTCGCCCGACGCCTGGCTCCCCGGCGCGGAGAAGACCGCGGGCTCGTGGTGGCCGGCCTGGGCGGACTGGCTCGCGGCGCGAAGCTCGCCCGGCCTCGTTCGGCCGCCGCCGACAGGTTCAGCGGATCACGGGCTGCCGCCGCTCGGCGTGGCGCCGGGCACTTACGTCTTCGAACACTAGCCGGCGTCGCAAAAGCGTCACGAAACCGTCTTATGGCGCTGATAGCGTCCGGGAAGTCCCTATTTTTCCGGAGCGAGCCCCATGGCGACGACAGAACTCTATTTCCACAGCCTCGACCGGATCGATCCGTTCGCGCGCATGCCCGAGCATGTCTGCCGCTCGCTCGGGATCGAAGCCGATTGGCGACGGGTGCCGGAAGGCAGCCTGCTGATCGACGGGCAGAGCGAAGCGGCGCACGGCGTCTTCGCGCTGGCCGATGGCGAGGTCGAGATGTTCCGCCACGTCGACGGCTGCGAGATGCCGCTCTGCACGATGGAGGCGGAAGCCTGCTTCGGGGAGTTCGCGGCGCTGCAGGGCCGGCCGAGCCGGACGAGCGTGCGCACTCTGACGCCCTGTCTGATCGGTGAGGTCGAGGCCGACCGGTTCCTCTCGCTGCTCTACACCCACCCCGAGGCGGCGATGCCGCTGCTCGGCCGCGCGGTCGCGCTCGTCCGCTCGTTCGACGAGGACCTGCTGCGCCTCCGCGCCCGCGAGGACCGGCTCGACGCCCTGTTCCGCCGCGCCCTCGCCCAGACGCTCTGAGGCAGTCCATGGGCGCCCGAGTTCCAGCCTGAGCTCCCCCACGCGGGCAGGCCCTGCAATCCGCGATTGAAGCACGACCTGCTGCCGTCGGCATTCTTTACTATACCACCGCGGGGCGCCCTTCGGGCGCGACTGTTACCCTGTAAGCCTTTGAAATCGCGGGAGACCGGATTCTGGCACGAAATTTGCTTGCCTGTCACCACAACCGGGACGAGAGACCGGATGAACCGATGGAGGAAGCAAAATGAACTGCCTGAAAATCGCCCGACACATCGTTCTCATGCTGATCGCGGCCGCTCTCTTCTTGCCTGCCGCCGCACGCGCCGACGTCGTCCTGCTGCAGGAGGATTTCGAGAGCTACGCGCCCGGCAGCAACCTCGTCGGCCAGAACGGCTGGGCGTCGCTCGATCCGGCGACGCCGGGACCGATCTACATCAACGCCGGAGCCGGGCTTTCCACCCAGGTCGCTCCCGGCCATCCCGATCCCGGCACGAAAAACCAGGCCGCCGTGACGAAAGCGCTTTCGGGCAGCCTCAGCGCGACGGGAAAGACGATCCTCTCCTTCGACGCCTATGCGTTTTCGCCGTCGCACAACTATCTCGTCGAATTGGTCACCGGCGGATCGAATCCCGAATACGGCTGGTCGTATTCCGGTCCCCTCGATCCGAACTGCAGCGGAGGCTGGCATCTCTATGCCACCGGATCCGGCGCCGGCAACTGCTTCAACGGGCCGGAAGCGACCGAGAACCCGGTGACGCTCGAGATCGTCATCGACGCCGATGCCGGAACTTACTTCGGGCGCGTCAGCGACGTTTCGGGCCTGCTTTACCAGTCGTCCGATTTCGCGATCTCCGCGGCACAGATCGCCGGCATCGACGGTGTCCGAATCTATTTCGACTATCGTGGCGCGCCCTATGGGCAGGACGGCGAGTTCGACAACATTCTCGTCGTCACCGGTGTGCCGGAGCCTGCGGCGCTCGGGCTGATGCTTGCCGGGATCCTCCCCTACGCGGTGCGCCGGCGCAGGGCGAAAACTGCACGTGGGGGAAAATGACTGCCGCAACTCCCTTGCGGTAGGCGTGGGTTTGCCACCTTAAAAGCAAACCGCCGCGGCCCTTGGGAGGCCGCGGCGGCGAAAGTCGTATCGGCTGAAAGAGCCGATCAGCCGATGATCGAGAGATTCTCGGCCGACTGCTTGCCGTTGCGGCCGGTCTGCAGCTCGTAGGAGACCTTCTGGCCTTCGTTCAGCGTGCGGAGACCCGCGCGCTCGACGGCGGAGATGTGGACGAAAGCGTCATTGCCGCCGTCCTCGGGCTGGATGAAGCCGAAACCCTTGGTCGGGTTGAACCATTTCACGGTACCGGTAGCCATTGTCTATTTCCTCTGGCGGATGTGGTTTCCGTCGTGCGCACCGTGCGCAAAACGGGGTCTTGTAACGATCACATTGTCAGGGGGTAACCGGGTCGGGCGCCTCTTGGGCGGCAACGGTCGCGCGAAACAGATGCGAAGCGTTGGCTCCTTATATGGTTCGATCGCACAAAAAATCAACGATTTTCGCAAAGCGACCGCGAACGGGCTTTCCCGCAGTTCGCCCGGCAGAGGGGCCTCAGCGCCCCGTTCAGCCGCGGCGGCGGAGCCCGGCGAGGCCCAGGAGCCCGAGGCCGAGGATCGCGATCGCGCCCGGTTCCGGCACGCTCTCGACCACGGCATCGACGACGATGTTGTCGTAGGCCATGGCGCCCTGGACGTTCTGGAACGACACGGCGGCGAGGTTCGACCAGGACGAGTCGAACGTGAAGGTCTGGAAGGAGGGGTTGTCGTCGATCGTCAGCGTCGTCGTGACGATGCCGCCGCCGAAGATCGAGCCGGTGACGAGAATATCGTGGTTGGCCGTCGTCCCGTTATTCGAGACGACCCGGAAGGTGGCGTCGAGCGCGTTGAGCGCGAAGGAGCCCGAGGCGGTCTTGGCCAGGATCATCAGGCCGGTATTGTCGTGCAGGAGCCAGTCGGTGCCGTTGTTGGGCAGTGCGCCGTTAATGATGGAGATATGGGCGCTGTCGATATAGTGGCCGTGGCCCGTCTGCAGCGTGAAGTCGCCCCAGATCCGGCTGGTGTTTTCGCTCGTGGTGGTGGCCGGGGGCGCGATGCCCTCCATGTCGATGACGTAGGCGTTCGCAGCCCCGCTGCCCGCCGCCCAGACCGAAGCCGCGAGCACGAGACCCGCGACGCCCGAACCGATCTTTCCCGTGATGCTCTTCATCTGCCCTGCCCCGTCCTGCGGCCGCTGCGGCCGGATGTTTTCCATCTCCGCCTTCCAGCGGAGCGCATTCGTATTGTTCAAGCAATAACCGTGCCAGAATCGGCAATTCACTTCTTTCAATGGCTTACGGCGCCCCGCCTCCATCCGCAGAAACAACCCGTAAAATTTCCCGACGTTTCAATAGATTGACGAACGACTAAGGGAGGGGGCGGAAAGATCCCCGCTTTCGCGGGGATGACAGGGAACGGTGGAATGTCCGTGACGGAAAACCGCCATCGCCGCGCCCCTCCCCGAGACCGTCATCGCCGCCGCCCCCTAAACCGTCATCCCCGCCGCCCCCTAAACCGTCATCCCCGCGAAAGCGGGGATCCACCGGCCGCGCTCTGACCCGCCGCATGCGCCCGTGACAGCGCCGTCCGCGTCGTTAGAATGCGGCCGCACACCGACACGGAGACCGCCATGTTCGTCGCCATGAACCGCTTCCGCATCCACAAGGGTTCGGAGGCCGATTTCGAGACCGTCTGGAAGACCCGCGATTCCCACCTGGACGAGGTGCCGGGCTTCGTCGAGTTCCACCTGCTGAAGGGCCCGGACCTCGGCGACGTCACGCTCTACGCGTCGCACACGATCTGGAAGGACCGCGCGTCGTTCGAGGCGTGGACCCAGTCCGAGGCGTTCCGCAAGGCGCATGCGAGCGCGGGCGGCAACCGCAAGCTCTATGCCGGCCATCCGGAGTTCGAGGGCTTCGAGTCCGTGCTCGGCGCCTGACCGCGCCCAGCGAAAGACCGAATAAACACAGCTTCAATAGGGCGCCGCGACGCGTGCGCCGACACAGGGAGACACTCCGATGACGATGCGCGAACACCCGGTCCCTTACAGCTACGACGGCAAGCCCTACGAGGGCATGCTCGTCTATGACGACGCCGTGTCGGGCAAGCGTCCGGCGATCTTCATGCAGCCCGACTGGCTCGGCGTCTGCAAGCACACGGTCGAGATGGCCGTCGAGGCAGCGGGCGATTCCGGCTATGTGATGATGGTCGCCGACATGTTCGGCAAGAACTACGGCGGCATGGGAAAGACGAACGAGGAGCTCGGCAAGGTGGCGCGCGCGACCCGCGCGAACATCGATTTCATCCTCGGCTGCGGCGGCGCCGCCGTCGCCGCGCTGACCGCCGAGGCCGACCGGCTGGGCCTGATCGACACCGCGAAGACCGGCGCGATCGGCTACTGCATGGGCGGCGGCTTCCTGACCGAGCAGATCCGCGCCGGCGCGAACTTCAAGGGCTCGGTCTTCATCCACGTCACGCTGCCGATGACCGTGGCCCCTAACCGGCCCGGCAAGATCTCGGGCCGCGTGCTGATCGTCCACGGCACCGCCGACATCGTGACGCCGGTCCCGCAGGTCGACGCGTTCGAGGCGGAACTCACCGCCGCCGGCATCGACTGGCAGACGATGATGTTCGGCGGCGCGCCGCACGGCTTCTGCGTGCGCGACGCCAACGACAAGATCCAGCGCTACGACCAGCGCCTCTGCGATCAGACCTACCGGATGACGCGGGACTTCTTCGAAGAGACGCTCTGACGGCGATCTCCACGGCCGCGGTGGAGGCGGCTCAGCCCGCCTTCCCCGCGACCTTCAGCGCGAAGGCCCAGGACAGCGCGACCTCGCTCAGCCGGTCGAAGCGCCCGGACGCGCCGCCGTGGCCCGCGTCCATGTTGATCCAGCAGAGGATGTCGGTCCGCGCCTTGTTGTGGTGGCGGAGCTTCGCCGCCCATTTCGCGGGCTCCCAGTAGGTGACGCGCGGATCGGTAAGACCTCCCGTCGCGAGCACGTTGGGGTACGCGCGGTCGGCAATGTTGGTATAGGGGCAGTAGGACGCCATGTAGTCGAACGCGGCCTCGTCCTCGATCGGGTTGCCCCACTCGACCCATTCGGGCGGCGTCAGCGGCAGGGTCGCGTCCGTCATGGTGTTGATCACGTCGACGAACGGCACCTCGCCGAGAATCCCGCAGAACAGCTCCGGGCGCATGTTGGCCGACGCGCCCATCAGCATGCCGCCGGCGCTTCTGCCCTGCGCGACGATCCGCCCGGCCGAACTGTAGCCCTCGCCGATCAGCGTCTCGGCGGCGGCGATGAAATCGAGGAAGGTGTTCTTCTTCTTCATCAGCTTGCCGTCGAGGTACCAGCCGTAGCCGCCCTCGGTGCCGCCGCGCACGTGGGCGATGGCGTAGACGAAGCCTCGGTCGACGAGGCTGAACGCATGGGGCGAGAACGACGCCGGCATGGCGTAGCCGTAGGAGCCGTAGCCGTAGAGCAGCATCGGCGCGCTGCCGTCGAGCGCAATGTCCTTCCGGTGCAGCACGGTGACCGGCACCTTCACCCCGTCGTGGCTCTCCGCCATCACGCGGCGGCAGACGTAATCCGCCGGATCGTGGCCCGACGGGATCTCCTGCTCCTTCCGGAGCGTGCGCGTCCGCGCCGCCATGTCGTAGTCGAAAATCCTCTGCGGTGTCGTCGGCGACGAGTACGCGAAGCGCAGCGTCGCCGTGTCGAACTCGTAGCCCGGCATCAGTGAGAGATCGTAGGCCTCCTCGGCGAAGGCGATCTCGTGCTCAGCGCCTGTCGCGATCTCGCGCACGACGATGCGGGGCAGCGCATGCTCGCGCTCCAACCGGACGAGGAAATCGCGGAACAGCACGACCGCGCGGATCAGACATCCCGGCCGATGCGGCACAATGTCGATCCAGGTCTCCGGGCGCGGGTCCGCGAGCGGCGCGGCGACGATGCGGAAGTCGACGGCGGGGCCGTTTTCGCCCCCATGGTTTTCGGGGGCGTTGGTGCGGATGTAGAGCGTGCCGCCGTGGTCCGAAACGTCGGCCGTGATCCCCGTCCGCCGCGGCACGACGAGGCGCGCGTCGGTCTCGGGGTGCGCGGCATCGATCAGGCGGACCTCGCTCGTGTCGGCGTGATCGTGGGAATCGATCACCACGTAGCGCCCGCTCTCGGTCTTGCCGATGCCGACGAAGAAGCCGGGGTCGGTCTCCTCGTAGACCAGCGCGTCTTCGCTCGCCCCGGTCCCGAGCCGGTGGCGGTAGACGCGGCACGGCCGGTGGTTGTCGTCGAGTACGGTGTAGAACAGAAAGCGCCCGTCGGCCGACCACGCCATGTCGCCCTGCGCGTCGAGCAGTTCGTCGGGCAGCGACGCACCGCCGTTGCCGAGGTCGCGGAAGCCGATGGCGCAGTATTCCGAGCCGTTGCGGTCGATGGCCACCGCATAGATCGAGTGGTCGGGCGAATGCTCGGCGCCGCGCACTGCGAAGAAGCTCTCGCCTTCGGCCTCGCGGTCGCCGTCGAGCAGCACCTCCTCGCCCGGCCCCTTCTGCGTTCCGGCAGGCCTCCGGCAGAAAACCGGGTACTGCCCGCCGGCGACGAAGCGGCGGTAATAGGCCCACGGCCCGTCGGGCGCCGGCACGGAGCTGTCGTCCTCCTTGATGCGCGCCTTGAGCTCGGCAGCGAGCGCTTTCCGTAATTCCGCCACCGGCGCGAGCACCTTCTCCATCCACGCGTTCTCGGCCTCGAGATGGGCGCGGATCTCGGGCTGCAGCGCCGACGGCTCCTTCATCACGCGCTGCCAGTCGGGATCGCGCAGCCAGTGATAGGGATCGTCCATGGTCCGGCCGTGGCGGACCGTGACATGGCTTTTGCGGGCGGCAGCGGGGCCGGTTCCGGACGGGGCATCGGGTTTGTCGGACATGGGGCTCCGCGCGGTTTTCGATGGGACGGGATTTGCGTCCCACTTGAAATAAGGTGTCCGCGCGCACGCGAACAGAGAAATATCGGCCGCGACCGAGAGGCGTTCGCAAGACCGATTGCCACAGAAGAATCAAGCGATTACTGTTGCTTGAGGCGTGTATACAATTGTATCACGCGGCAGAATTGCGGACGGAAAGGGCAATCGGACGCGAAGACCGGGAGTGGGCAGTAACCGGAGTTCGACGGCCGGAAGGAAAAGCCGGCGGCCCGCGGAGCCGGGCGTGACAGTCGTCGAAGGGAGGCGTAGCGATGTCGGCCGAAGATCGTATTTCGATCATCGAGGATAACGGCGAAACGATCGGGCATAAGCCGCTCGCG
The DNA here is from genome assembly GCA_038106605.1 of Alphaproteobacteria bacterium. Lineage (GTDB taxonomy): Bacteria > Pseudomonadota > Alphaproteobacteria > MPNO01 > UBA830 > JAYOEF01. Next base: position 8,554 of record JAYOEF010000001.1, read on the forward strand.
CCCTGGTTCCTGCTGATCGTCGAAGACGATGCCTCGGTCCACCAGGCGACGCGCTTTGCGCTCGACGGCTTCGCGTTCGAGGGACGCGGGCTTCGCATCCTGAGCGCCTATTCGGGCGCCGAGGCGCGCGCGCTGATCGCCCAGGAACCGGACATCGCGGTCATCCTCCTCGATGTCGTCATGGAGAGCGAGGACATGGGCCTCGAGCTCGTGCGCTGGATCCGCGGCGAGCTCGGCAACGACCGCGTGCGGATCGTGCTGCGGACCGGCCAGCCGGGCTACGCGCCAGTACTCCAGGCCGTCCGCGACTACGACATCAACGACTACCGCGACTAGAGCGGCATGACGGCGACCCGGCTGATCACCACCGTCTGCGCCGCGCTCCGCTCCTACAGCGACACCCTCAGGCTCGAACGCCAGTCGGGCCAGCTCCGCCACGCCCTCGATACCGCCGAGGCGGCGAGCCGGGCGTGCTCCAGCGGCTGGGCGAGCCGTTCAATTTCGACGGCGACTCCGCGGTGGCCGACAGCACGGGCCTCGGCCTTGGCCTCGTCTCGACGAAGAAGCTGATCGAGCGTCACGGCGGCAGCATGGCGATCGAGAGCGCGCCGGGCGAGGGAACGACCTTCGAGATCCTGATCCCGGTGAGCGCCCCAGTCCGCGAATTCGACGCCATCGCCGTCGGAACCCGGACGGGCGCTCAGCCGGCCGGGCGCAGCCGGCGCACATCTTCTGCGCGCAGAAATTGCATTGCCTTTGCGTCGCGCTTCCCGTGAAATAGGGACATGGGACGGCTCGTATAAGGGAGGCTGCAATGGCATCTGCGAGAATTCCGCCGGTTGTCCTGTTGTCCGTAGTCGTTGCGTTGGCTGCCGCCGCCTGCACAGGCCAGGACCGGGCGCTCGTGGGCGAGCGCGCGGAAGCCGTGATCCTCCAGACCGCCTACAACGACAACCGCGTGTTCTACGTCGACCGATCCGGCGAAGCAGCGGCGGTCGACACCGCCGACCTCAAGCCGAGCCATCGCGGCGACCACAACGCGACGTACCGGATGAAGCACGGCTCGCCGCTCACCGTCGTGGTGCAGACCGCGAGCCTGCCGAAGGGGCTGGAGGGCAAGCGCGACCTCGCGCTCCTCGTCCAGTTCGGCGCGGCGGCCGACGGCAGCGACCGCGAGCTCGTCGTCTGGTACCAGCGCGGCGTTCCCGCCGACTCGCCGCTCAACTTCGCGAACCTCGCCATCTTCCACGAGCAGCTCTGGGACTCCTCGGTCGCGCCCTTCTTCCGCATCCGCCTCGTCGATGTCGCGCTCGAGAAGAACGTCGAGACGCTGCAGGAGCTGAACCAGATCCAGAAGATCGGCGGCGCGCTCGCGGCGGCGATCCCGAACCCCGCCGTCAATCCCGTGTTCGGCATCGCCACGCGGGCGGCGGGCCTCATCCTCGGCAACCGGGAAAACAAGGTGCTGCTCGACTACAGCATCCAGTTCTACGCCGAGGAGAAGGCCGCCGCTGCACCCGACGCCGGCATCTCGATCCTGAGCCGCGGCGCGTTCGTGCTGATGGGCCGCCCGGCGGGCGAAGCGCGCGAATACTGGCGCAACGCGTTCCGGCGCGACTACGTGACCAACGACGTCTGCCGCATCGAGGCCGCGAAGCCCGCGGCCGCCCCCGGCTCTGCCCCTTCCACGGCTGCCTCCGCCGCCGGCGCCGGCTGCGCCCCGGTGCCGACGCCCTTCGTCTAGGTCGCGGTGATGAACACCGACATCGTCATCCCGTCGATCGTCGCGCGCCGCGACAAGACGCTGCGCGACATCCTGACCAAGGCGGCGACCGACAACCTCGCCGGCCTCGAGCAGGCGGCGGGCGATCTCCATTCCGCGGCGCTCGCCTTCGGCAAGATGCGGCGCCTCGACCTGCTGCGCAACACGGCGTCGCTGCAGGACGTCGTCAACGCGGTGCGCGAGGGCGATATCGACGGCGTGAAGCTGAACGACGAGGACCTGAAATCGCTGATCCAGAAGATCGAGACCATCTCGGGCTGCGGGTTCTCCACGACCGACGCGGTGAACGCGTGGTGGGACGCGGTCGGCAGCCGCTCGCCGTTCCTCGGCGACGGCACCTTCGCCCTCGTATCGAGGACGGCGGAGGGCGGACGGCCGAAATGCAGCTGACCCGTCCGGCCGCCCCGGGCGCGGGCGCGGCCCGGACGCCCCCGCCGCACGATCTGCACCGGCCGTCATGAGCGACCTGTGGGCCGGAGCCGGGAAGACGCTTGCGGGCGGCGTCGTCTTCTACGGGTTCGTCGTCGGCTACGGCAGCCTCGCGCCCGAGAAGCTGGTCTCGTCCTGGGGTTGGGGGCTTGGTGGCCACCTCCGCGAGGCGGCGCGCTCGGTCACGCCGCAGCTCCTCGTCGCCAGCTACCAGGCCGCACCGAGAGGACCCGACATGCCGAACCTGATCGAAACCCCGCTGCCGGTCTTTTCCGTCGCCTTCGACGCCGCCAGCCCTTCCCCCCGCGACCGGACGCTCGAGAAGTTCCTCGCCGCGCTCTCCGCGGTGACGCAGCTCCCGGACGCCAGTGGCACCCGGACGGTCTCCATCGCCTGCGACCGTTCGCGCCAGTGGATGATCGTCCGCGTCCAGAACCCGTTCGACGTCGCCCGCAAGGACGAGATTCGCATCGACTTCCAGATGGTCGGCTCGCTCTACCCCGACGCGCCGGACAGCATCACCTTCCTGGTCCGCAGCATGTGGTCGGGCCGCACCGACGCGCCGGCGTCGCAGTCGGTCGTCGACCGGGTGATGCAGTTCCTGAAGCCCGGCCTCACCGCCGCCGCCCGGGGCGCCGCCCAGACCGCGGGCGGCCTCATCGTCGCCTGACGGCGGACCGCCCTGAACCGCTCGGACCCCCGTCACAGCCGGAGCCGTCGATTGCAAACCACCCTCGAATTCAGTGGATTCCCGCTTTCGCGGGAACGACGACGAAGGGACAGCGGCACGCAGAGGACGCGTGCCTTATTGCTCCGCGATGAGCGCGTTTGAGCATCTGCCGGCAGCGCGCAGGGAACAAGGGCGAAGGGTGGTGGGCCCGGAGGGATTCGAACCCCCGACAACACCGTTATGAGCGGTGCGTTCTAACCGCTGAACTACAGGCCCGTTCCACCTCGGCGGGCGCATTGCACGCCCGCACCGAACTTCGCGCCGAACTTATAGACGATCTATAGCGGATCGCGGCCGCGAATCCATCCCGCCCGCCACCCGCACCTGTCCGCGCCGTTGTCCGCGCCGTTGTTCCCGCCGCGCCCCGCCCCTAAACTCGCCCTCGACAAAACGAGGATGAGCCATGCTGCCGAACGAACGTCTCGATTATTCTCCGATCCCGTCGCGTCCCCGACTGAGCCTGCCGGACGGCAAGCGCATGGCGGTCTGGGTGATCGTCAACATCGAGGAGTGGAACCCGAAGGAGACGATGCCGCGCACCGTCCTCACGCCGCCGGCCGGCGGCGCGCCGATGCCGGACATCCCGAACTGGGCGTGGCACGAATACGGCAACCGCGTCGGCTTCTGGCGCTTCCTCAAGGTGTTCGACGAGCTGAAGGTGCCGGGCGTGCTCGCGATCAACGGCACCGCCGTCCACGCCTACGAGGCGATCAGCCGGGCGGCGCTCGACCGCGGCTGGGAGTTCATGGGCCACGGCTACACCCAGAAGAACATGCAGAAGGTCGAGAACGAGCGGGACGACATCCGGAAGACCTCGGACGCCATCGAGCGCTTCACCGGCAAGCGCCCGCGCGGCTGGCTCGGGCCGGGCCTCACCGAGACGTGGGAGACGCCCGACCTGCTGGTGGAAGAGGGCTACGACTACGTCGCCGACTGGGTGCTCGACGACCAGCCGGTGACGCTCAAGACGCGGACGAAACCCATCGTCAACATCCCCTACACGCAGGAGTGCAACGACGTCGCCATGATGCTGATCCAACATCACCCGGCGCGCGAGTACTACCAGCGCGCCTCGGACCAGTTCGCCCAGATCTACGAGGACGCGGCCGACCAGGCGCGCGTGATGGCGCTCGTCGTCCACCCCTACATCATGGGCGCGCCCCACCGCGCACGGTACTTCCGCGACATCATGCGCGAGATCGCCGCGAAGCCCGACGTCGCCTTCATGACGGGCGCGCAGATCTGCGACTGGTACAAGGGCACGCAGTGACGGGATTCTTTGTCTGCGCGCCGCCGGCAGAAAATTCGATGCGCTCTTCGCGCAGCAACCCGGCGCGCGTGGGCGACCGCCGTCCTTTCACGTCACCCCGGACCCGTTCCGGGGTCCAGGGCCACAAAGACCGCCCACGCAACCGCAACCTATTCCCCCGGCCCACGTGCCGGGGGCGGGGATCTCGGGCCGCCCGAAACTTCGAAAGATTCCCGCTTTCGCGGGAATGACGATGGATGAGCGCCCTAACCGTGCAACGCCCTACCCGTGCAGCGCCCTACTCATACAACTCCGGCCACTTGCCGCGGATCTTCTCCTTCAGCTCCGGGCTCGCCTCGGCGACCTTGGGGAAGTCGTCCTTCCAGCCATAGGGGCGGCAGGCGTCGACGATGGCGCGGTTGTTCTGCCACGGCGGCTCGCGCAGCATCGGGTCGAGCGGCGTCGACCACGAGCGGCGCACGTACTGGATGTCGTCGGGCGGGTCGCAGCGCGTCGACATCGCCCAGGTGACGTCGAACAGGTTCGACGGGTCGATGTCCTCGTCGACCACCACGACCCAGCGCCCGGCGTAGTTGCCGGCGTGGCAGTTGGCGGCGAGCATGCCGGCCTGGGTGGCGTGGCCGGGATACATCTGTTTGATGGAGATCACGTTGAAGAGGCGGCCTGCGCCCGACTCGTGGCACCAGACGCCGGCGACGCCCGGCAGCCCCGCCTTCTCGCACTCGTCCCAGATCATCGCCGACTTCACCGTGGCGCGTGCGAAGGTGAAGTTCTCCGGCGGGCGCGACGGGATGGCAAGGCAGAGGATCGGGTTGGTGCGCCAGTAGACGCGGCGGATCTTCACGACGGGCAGGATCGAGGCCTCGGAGGCGTAGTAGCCCATGAACTCACCGAACGGGCCTTCTTCCCGCGTCTCGTCGGGCAGCATCTCGCCTTCGAGCACGATCTCGGAATAGGCCGGCATGGGAAGGCCGTGGAGCTCGGACGGGATCACCTCGATGGGTCTCCCGCGCTGGCCGCCGGCATAGGCGAACTCGTCGAGCCCGTGGTCGACCTCCTGGTGGGCGACGAGGAACAGGTTGGGGTCGTGGCCGCAGGAGATCAGCACCGGGCACGGCTTTCCTTGCGCGAAATACTTGTCGCGGATCAGGCGGCCGTGCTTGCCGGGCGACATCCAGATCGCGCAGGTATTTCTGTCGTGCACCATCACCCGGTAGGTGCCGACGTTGGTCCAGCCGGTGTCGGGGTCGCGCATCACGACGAGATCGTCCGTGCCGATATAGCGCCCGCCGTCGCCCTCGTGGACGAAGGGCGCGGGGAACTTGAGGAGGTCGACCGCCTCCTCGCGGTCGATGTTCTCGAGGATCGGCCCGTCCTTCACCTCGACGGGCGGCATCAGCTCGAACTCCTGTTTCGCGCGCGCCCGATAGGCCTTCACGAGGTCCATCTCGTTGGTGGGTTCCGGGAGGCCGAGGACGACGGCCAGCCTGCGGTAGGCGTTCGCCGCGCCCGACAGGATGCGGAAGCCCTTGGGATAACCCGGGATCTCGTCGAACAGAAGCGCCTTGGCGCGGCCGGGTTTCGCGGCGGCGATGGTCTCCGACAGCGCGCCGATCTCGAGCTTCCAGTCCGCGCCCTTGACGCGCGCGAGCTCGCCCATCTCGTCGAAGCGCTCCACGAGCTCTCGCAGGTCGAGATAGCCCTCGTTCCGCCGCTCCGATGCGTGTGCCGCTTCCGCCATTCGTCGTCCTCCCTGTTCCGTCCGTTTTCTTGGGCCCCGTTATAGCGCGAACCGGTCCGCCCTGCGCTCCCCCATCCGGCATTGAAGGATTCGCCCGCGCCTGCGACCATGTCCGCACCTGCAATGCCATTGACGGAGGCTGGTCGGCGATGGCGCCCGAACTTCCCCACAGCGAGCACCACCTGGTGCATCGCATAGGCTGGTTGCGCGCCGCCGTGCTCGGCGCGAACGACGGCATCGTCTCGACCGCGAGCCTGATCGTCGGCGTCGCCGCGGCGGAGCCCTCGCGCGCCGCGATCCTCATCGCCGGTGTTGCCGGATTGGCCGCGGGCGCGATGTCGATGGCGGCGGGCGAGTACGTCTCGGTCTCGTCGCAGGCCGACACCGAGGCCGCGGACCTCGCCAAGGAACGGGAAGCGCTCGCGAACGACCCCGACGAGGAACGCCAGGAGCTCGCCCAGATCTATGTCGGGCGCGGCGTCGAGCCCGGCCTCGCCCACGAGGTCGCGGGCCAGCTGATGGCGCACGACGATATCGGGGCGCACGCGCGCGACGAGCTCGGCATCTCGGAGACGGTCGCCTCCCGCCCCGTGCAGGCGGCGCTGACCTCGGCCGGAACTTTTGCGGCAGGTGCGGCGCTGCCGCTCGCCGTCGCCGCGCTGGTCCCCGTCGCCGCCGCCATCCCGTCGGTCTCGGCCGCAGCCCTCATCGCATTGGGGATCCTCGGCGCGACGTCGGCGAAGGCGGGCGGCGCGCCGGCGGGCAAGGCCGTGTTCCGCGTCGTCTTCTGGGGGGCGCTTGCCATGGCGGTGACGGCGGGTATCGGGCGGCTGGTGGGCACGGCGGTCTAACGCGCATCTCCTCGTTTCTCCCCCTCTCCCTAGCCCTCTCCCCGTGGGGGCGAGGGGACGAGGCGTCGCGTTTCAGTCGTCCCCTCTCCCGGAACGGGGGAGGGTCAGGGAGGGGGCCAGGAAGGCAGAGGGCCAACGCGCGGAGAGTGCGTTTCAGAGGGGCCCGGCGGCGCGCAGAATACTAACGCGCGCCGGGTTGGCGGGCGGCGGCGCGCAGGATAAGAGGCTCGTCCTCACCGGGCGGCGGCGCCACCGAGACTCTGTTCCGGCCCGCGCGCTTCGCTTCGTACATCGCGCGGTCGGCGCGGTCGGCGAAGGCATCGAGCGTCTCGCCCGGCGCGAGCACCGCGATCCCGATGCTGACGGTGACGGGGATCGGCCAGCCGCCGCCGGTGGGCGAGCGCAGCGGCGAGTCCTCGATGCTCCGGCGGATGCGCTCGGCGATGGCGCCGGCGCAGTCGGGGTCGGCCTCCGGCAGGGCGACGGCGAACTCCTCCCCGCCCCAGCGGCCGAACAGGTCGTGGCGCCGCAATCCGAACGCGACGGTCTGCACGACATGGCGGATCACCGCGTCGCCCGCCGCGTGGCCGAAACTGTCGTTCACCCGCTTGAAGCGGTCGATGTCGATCATGGCGAGCGCCAGCGGCCGGCCGTAGCGGCCGGCGCGCGCGATCTCGCGCTCGACGGCGGCGGCGAAGGTGCGCCGGTTGTCGATGCCGGTCAGCATGTCCTGCTCGGCGAGGCGCGTGAGCTCGGCCTCCAGCGCCTTCTGGCGGCTGACGTCGCGGACAATTGCGGCAAGGAGTGGCGTGCCTTTACCCGCCGGGCCGAGCCGGAGGATCGAGATATGCACCGGGAACTCGCTGCCGTCGGCGCGGCGCGCGGCGATCTCGGTGCCGCGTTCCTCCATGGTCCGCGCAGCGCCCGCACCGGACGCGAACCCATCGACCAGCGCGGCATGGCCCGCGCGCGCGCGTTCGGGCAGCAGGCGATCGAGCGGCAGGCCCGCGAGCTCGCCCGGCGGCAGGCCGAACATCGCGTCGGCGGCGGCGTTGGCATAGACGATGCGCTGGCCGGGACCGACCACGAGAATGCCGTCCGCCGCGCTGTCGACCAGCGTACGGAACAGATCATCCGGCAGCACTTCTGGCAGACCGGCGGGCAGGCCGGTTGCCGGATTTAAAGGTGTAGCTTCGGCAGGTCGGGCGTCCCCCATGACGCTCCCCCGGTTGGTTCCCCCACGCGCCGCCCGCATCCCCCTTTGAGAGGTCCCCAGCGGGACGGCGACGCTTCAGGCTCGCCCAACATGGTTAACAATTCCTCTATGCACCGTTCGCATGCTAGCGTTTCGCCTTGTCCCGCGTGCTGGGGCGGGGCGCAACAGGGAGAATGCGTCATGACGGCACGGACGAAGAAGACGGCGGCGAAGCAGGCGTCCAATAAGAAGACGGTGGCGAAGAAGCCCGCCGCGAAAGCGAAGAAGCGCACGCCGAAATTCGCCCTCGTGATCGACAGCGCGAAGGGCGCGAAGTGGACGACCGAGCCGCACCGCCCGCAATTCGAGTACCGCCATTTCGGCGTCGAGGAGGCGACGAAGCGCAAATACGGCTCGCACGTGATCCGCGTGGCCCCGGGCGCGAAGCCGCCGGTGCGCCACCACGTGCACCCGGACTGCGAGTTCCTGCTGGTCTACATCCTCAAGGGCTGGGTGAAGTTCTGGTACGACGGCGTCGGCGAGAAGAAGCTGGTCGCGGGCGACGTGCACCTGCTGCCCGCCGGCATCAGGCACGCGGTCACCGGCTGGTCGAAGGACCTCGAGATGCTGGAGACGACGCACCCCGCCTACTACCAGTCGATCGTGCTGACCGACAAGCAGGTCGCGGCGCTGGGGTGACGCGCGGCTGATCATAGCCGCGCGTCATCCCCGCGAAAGCGGGGATCTCGTGGGGCGTGTCACCGGGCGAGAGATTCCCGCTTTCGCGGGAATGACGCCATTAGAGCGGGATGGCGCTCTAGACCCCCCCTCCCAACAAAAAAGCCGGCCCCAAAGGCCGGCTTTTCCACGTCGTTTTGAATTGGATCCCGGATCAAGTCCGGGATGACACCCTAGGCGTCACGTATCCAGGAAGCTCCGCAGCATCCGCGACCGGCTCGGGTGCTTCAGCTTGCGGAGCGCCTTCGCCTCGATCTGGCGGATGCGCTCGCGGGTCACGCTGAACTGCTGGCCCACTTCTTCAAGCGTGTGGTCGGTGTTCATGCCGATGCCGAAGCGCATCCTGAGAACCCGTTCCTCGCGCGGCGTGAGGCTCGCCAGCACGCGGGTCGTCGTCTCGCGGAGGTTGCCCTGGATCGCGGCGTCGAGGGGCTGGATCGCGTTCTTGTCCTCGATGAAGTCGCCGAGGTGGCTGTCCTCCTCGTCGCCGATCGGCGTCTCGAGGCTGATCGGCTCCTTGGCGATCTTCAGGACCTTGCGGACCTTCTCCAACGGCATCACCAGCTTCTCGGCCAGTTCCTCCGGCGTCGGCTCGCGGCCGATCTCGTGCAGCATCTGGCGCGAGGTGCGCACCAGCTTGTTGATCGTCTCGATCATGTGCACCGGGATGCGGATGGTGCGCGCCTGGTCGGCGATCGAGCGGGTGATCGCCTGGCGGATCCACCAGGTGGCGTAGGTCGAGAACTTGTAGCCGCGGCGGTACTCGAACTTGTCGACCGCCTTCATCAGGCCGATGTTGCCTTCCTGGATCAGGTCGAGGAACTGCAGCCCGCGGTTGGTGTATTTCTTGGCGATCGAGATCACGAGGCGGAGGTTGGCTTCCACCATCTCCTTCTTCGCGCGGCTCGCCTCGCGCTCGCCCCGCTGCACCTCGTTCACGAGGCGGCGGAACTCGTCGATCGGCATCTCGACCTCTTCGGACAGCGCGCCGACCTGGCCGCGGATGTCCTGGATGTCGTCCTTGTACTTCTGGGCGAAGGGCTTCCAGCCCTTGGCCGAGAGGCGCGAGATGCGGTTGAACCACTTGGGGTCGGTCTCGTTGCCGAGATATTCCTCGAGGAAGCTTTCGCGGCTGATCTTCGACTTGGTGGCGAGGCGAAGGAGGCGGCCTTCGAGGGCGAGGAGCGTCTTGTTGTAGGTGTAGAGCTCCTGCACCAGCTGCTCGATGCGGAAGTTGTTGAGGCGGACCGATTTCACCGCCGTCACCAGCTCCTCGGTCGCCTTGTCGAGGTTCTTCTCGGAGACCGCGCCGAAGGCGCCGTTGCCGATGTCCGCTTCCTTGCGCTTCGAGCGCAGCTTGGCGACCTTGGGCCACGTGGCCGCGATGTCGTCGAGCTTGAGGACCGTTTCGGGGAGGAGCGATTCCTCCATCGCCGAGAGGGAGACGTTCGCCTCCTCGTCCGCATCCTCGTCGTCGTCGCTGTCGGAATCGGAGTCGGAGTCGCTGTCGTCGTCCGCGTCGTCGTCGTTGGCGGCCTGGTTGATCTTGCCGCCCTGGCCGTCGCCGCCGTAGGAGGCGTCGAGGTCGATGATGTCGCGGAGCAGCATCTCCTGGTTCGACAGCGCGTCGCGCCAGGCGAGCATGGCGCGGAAGGTGAGCGGGCTCTCGCAGATCGCCGCGATCATCTTCTCGCGGCCGGCCTCGATGCGCTTGGCGATGGCGATTTCGCCCTCGCGCGACAGCAGCTCGACCGAGCCCATCTCGCGCAGGTACATGCGCACCGGGTCGTCGGTGCGGCCGAGCTCCTCGCCGCCCTCGTCGGCGGAGGAGGAGGACGCGGCCTCGGCCTTGCCCTCGCTCTCGGTTTCGGCCTCGGAGGAATCGTCGGCCTCGTCCTCGGCGTCGACCACGCTGATGCCGAGCTCGGAGAGCTGGGTCATCGTGTCTTCGATCTGCTCGGAGGAGACGTCGTCCGGCGGCAGCGCCTTGTTCAGCTCGTCGTAGGTGACGTAGCCGCGCTCCTTGCCGCTCTCGACCAGCTTCTTGACCGAGGCGTTGACGGAATCGATGACCGGCGCGTCGTTGCCGTCGTCGTCGGGCTGCTGCTTCTCGTCAGGCTGCTTCTTGATCTTCGTCGCCATAGGGCCGTCGTTCCCCCGCTATTCCGGCGCGTGGCTCTCCCGCCGCGCCGCATGACCACAATCAACGCCGGGTAGTCCCGGCCGGACCATAACTTTGCCGCGCGTGTGCCCGGCTGGTATTTCGTTTCCGGCTGCCCGCCGGGCTCTTGCTCCCTCCCGGCTTGCCGCCGGGCTCTTCCCTCTCGCCGGCTCCCCGCCGGGCTCTTCCTTCTCGCCGTCTCCCCGCCGGGCTCTACCTTCTCGCCGGCTCCCCGCCGGGCTCTTCCTTCTCGCCGGCTCCCCGCCGGCAATGGCATCACGCCGTCGTGTCGTCCGCCCCGGACGAAGCGGCCCTGTCCGCCTTCAGTTTCTCGAACCGTTTCCAGTTTTCTTCGGTCGGATCGTCCACGTACACGTGCCTGGCTTCCTCCAGCTCCGCGCGCCGCCCCGGCTCCAGGTGCTTCTCCAGCACCTGCAGGAAGCCTGCGCGCGCAACCTCTTCGGCCGCGTCCCGGCGGGCGAAGCCCGCGTGAACGTAAACGTCCTGCCCCAGCACGGAGTCCAGAATCTCCGTATTTCCCTGCGCCTTCAGGTGGTTCCTGAGGCCCTCGGAGTCAAGCCCGGTGTCGGCCGCGTAGACCTTTAAGATTTCCTGCCGAAGGTTGTCAAGCATAGGGTCGGTTACGTTAACCATCGCTAAATCCTCGGCGAACATGTCGAGGATCGAGGGGTGGTTGAGGACGCAGGCCAGCAGCACCTGCTCCTGGCGCCGGCGCAGCGTGCGCGGCTGCGCGTCGCTGCGATGGGCGGCCTGCGCGCCATAGGCCCCGGGGCCCGCTCCATAACCCCCGCCGTAGCCGCCGCCATACCCTCTGCCCGAACCCTTGTTGAAACCCCGGCCGAAGCTCTGTCCCGAACCCCGGCCTGAACCCTGGCCGAAACCGCGGCCCGAACCCTGACCGAAGCCCTGGTTCCCTCCGAAATGCCCTCCCCGGCCGCCGAAATCCGGCCGCGACGCCGCGGCGAGCGCCTTCACGCGGTCCCGGAACGTCGCGAGATAGCGGAACTGCACCTTGCGGTCGGCGATCTGGAGCGCGCGCTCCTCGAGGCGTTTTTCGAGCCCGGCGAGGCGTTCGGGCGTATCCGCCGCCTTTCCTTCCGTCTCCAGCCGCCAGACGACCGAATCCAGCGCCTCGGCCTCGCCGATCAGCGCTTCCATCGCGGGGGCGCCTTGGGTCCGGATCAGGCTGTCCGGGTCCTCGCCCTGCGGCATGGTGACGAACCGCAGCGACCGGCCGGGCTGGAGCAGCGGCAGCGCACGCTCGGCGGCGCGCCCCGCCGCGCGGAACCCCGCCTTGTCGCCGTCGAAGCACAGCACCGGCTCGTCCGCCATTCTCCATAAAGCTTCGATGTGTTCTTCCGTGAGCGCGGTGCCCAAGGGCGCCACCGCCTCGCCGAAGCCCGCCTGCGAGAGCGCGATCACGTCCATGTAGCCCTCGGTGACGAGGACGCGGTGGCGGTCGTGCGCGGGCTTCCGCGCGAAGTGGAGGCCGTAGAGCGTGCGGCGCTTGTCGAACAGCGGCGTGTCGGGCGAGTTGAGATATTTGGGCTCGCCCTCTCCCATGATGCGTCCGCCAAACGCGATCACGCGCCCCCGCCCGTCCATGATCGGGAACAGCACGCGGTCGCGGAAGAAGTCGAAGGTCGGGCGCCCGTCATCCGGTTTCCGCATCAGCCCGCATTCGATCAGCATCGCCTCGGGCATCGCCTCCGACATTATGGCCGCTTTCAGCGGATTGCCGTGGCCGGCGTAGCCCAGCCGGAATTTCCGGATCGTCTCGTCCGAGAGCCCGCGGCCCCGGAGATAGGCGAGCGCCTCCCTGCCGCCCGGGCCCCACAGCGCGCCCTCGTAGTGCACGCAGGCCGCCTCCATCGCATCGATCAGCGTCGCGCGCTTGGTCTCCCGCGCCCGCTCCTCCGGGCTCTGGCGCGGCACCTCGAGCCCGGCGTCGGCGGCGAGCTTCTCGATCGCCTCCGGGAACGTCAGCCCGTCCGTCTCCATCACCCACCCGATAACATCCCCATGCCGACCACATCCGAAGCAGTGGTAGAAGGATTTTTCGTCGGAGACGGTGAACGAGGGCGTCTTTTCGTTGTGGAAGGGGCAGAGGCCGGTGAATTCGCGGCCGCGGCGCTGGAGCTTGACGCGGCGGCCGACGAGGCCCGACAGGCTGACGCGGGCGCGGATCTCGTCGAGGAACTGGGGCGGGAACGCCATGCGCTGTCCGAAGCCGATGAAACCCGAAACCGGTGGAAGAAGATCACGCCGAAGCGCCCCGACGCTCCGCCGCTCTTTATATCACAAAGTCGGTGAGAAGATCAGGACGTGAGGGCGGCCTTGAGCGCGGCGCTCGCCTTGCCGAAATCCATCTGCCCGGCATAGCGCTCGCGGAGCGCGCCCATCGCCTTGCCCATGTCCTTGATCGAGCCGGCGCCGGTCTCCTCGATCACCGAGCGGATCGCATCCGTCATCTCGGCCTCGGAGAGCTGGCGCGGCAGGAAGCCCTCGATCACCTGGATCTCGCGCTCCTCCTGCTCGGCGAGCTCCTCGCGGTTGCCCTGGCGATAGAGCGCGATCGATTCGTGGCGCTGGCGGATCATCGTCTGCAGCACCTGGAGGATGTCGGCGTCGCTGATGCCGTCGTCGACGCCCTTGGTGCGCGCCGCGATGTCGCGGTCCTTGACCGCGGTCAGGATGAGGCGGAGCGTCGAGACCGCCACCTGGTCCTTCGCCTTCATCGCGGTCTTGAGGGAATCGTTGAGCCGTTGTCTCAGCATGGTCCGGTCCGGTCCGTTGGGTCGGAGGCGCGCGAGACTAGCCCAATTCGCAATTCGACGCAAATACGTCGAAAATCCCTAAGTCATTGAAATAGAACGATTTCATGTCCGCCATTTCGGTTGACGAGTCCCGTCCGATCCCGTAATCATGCGCGCGACCGCCGGGCGTGCGGCCCTCGATGCTGCACCGCACACGGCCTTGATACGACGCCCGACCCGATTCCGACCGGACCCGAGTTCAAATGACCGCCTCCACGGATACCGCAAACACGCCCGCCGTCACGCCTCCCGCGGGCGCGACCGCGGCGCTGGCCCTGCCGGGCGGCGAGATCGTCTGGGGCCGCGGCATCGGCGCCGCCGGCACGACGGTGGGCGAGGTCTGCTTCAACACCTCGATCACCGGCTACCAGGAGATCCTGACCGACCCGTCCTACGCCGGCCAGATCGTCAATTTCACCTTCCCCCATGTCGGCAACGTCGGCGCCAACCCCGAGGACATCGAGACGACGACGCCGGCGTCCCGCGGGCTGATCCTTAGGGCCGACATCACGCACCCGTCGAACTGGCGCGCCACGGCGCACCTCGACGCGTGGCTGAAATCGCACGGGCTTATCGGCATGGCGGGCGTCGACACGCGCCGCCTCACGCGCCTGATCCGCGACCGCGGCGCGCCGACGGGCGCGATGCAGCACGCCCCCGACGGCACCTTCGACCTCGCGAAACTCCGCGAGACCGCGACCGCCTGGCCCGGCCTAGAGGGCATGGATCTGGCGAAGGACGTCACCTGCAGCCAGACCTACGACTGGGACGAGACGCTGTGGGCGTTCGGCCAGGGCTACGGCCGCCAGACGGCGCCGAAGCACCACGTGGTCGCCATCGACTACGGCGCGAAGCGGAACATCCTGCGCTCGCTCGCCTCCGTGGGCTGCAAGGTGACGGTGGTGCCCGCGACCGCCAGCGCCGAGGACGTGCTGCGCCACCGGCCGGACGGCATCTTCCTGTCGAACGGGCCGGGCGACCCGGCGGCGACCGGAACTTACGCCGTGCCGGTGATCCAGCAGCTCCTTAAGTTCGGCACGCCGATGTTCGGCATCTGCCTCGGCCACCAGATGCTCGCGCTGGCGCTCGGCGCGAAGACGAAGAAGATGCATCTCGGCCACCGCGGCGCCAACCACCCGGTGAAGGACCTCGAGACCGGCAAGGTGGAGATCACCAGCCAGAACCACGGCTTCGTCGTCGACGAGGCGACGCTGCCCGCCGGCGTGTCGGCGAGCCACGTGTCGCTGTTCGACGGCTCGCTCGAGGGGCTCCGCGTCGACGGCAAGCCCGTCTTCTCGGTGCAGTACCACCCCGAGGCCAGCCCGGGGCCGCAGGACAGCCATTACCTGTTCGAGCGGTTCGTGAAGGCGATCCAGGGGGCCTGATCCCCTAGTGAGTTGGTACCGCCCGGCCAGACAATGGCTATCCTGCGTGGGCCTCAATGCGCCTAATCGAAATTCGTCTCGATTTTCCGTTACAACTTTCATTCCGCTATTGAAGCGCTAATAATTAGAAAAATTATTTTGCGGTGTTTCGTCGGATGAAGGCCGTCCTCGATACGAAGCCTGACTCGATTTACAATGACGACATCGCGTACCGTTACCACTTCCCGTCAAGCTACCTCACCGCACTAAAGCAGTGTATCGGCGACTGGATCGTCTACCGCCGGACGAGAGCAGGCGGCGGCGACATGGCCTATTTCGCAGCAGGGCGCGTTACCCATATCGACCCCGACCCTGACGTCTCAAACCTGCATTACGCTTACATCAAAAACTTCATGCTGTTCGATACCCCCGTGCCTTGGACCCGCGACGGGCGTTATGCAGAGTCTGCGCTCCGCGAAGTTCAGGAGCCTTGGCAGATCGGGGCGCGCATGAGGGACAACTCCGTTCGTCTGCTCGAAGACCGGGACTTCAGCGAGATCGTCCTGCTCGGCCTTTCGCGAACGCTCGCAAAAGAAAATGCAATTCTTTTGGGTCTCGATGACCGTTCAGTCGACGAGCAAACAAATGCCCTACTCCGCGGCGATGCCGTACCCGCTGAACGAAAGGTCGCGCAGTTGCTCGTAAATAAGAAAGTACGGGATGCGCGGTTTAGAGATGCTGTCTGCACTGCCTACGGGAACCGGTGCGCCGTTACGCGGTTGCAATTAATCAACGGAGGCGGGCGGGCAGAGGTTCAGGCTGCACATATCCTGCCCGTGGAGCACGGAGGGCCGGATATCATCCAAAACGCTATCGCTCTGTCAGCCACCGCGCATTGGCTGTTTGATAGGCACCTGATTTCTATCGGTGAAGATTATCGGCTGCTCGTCTCGCACAACAAGGTGCCAAGCGAGTTCCGAAACCTATTTCCTGCCGAGGGCGACCAGATTCACCTTCCAAACGAGAAGTTGCACTGGCCGAGCCAAAAATATCTTGAGCAGCACCGCGAAAGGTTCGCCGCGGGCTGAATTCATCCAATTCTAACGGATTGCCCGACTACACTTACCCCGCCACCGGCGCCGCTTCGTCCTTGATCTGGATCCGTTACCCCGAGCGCACCTGCGGGAGGTAGTCGCAGATCGCGCGGTGCCGCGAACATCGGTTGTCCCACAGGACAATCGAGTGCTTCTCCCAGCGGAAGCGAGTGGTCCATTCGGGGCGGATGCAATGGGCGTAGAGGAAGGCGAGCACGGCGTCGCTCTCGTCCTTGGGGATGACGTCGATCTTCGTCGTGAAGCCCGCAGCTTCTTTTGGGAGCGTCCGCCTCGCGCCTGAGAACCGATCCGCGCACGCCCCGTCATCGTATAAAGGCCCGTGCCGCGAACGGAACGGCGGCACCGCCCCGGCGACCGGAGAAACGCGCCATGCCCCCATCGACAGCCACCCCCGAACAAGCGCCACCGTCCTCGCCTTCCCTCCCGCCGGCCGCCCGCCGGCCGCTGCGCGGCGCGCTCGCGATCTCGGCGGCGACGGCAGCGGTCTATCTCGTCTCCGGCGCGGTCACGGCGTCCTCCGTCGGCGGCTGGTACCAGACCCTCGCCAAGCCCGCCTTCAACCCGCCCGATTGGGTGTTCGCGCCGGTGTGGGCGGCGCTCTATCTCGCCATGGCGGTCGCGGCCGTCCTCGCCTGGCGCGGGGCGGGTGCGGATGCGGCGCGGCGGCGCGGGATCGCCCGGGCCTACGGCGCCCAGCTCGCCCTCAACGGGCTGTGGTCGGTGCTGTTCTTCGGGCTGCAGGCGCCGGGCGCGGCGCTCGCCGAGGGGCTCGTCCTCCTCGCCGCGATCCTGTGGACGATGCGCGTCTTCGCGCCGGCCGACCGGCGCGCGGCGTGGCTGTTCGCGCCCTATGCGGCGTGGGTCGGCTTCGCCATGGTCCTCAACGGCGCGATCTGGCTGGCAAACTGATCCCCATCTCCCCCGCCCCTCCCCCCGCGGGCGGAGGCAAGGGGGAAGCGGCGGAAACCCGCCCCGGAACGGCCCCGAACGGCCCGCCCAGGCAACCAACCCCTTGCCTCCGCCCGCGAGTCGTGGGAAACACCGTCCGGTTCAATCGAAAGCAGCGCACGTCATACCCTTGCCCCCGGTTCGCGGCGGGCCGCGCACAAGGCCGGAACATGCCCAAACGCACCGACATCAAGTCCATCCTCATCATCGGCGCCGGGCCCATCGTCATCGGCCAGGCGTGCGAATTCGACTATTCCGGCACCCAGGCGTGCAAGGCGCTGAAGGACGAGGGCTACCGCGTCATCCTGGTGAACTCGAACCCGGCGACGATCATGACCGACCCGGAGTTCGCCGACGCCACCTACGTCGAGCCGGTGACGCCCGAGCTCGTCGCGCGGATCATCGAGAAGGAGCGCCCGGACGCGATCCTGCCGACCATGGGCGGGCAGACCGGCCTCAATACCGCGCTGTCGCTCGCCAAGATGGGCGTCCTCGACGCCTACGGGGTCGAGCTGATCGGCGCGAAGAAGGAGGCCATCGACAAGGCCGAGGACCGCGAGCTGTTCCAGCAGGCGATGACCAAGATCGGCCTCGAGAGCGCGAAGGGCCGCCTCGCGCACACGCTGGAGGAGGCGTTCGAGGTGCTGGAGGAGACGGGGCTGCCCGCCATCATCCGCCCGTCCTTCACGCTGGGCGGCACCGGCGGCGGCGTCGCCTACAATCGCGAGGAATTCGAGGAGATCGTGCGGCGCGGCATCGACGCCTCGCCCACCAACGAGGTGCTGGTCGAGGAATCGATCATCGGCTGGAAGGAATACGAGATGGAGGTGGTCCGCGACCGCGCGGACAACTGCATCATTATCTGCTCCATCGAGAACGTCGATCCGATGGGCGTGCACACCGGCGATTCCATCACGGTGGCGCCGGCGCTGACGCTGACCGACAAGGAATACCAGATCATGCGCAACGCCTCGATCGCGGTGCTGCGCGAGATCGGCGTCGACACCGGCGGGTCGAACGTGCAGTTCGCCATCAACCCGGCGGACGGGCGCATGATCATCATCGAGATGAACCCGCGCGTGTCGCGCTCCTCGGCGCTGGCGTCGAAGGCGACCGGCTTCCCGATCGCGAAGATCGCGGCGAAGCTCGCGGTGGGCTACACGCTCGACGAGCTGGACAACGACATCACCGGCGTCACGCCCGCCTCGTTCGAGCCGACGATCGACTACGTCGTCACCAAGGTGCCGCGCTTCACCTTCGAGAAGTTCCCGGGCACGCAGCCGATATTGAGCACGCAAATGAAGTCGGTCGGCGAGGCGATGGCCATCGGCCGCACCTTCCAGGAATCGGTGCAGAAGGCGATGCGCTCGATGGAGACCGGGCTCACCGGCCTCAACGAGGTACCGCTCGAGGGCTGGAACCCGGCGACCGGCGAGCTCGACCGCAAGGCCGTGCTGTCGGCCTGCAACGTGCCGTGGATGAACCGCATCCTGATGCTGACCGAGGCGCTCCGCGCCGGGCTCACCGTCGACGAGCTCAACCGCGCCTCGGGCTTCGATCCGTGGTTCCTCGAACAGCTCAAGGGCATCGTCGACGCCGAGGCCGAGGTCCGCCGCAACGGCCCGCCCAACGACACGATGGGCCTCCACCGCCTGAAAGCCATGGGCTTCTCCGACGAGCGCCTCGCCGAGCTTACCGGCTTCCAGCCGGGCGACGTGCGGGCGAAACGGATCGAGCTCGGCGTGCGGCCGGTCTACAAGCGCATCGACACCTGCGCCGCCGAATTCGCCTCGCAGACGCCCTACATGTACTCGACCTACGAGAACGCCGGGATATCGCCCGCCGAGTGCGAGGCCGAGCCGAGCGACCGCAGGAAGGTCATCATCCTCGGCGGCGGGCCCAACCGCATCGGCCAGGGCATCGAGTTCGACTACTGCTGCGTGCACGCGGTCTACGCGCTGGAGGAAGCCGGCTACGAGACCATCATGATCAACTGCAACCCGGAAACGGTGTCGACCGACTACGACACGTCGGACCGGCTCTATTTCGAGCCGCTGACCGACGAGGACGTGGTCGAGATCGTCCGGAAGGAGCAGGAGAAGGGCGAGGTGGTCGGCCTGATCCTGCAGTACGGCGGCCAGACGCCCCTGAAGCTCGCCGCGGCGATGGAGGCGGCGGGCATCCCCGTGCTCGGCACGTCGCCGGACGCCATCGACCTCGCCGAGGACCGCGAGCGCTTCCAGGCGCTCCTCAAGACCCTCAACCTCCGCCAGCCGGCGAACGGCACGGCGCGGAGCGGCGCCGAGGCCGTCCGCGTCGCCACCGAGATCGGCTATCCCGTCGTCATCCGCCCGTCCTACGTGCTCGGCGGCCGCGCCATGGAGATCGTCCACGACGAGGCCGGGCTGACGCGCTACATCGAGACCGCGGTCAAGGTGTCGGGCAAGGACCCGGTGCTGATCGATTCCTATCTCTCGGACGCGATCGAGGTCGACGTCGACGCGATCCGCGACGTCGAGGACGACGTCTTCGTCGCCGGCATCATGGAGCATATCGAGGAGGCGGGCATCCATTCGGGCGATTCCGCCTGCTCGCTGCCGCCCTACTCGCTGCCCGCACACATCCTGGAGGAACTCCGCCGCCAGACCGCGGAGCTCGCGCGCGGGCTCAACGTCGTCGGCCTGATGAACGTCCAGTACGCGATCAAGGACGAGACGGTCTACATCCTCGAAGTCAACCCGCGGGCGAGCCGCACGGTGCCCTTCGTCGCCAAGGCGACGGGCGTGCCGATCGCCAAGGTCGCCGCGCGCGCCATGGCGGGCGAGAAGCTCTCCGACCTCCTCAAGACCTATTCGAGTACGCTCAAGGGCCGCCACATGGCGGTGAAGGAAGCGGTGTTCCCGTTCGCGCGCTTCCCCGGCGTCGACATCATCCTCGGGCCCGAGATGAAGTCCACGGGCGAGGTGATGGGCATCGATGCCGATTTCGGCCGCGCGTTCGCCAAGTCGCAGCTCGGCAGCGGCACCGCCGTGCCCCAGGGCGGCACCGTGTTCATCTCGGTCCGCGACAAGGACAAGGAGGCGATGGTCCCGCTCGGCCGCCGCCTGAAGGAGATGGGCTTCGGCCTCGTCGCCACCCAGGGCACCGCCGACGTGCTGATCGCGGGCGGCGTCGAGACGCGAATCGTCAAAAAGGTGCGCGAAGGCCGGCCCCACATCGTCGACATGATGATCTCGGGCGAGGTCCAGCTCGTCTTCAACACCACGGAAGGGGTGCGCGCAATCGCGGATTCCTACGCCCTCCGCCGCTCCGCGCTGGTGCGCAAGATCCCGTATTACACCACCGTGGCGGGTGCCCGCGCGGCCGTCGAGGCCATCGCGGCGATGCGCGCGGGCGGGCTTGAAGTCGCGCCGCTCCAGTCTTATTTTACGCGCCCGGTTTAGAGACAACCCGATCCGAGCACCGCAGAACCCGCTCCTAGAGGTCGACTGCGGGCTAGGGTCTTTTTGTGCGAGGACCAAGGACGATGGATAAGGCGCCGATGACGCTGAAGGGGTTCACGGACCTCGAGGCGGAACTCAAGCGACTGAAGACCAAGGAACGGCCGGACGTCATCAAAGCCATCGCCGCCGCCCGCGAGCACGGCGATCTTTCGGAAAATGCCGAATACCATGCCGCGCGCGAGCGCCAGGCTTTCATCGAGGGCCGCGTCAGCGACCTCGAGGACCTGATGAGCCGCGCCGAGGTCATCGACGTCAGCGCGATCAAGGGCAAGGTGATCAAGTTCGGCGCGACCGTGAAGGTTGCGGACGAGGACACGGACGACGAGGCGACCTACCAGATCGTCGGCGAGCACGAGGCCGACATCAAGTCGGGCCGGCTCTCGATCACGTCTCCTCTCGCGCGCGCCATGATCGGCAAGACCGTGGGCGATTCCGTCGAGGTCACGACCCCCGGCGGCACCAAGTCCTATGAAATCCTGACGGTGCGCTACAAGTAACGCGCCGCAGCTCCGGCGACGGGACGAACGGACGAAGAAGCGAGGGGGCGGGTTTCCGCCCCTTTTCGTTTGTCTTTTCGGATGGCTTCCCCGGCGTGTCCTTCTCCCCGCCCCTGCGCCCTCGGGCCTGTCCCGAGGGTCCACGGCAAGGGCGGACTCCTTCGACAGCCATGGGCCCCCGGCACGAGGCCGGGGGAATACCCATGGGGATGGTCCGGCTCCCGAGCCTGCGTCCTTTCGGCCGCGGCCCCTTTTCTTTACAATCTTCGATTGTTTCCCATAGCCATTTCAGGGGTCCGGAGTGGGGCAGGCGTCGCCTCCGGATACCGGCAAAGAAGGTCACACAGGAGGAACCCATGGTCCCGTTCAGAAACGCGGCCTCGGGCGTGGTAGGCGCAACGCTCCTCGTCCTTGCCGCTGGCCCGGCTCATGCCGACGGCCACGACATGAAGATCTCGGCATACGACCACATCGCGGCCCGGCAGTTCTGCCTCACGGCGGTGCTGCAGGAGAAGGAACAGGAGAAGCTCTCGGAGGAACGTTTCCTCCAGCTCGCGCACCTGTGTTCCGCCGGCCGCTTCGACCGCGCTTTCACCGAGCTCGGCGGCAGCGCGCACGACGGCCTCGTCGTCCACCATGGCCCGAACGGCCCCGAGACGATGCACGAGTGGGAGCGCAACGTACGTTCCGCCATCGCCAGGGCCCCGCACCTGGAAATGAAGTAGGGAGGACGCCGTGATCACCGCAAAGACCATCGGCGGCTTCGCCGCCGCGTCCGCCATTGCCGTCGCCTTCTCGTTCGCCCTTCCGGCTACTGCCGAGGCAGGCTGGCTCAAGCACGCCTGGCACAAGGCGACGCACGCCGCGAAGCACGCCGCGAACAAGGTGAAGCACGGTGCCGAACATGCGGCGAACACCGTGAAGCACGGCGCCGAGACGGCCGCCACGGGCGTCCAGAAGGGCGCCGAGGCGGCGAGCAAGGGAATCCAGACCGCCGCCCGCGACACCGGCGACGCATTCGTCGCCGGCGCCAAGCTGACCGAAAAGGAGATCGAGGAGGGCGCGAAGGTCGCGGCCATCGAAATGCAGAAGCTGAGCACGGAACTCCTGCATCTTACCGGCTCCTGCGAGACGGCGATCCGCAAGATCGGCCACCGCGTCGCCCCGGCGATGACTCCGATTCCGCCGATTCCGGGGCTGCCGCAGCTCGACAGCTCGAAGTGCGAGGCCGCCCAGACGTCGGGCTTCATGTGCGGCGCCTTCCCCTACGCCAACACCATCATCCGTGCGATCGCCGAAGGCGCACACACCGTGAAGGTGCTCGCCGGCCATGTCGGCCATGCCTATCACTCACGCTACTGCAAGCACATCCCGGCTTACCTGCCGCAACGGGGCGAATGCGCGCTGTTCGTCGGGCTTGCGAGCGAGGCGGCGGAAAGCGGCCAATGTCTCGCGGACATCGGCCGCGAACTCGCCAAGCACAAGGGCTCGGGCCCGGCACATTTCGACGAGACCGAGGTCTGCACCTTCGCCGGCGAGTTCGAGTTCGGCTTCGTCGCCGACAAGATCGCAGTGGCGGGCACGGCGGAGGAGTACCAGAAGACCGTGAAGTTCGCCCAGGTCCTCCGCACGGCGCTCAGCATCAAGAGCCTTTCGGCGGACTTCGTCAGCCACATCCCGTCCTGCAAGGCGGCGCGCAAGGGCTGACACGGCCGACGGGCACAGAAATCGAAGGGGGCGGGCGACCGCCCCCTTCGTTCATGGGACGTCCGGCGGGAGATCCGGGTCAGTCCGCCAGCGCCTCGACGTCGACGGGCACGCCAAAGGCGCGCTTGGAGGCGCGGATCGCGAGCGCCGACTTCACGACGCTGACGTTGGGCGCGGGCGTGAGGCGTGACGTGAGGAACTTCTGGTAGGCGTCCCAGTCGCGCGCGACGATCTTCAGCAGGAAATCCGTCTCGCCCGCGAGCATGTGGCACTCGCGCACCTCGGGCCACTCGGCGACGCGCTTCTCGAAGGCGATGAGGTCGACCTCGGCCTGGCTCGACAGCCCGACATGGGCGAATACGGTGACGCCGAAGCCGAGCGCCTCGGGGTCGATGTCGGCGTGGTAGCCCCGGATGCAGCCGGTCTCCTCCAGCGCGCGCACGCGCCGGAGACAGGGCGGCGGCGAGATGCCGGCGTTCTTCGCCAGCTCCACGTTGGTCTTGCGGCCGTCGTCCTGGAGGTCGCGGAGGATCTTGAGGTCGATCTTGTCGAGCTTGATTCGTGCCATACCCGTAGTATCCGTAACCGGCGCACCGTGCCGGCCTTCGGGGCGCAGGACGCTGCACCCGCTGAGTTTGTGAAATTATATTATAAAGAATGGTAATAATATTTCAACATCGCACGGCGAACCGCCCGTGAACGCCCCCGGCAAGGACGATAGCGACCTTTCCGCCCTCACGGTGTGGGCGATGTCGGATGGCAAGCCCGGCATGGAGAACCAGTGCGTCGGCGTCGCCGAGGCGCTGGGCGTCGTGCCCACGATCAAGCGCATCGCGCCGCGCTTTCCGTGGAAGCACCTGCCGCCGCAGCTCTGGATCAATGCCCTCGACGCGCCGGGGCCGGATGGCGACCCGGTCGCCCCGCCGTGGCCCGACCTCCTCATCTCCACCGGACGTCCGACGGTGGCTGTTGCATTGGCCATCAAGAAGGCGAGCGGCGGGCGGACCTTCTGCGTGCAGATCCAGAACCCGACCATGGGGCGGCGGCGCTTCGACCTCCTCGCCATCCCGCGCCACGACCGCATCGAGGGACGCAACGTCATCCAGACCGACGGCGCGCTGCACCGGGTGACCGCGGCGAAGCTCGCGGCTGAGGCGGAGAAGTTCCGTCCCGCCCTCGCCCACCTGCCGCGCCCCCTGGTCGCCGTGCTGATCGGCGGATCGAACGCGATCTACCGCATGACGCCCACGATCATGCGGACGCTCGCAGAAAACCTCGCGAAACTGTGCCGCGAGCACGGTGCCGGGCTCGCCGTCACCGCGTCCAGGCGCACCGGGGCGGAGAACGAGAGGATCCTCCGGGACGCGCTCCGAGACCTCCCTGCCGCGATGTGGGACGGGACCGGCGAGAACCCCTATTTCGGCTATCTCGGGCTCGCGGATGCGATAATCGTCACCGCCGATTCGGTCTCGATGACGACAGAGGCCTGCTCGACCGGAAAGCCCGTCTACGTCGCCGCGCTCGAAGGCGGCTCGCCCAAGTTCGAGCGCTTCCACGCCGGGCTGCGGGAGCGCGGCATCACGAGGGAATTCGAGGGGAAGCTGGAGAGCTGGACCTACGCGCCGGTCAACGACACCGAACGCGTCGCCGAAGAGATCCGGCTGCGACTCGATGTCCACCGTTCCGCCATTGAAAAGCGCCGGTCACGGCGATAAATCTGGACCGTGACCCATCTCGATACCCAGCTCGACGCTCTGGACTTTGCAGCGCTGGCGGCAACGCCCTGCCAGCACGACCCGTTCGATTACGTCATCTGCCCGGGCTTCGTGCGCCAGGACGCGCTGGCCGCGATCCATGACGATTATCCGAAGATCGACAAGCCCGGCAGCTTCCCCTACCAGACCCTCGAATACGGCCCCGCCTTCGCCTCGGTGATCGAGGCGCTTCAGGGCGACGAGATGCGCCGCGCCATCGAGACCGTCTTCGGCATCGACCTCGAAGACAAGCCGACCACGGTGACCGTGCGCGGCCAGTGCCAGCAGAAGGACGGGCGCATCCACCCGGATTCGTCGGAAAAGATCGTGACCGTCCTCGTGTACATGAACCCGGCGTGGGAAGAGGGCGGCGGGCGGCTGCGCCTGCTGCGCTCGGACAGCGACATCGAGGACTACGCCGCCGAGGTGCCGCCGAACGAGGGCACGCTGCTCGCCTTCCTGCGGAGCGACACCTCGTTCCACGGCCACAAGCAGTATGTCGGCCCGCGGCGCGTGCTCCAGCTCAACTGGGTGACGGGCGACCGCTATGCCAAGCGCGAGCGCCGGCGCCACATGGTTTCGTCCTTCTTCAAGCGGCTGGGGGTCTGACGCAGCGATGGCCCTCAATATCGAGACCTTCGACAACCGGAGCGGCGGCAACAGCTACTACAAGGCCGTGAGCCACCCCCTCGCCGCCGAGCGCGCCGCCGAGCTGATGGCGCGCCTCGAGGCCGCGTCCTCGGTCGCGCTCTACGATCCGCTCGGCTACGCGCCGGGCTTCGCCGCGTTCTATCCGCTGTACGATGTCTCGCTGTGCGGCGTCTACGTCCAGGATATCTCGAAGATCGGCCAGACCGTGCTCGGCCACCGCGCCCTGCCCGTCACCGACCTCGCGGGATCGGACGCCGAGATCGTCCTCGTCGCCGCGTTCGAGGCGGACCGGCTGATCGCGCACATCAAATACCTGCTGCCCGCGGGCTGCGAGGCCGTCAGCCTCGATGCGCTCCGCCTGCCGCCCGAGATGCTGTCGAACCCGGCGCGCTATCTCGACCCGATGAACTTCGCCACCAACTTCGCCTTCTTCCGCGACGACGGGACCGCGCACACCACGCTGGTCACCGCCAACTACTGGGCACGCTACGGCGCGAAGGAGATCAAGCTGTGGGCGCGGCTGTTCGACCACGCGGGCGACGTGCTCGCCGAATGGATCGAGCCGGTCGGCAAGGGCTCGGCGACCATCGTGCTCGACAGCGCCGAGATCCGGAGCCGCTTCGGGCTCGGCGCCTTCACGGGCCAGCTCTTCCTGCACGCGATCGGCGCCACCGGCCATGACGTGGTGAAATACGCGCTCGACACCTGGTACGGCGACAAGTCGCTCTCCTGCACCCACGACGCCAACGCCTGGCCGTCCGACTGGTACGCAGGCCTGCCCGCGCCCGACACGGACGAGGACGTGGTCCTCTGGATCCAGAATTCGCACCCGTGCGAGATCCCGGCGGGCTCCATCGGCGTCAACGTCATGGGCAACGGCCGCGCCGAGACCGTGCCCGACGCGGTCGGCCCCTACGCGACGCTCGAGGTGAGCGTCGGCGACCTGCTGCCCGACGTCGCCTGGCCGGTGCAGCTCGAGGTCTCGGCCGGCAAGCATTTCGTCCGCCCGCGCTATGAGATCGTGACGAAGAAGGGCGACCGGCGCATCGCGCACATGAACGTCGAGCGCTCGGACCTGAAGCCCGACCCCGGCATCCCGGAGATCGGCAACCTGATGGGCAAGGGCTACATCCTGCCCGCGCCGATCCTGCCGGTGGATACCTGGCGGTCGATCGCGCTGCCGACGCCGATGGCCCGCGGCCAGGCCGAGCTCCCGATGGCGATCCTCGCGATCGACAGCGAGGGCAACGAGGTCGCGCGCCTCCCGCTCGGCCGCCTGCCGCGGAATCACGACCGCGAGATCGATCTGACGCAACTGTTCGCCTCGGACCGCGCGCGCGCCCACCAGTACGGCCACGCCGAGCTCGTCTACGACTTCGCAGACGGCGGCGAGGCGGACGGCTGGCTCCACGGCCTCTTCCGCTACGAGAACGCGAAGACGGGCAACTTCGCCGATACGAGCTTCGGCGCGCACATCTTCAACACGGTGCTGACCTACCGGAACGAGCCGCAGTCCTACACGACGCGCGCGCCCGGCCTGTCGACGCGCCTGTTCCTGCGCCTCGGCCCGGCGCCGACCGACACGATCTGCCAGCTGATCTACCCGGCGTCGACGCCGTGGCACGGAAAGTCGGAGACGACCCTCCACCTCCACGACGGCAACGGCGACGAGGTGGCCGAGACAACCCTCGCCATCCCGTGCGGCGGCAGCCGCCTGTTCCGCTATTCGGAGATCTTCGACAAGGCGGCGCGGACGAAGGCGGGACCGAAGGCCCACATCATCATCCGCGACACGACCTGCCGCCTGTTCGGCTATCACGGGCTCGTGCACCCCGACGGCGACTTCTCGCTCGATCACATGTTCGGGTTCTGAGGCTTAGAGCTTCGCCCAAAGAAAAACGGCGGCCCGTAAGGCCGCCGTTTCGCTTTTGCGGCCGGCAAGACCGCGGCGTCCGGAACGCCTGTTTGTGCGTATCCATGCAAGTAAGCAGGAGCAAGAAACATGGACAGCACGAGGGCAGCCGCCCCGGAGACGGGTGCGGAGACGCACTGGACCCGGCCTCAGACGGGCCGCCCAGTCGCGGCAGTTTTCGGCGCGTCCGGCGGCATCGGCGCGGCGGTCTCTCGCGTTCTCCGTGCCGACCCCCGTTTCGGCGGTGTCCTCGCCTTTTCGCGTACCGGCCCCTCTCCCATCGACCTCGCAGACGAGGCCTCGGTGGCGCGCGCCGCGGCGGAGGCGACATCCCTGGGTCCCCTCCGTCTCTGCGTGGTCGCCACCGGCTTCCTGCACGGCGCCGGACATTTGCCGGAACGAAGCATCCGCGAGACCGACCCCGCGCACTTCGCCCATGCCTTTGCCGTGAACGCGACCGGTCCCGCCCTCGTACTGAAGCATGTCCTGCCCCGCCTGCCGCGCAGCGGCCGAGCTACCGTCGCCGTCCTGTCCGCCCGCCTCGGCTCGATCTCGGACAACCGGCTCGGCGGCTGGTTCGCCTACCGCGCGTCCAAGGCCGCACTGAACCAGATCGTACGCACCGCCGCCGTGGAGCTCGCGCGGACCTGTCCCGATGCGGCCTGCGTCGCGCTGCACCCCGGCACGGTCGCCACGCCGCTCTCGGCGCCCTTCGCCAAGTCCGGGCTGGAGGAACAGGCGCCCGAAGCGGCCGCGGCGCGGCTGCTGTCCGTCATCGACCGACTGACGCCCGCGGACAGCGGCAGCTTCCTCGACGCAAGCGGCCGTCCGATCCCATGGTAAAGCCGCGGGCGAGGCATCGCGGAATGCGCGGACCGCGGCGGACCGAACTGCCGTCGCGGGTCTGCGCAACCTGCGGCCGGGCGTTCGCGTGGCGGCGCAAGTGGGCGCGAGACTGGGAAAACGTGAAGTACTGCTCGAAACGCTGCCGCAGCGGCTGACGGGAACTACATCTCCGCGCCGGAGGGAGAAGCGCCGCTTCCCGCCGTTCCACTATTCCGAGATCTTCGATGCGGCGGCGCGGACGAAGGCGGGACCGAGGGCCCACATCATCATCCGCGATAGGACCTGCCGCCTGTTCGGCTATCACGGGCTCGTGCACCCCGACGGCGACTTCTCGCCCGATCACATGTTCGAGTTCTGAAAGCGCGGACGCCTCTCCCAAAAGAAAACGGCGGCCTCCCGATTTCGAGGGGGACCACCGTTTCGCGTTTCCAGCCTCGCAGCCGGTATGTCCGACCGACCGCCCTACATCAGATCGAAGCGGTCGTTGTTCATCACCTTGGTCCAGGCGGCGACGAAGTCCTTCACGAACTTCTTCGCGTTGTCGTCCTGGGCGTAGACCTCGGCGAGGGCGCGGAGCTCGGAGTTCGAGCCGAAGACGAGGTCGGCGCGCGTCGCCGTCCACTTCGCCTTGCCGGTCTTCGCATCGCGGCCCTCGTAGACCGACTTGTCGGCGGACGCCGCCTTCCACTCGGCCCCCATGTCGAGGACGTTGACGAAGAAGTCGCTCGTCAGCCGGCCCGGCGTCTTCGTGAGGATGCCGTGCTTCGACTTGCCGACCGTGGCGCCGAGGGCGCGCATGCCGCCGACCAGCACCGTCATGTCGGGCGCGGTGAGGCCGAGGAGCTGCGCCTTGTCGATTAGGAACTGCTCGGCGATGGCCGCCGCTTCCGGCTTCGCGTAGTTGCGGAAGCCGTCGGCAACGGGCTCCAGCGGCGCGAACGAGTCCGCGTCGGTCTGCGCCCTGGTGGCGTCGGTGCGGCCGGGGGCGAAGGGCACCTTCACCTTGTGGCCGGCTTCCGCCGCCGCCTTCTCGATCGCGGCGCATCCGCCGAGCACGATCAGGTCGGCGAGCGAGACCTGCTTGCCCGCCTTCCTGTTGGTGCGGTCGAAGGTCGCCTTGATCTTCTCCAGAGCCGCGATCGTCTTCTTCAGGCGCCGCGGCTCGTTCGCCGACCAGTCCTTCTGGGGGGCGAGGCGGACGCGCGCGCCGTTGGCGCCGCCCCGCATGTCGGAGCCGCGATAGGTCGAGGCCGACGCCCACGCCGCGAGCACGAGATTCTGCACCGAGAGGCCGGACTTCAGGATCTTCGCCTTGAGCGCTTCGGCGTCCTTCCCCGAGATCAGCTTGTGATCGCGGGCGGGGACCGGGTCCTGCCAGATCAGGTCCTCGGCGGGAACCTCGGGGCCGAGGTAGCGCGCCTTCGGGCCCATGTCGCGGTGGGTCAGCTTGAACCACGCGCGGGCAAAAGCGTCGGCGAACGCGTTCGGATTCTCGAAGAACTTCCGCGAGATCTTCTCGTAGGCCGGATCGAAACGAAGCGACAGATCGGTCGTCAGCATGGCCGGCGCGACGCGCTTCTTCGGATCGTGTGCGTGCGGCGCCTTGCCGTCGCCCGCCCCGTCCTTCGGCGTCCACTGCCAGGCGCCCGCCGGGCTCTTCGTCAGCTCCCACTCGTAGCCGAACAGGTTCTCGAAGAAGTTGTTGCTCCACCGGGTGGGCGTCGTGGTCCACGTCACCTCGAGGCCGCTGGTGATGCTGTCGCCGCCCTTGCCGCTCTTGTACGAGCTGGCCCAGCCGAGACCCATCGCCTCCATAGGCGCCGCCTCGGGCTCCGGCCCGACGAGGGCCGCGTCGCCCGCGCCGTGCGTCTTGCCGAAGGTGTGGCCGCCGGCGATCAGCGCGACCGTCTCCTCGTCGTCCATGGCCATGCGCGCGAAGGTCTCGCGGATGTCCTTGGCCGCGGCGAGCGGATCGGGCTTGCCGTTCGGGCCTTCCGGGTTGACGTAGATCAGGCCCATCTGCACCGCGGCGAGCGGGTTGTCGAGCTCGCGGTCGTCGGTGTAGCGCTTGTCGCCGAGCCACTCAGCCTCGACGCCCCAGTTGATGTCCTCCTCGGGCTGCCAGACTTCGGCGCGGCCGCCGCCGAACCCGAAGGTGCGGAAGCCCATCGATTCCAGCGCCGCGTTGCCGGCGAGGATCATCAGGTCGGCCCAGGAGATCTTGTTGCCGTATTTCTTCTTGATCGGCCACAGCAGGCGCCGCGCCTTGTCGAGGTTGGCGTTGTCCGGCCACGAATTGAGCGGCGCGAAGCGCTGCGTGCCGGTGGAGGCGCCACCGCGCCCGTCGGCGATGCGGTAGGTGCCGGCGCTATGCCACGCCATGCGGATGAAGAGCGGGCCGTAATGGCCGAAGTCCGCCGGCCACCAGGGCTGCGAATCCGTCATCAGCGCGTAGAGGTCCTTCTTGAGCGCCTTGTAATCGAGCTTCCCGAACGCCTCGGCATAGTCGAAGCCCGGATCCATCGGGTCGGCGAGCTCGGAGTTCTGGCGGAGAATTCCGACGTTGAGCTGGTTCGGCCACCAGTCCTTGTTGCCGCGGCCGCCGTGGGTCGCGTTGGCGCTGGTGCCGTGCATCACCGGGCATTTGCCGGCCGGCGCGGGGCTGTTTCCGTCCATCCTGAAGTTTCTCCTGTTCAAGGGCATGTCCCGGCCGGTCGTCCGGCCGGGTCCGCGGAGGCTCCCGGTGGCGGTGCGGCGACGGGGCCGTGTACGCGGTGCCCCTCCCCCGTCCGCAGCGTCGTCCGGCCGGAGTCCGGACCGCGGTCCAGTTTATATGGGTTCTAAACTACGCGGTTTCAACCGTACGCCGAAAAGAGCGTGCCGGAAGCGGGCGCAAAAGGAAACGGCGGCCCCGCCGGGCCGCCGCTCGATCGTCCGGTCGGGTGCGGTGGGTCTCAGGCGGTGCGTCGGCGGCGGAGGACGCCAACGGCTACGAAGGCCAGCGCGAACAGCGCGAGAACCGGCGGCTCCGTCACCTCGGAAACCGCATCCTGGCGCAGGTTGACGACGAACGCCTCAGTGTTCCCGAAGGGATTGATGCCGTAGCCCGCGATCACCAGCCCGTCGTCCGAGATGCCGCGCGCGTCGTTCAGCGTCCAGCCGGTGAGATCGAGGCCGTAGTCGCCCGTCAGCACATCGGAGAGGAGCCGCATGCCGTTGACCGCGTCCCAGAGGAACGCCTCGTTGCCGGCGGCCGTGGTGCCGCGGCCGACCGCGACGGAGCCGTCGCCCGATGCCGCGAAGGCGATGCTGGCGAACCCGCCGCCGCCGAGGTCGCCGAGCCCGATCATGCCGCCCGACTGCGTCCAGATGAACGACTCCTGGCCGTTCGCCGAGTTCGCTTCGCCGACGATCACGGCGCCGTCGGTCGAGATGCCGTAGGCGCGGCTCTGGAAAATGCCTCCGGCGAGATCGCCGAGACCGACCATGCCGCCTGCCTGCGTCCAGCGGAACGCCTCGAAGCCGCTCGCGTTCCGGCCGAAGCCGGCGACCACCGAACCGTCGCCGGAGACCGCCTGCGCCCGGCTGGTGAACGCGCCGCCGGCGAGGTCGCCGATGCCGACCATCCCGCCCGACTGCGTCCAGACGAACGCCTCGGCGCCGTTTGACGACGTGCTCTGCCCGACGACCGTCGAGCCGTCGGCGGAGACCGAAAAGGCGGAGCTGGTGAAGGATCCGCCCGCGAGGTCGCCAAGCCCGACCATGCCGCCCGACTGCGTCCAGGCCACCGCCTCGTTGCCGTTCGACGTGAGCGCCTGGCCGACGGTGACCGACCCGTCGCCCGACGTCGAATGCGCCTCGCTGTTGGTGCCGCCGAGGCCGACCATGCCGCCCGACTGCGTCCAGCGGAACGCCTGGATGCCGGATGCGGTATTGCCGCGGCCGACGACGACGAGACCGTCGCCCGAAACGGGGTTGTCGAAATTCGGCGTGATGCTGAGGAAGGGCCCGCCCGGCAGGTCGCCGAGCCCGGTGAAGAACGGCGCCGCCTGAACGCCAGCGGGGACCGCCCCCGTGAGCGCGGCGGCGACCAATGCCGTGTGTGCGAAGCTCTTCCGTCTACCGAATCCGAACCGGTTCATTCCGTTTTCCATTCTCTGAGGCGCCCAACGGAGGTCTCCGCCGGGCGCCGATCGCCCCGATGACCGAACCGGACGGTGCCCGGCTCTTAGCGTCATCTGGATAGGCGGGACGCCGCGGCCGATCAAGCGGATGTTGGAATATGGTTAACGCGCGGCGAAGGGACGCGCGGGACCTGGGCGCCCCCCTAAGCAGCCCCTGTCAGGCGGCCCTCTCTCAAGCCGCCCCTCTCAGGCCGCCCCTGTCAGGCTGCCCCTCTCAGGCTGCGGCGCCGCAGCACTTCTTGTATTTCTTGCCCGAGCCGCAGGGGCAGGGCTCGTTGCGGCCGACCTTGTCGACGCGCACCGGCTCCTGGCGGACGAGCTCGACCGGGGCGACCTCGCCGTCGAGATAGAGCCAGGGCGAACCGGGCCCGGCTTCGCGGCGGAACTCGGAGCGCTCCCGGTGGCGGAACATGCGCCCGCCGTGGCGGCCGGTGGCGACGAACTCGACCGCGCCGGTCTCGTCGCCCGCGCCGCCCGCCTCGGTGCCGAGGATCTCGAGGCCGAGCCATTCGACGGCGGCAGCACCGATCTCACCGTCGTCAGGGCCCGTTACCTCGCCCTCGTCGTCGAGCGGCGGACGCGTCTCGGGCGCCCAGGTGCGATCGACATAGTCCATCTCGCCCTTCGAGATCGCGACGTAGCGCGAGCGCATCAGCGCCTCAGCGGTCGCGGGCGCGCGCGCGCCGGAGATGGCGGGGCCGCAGCATTCGGCGTAGGACGCGCCCGAGCCGCAGGGGCACGGAGCGGCGGAGGACGGATCGGTGACGGGCATATTGTTCATGGCCGGAGAATAGGCCGGGAGCGGATTCTGAGCCAGCCCGGAACAGGCGAATTCAGTACGGGCACTTTCGCCCGGGCTCGCACGACCAGTCCTGCGCCATATCGAGAATGGACCGGATGCTATAGCGCTCGTCCCGTTCGGCGGCGACCTGGCATACCACCGGGGTGGCGGGGATCGTCCGGCCCTTGAGACGGGTGCTGACGAGGACGGCGGCGTTTCGGACGCCCGTGCCCGGCAGATAGGGGCAGAGCACGCCGCGCACGATCGCCGCGAAGACGCCGTCGGGCAGGACCGGCGCCCGCGTGACGACGACCAGCGTGTCGCCCTCCGTCTCCACCGTGCCGATCTCGAAACCGGCGGCGAGGGAGCGGATCGCGGACATGGCGTCGGCGGCCGCGGCGGGACCGGCTCCCCAAAAGGCGAGCGCGAGAAGCGGGAGTGCGGCGCGGAACAGGCGGCTCATGGGGCGCTTTCCTTTTGCGTTCGGCACGGCGGAACGGCGGAGTGTGCGGATCGCCGGTCAACGAATCATGACCGCGGCGGCGTTTCAAGCGATGCGCCGCCGTTGCCTGCGCCGGCAATCGCACTATATTCGGACCGAATTGAGCCATGCATATATTGCATTTCGGCCCAAACTGTCCTAAAAATGGGACGTTTTGATATAAACGGGACACTTTGAGCGCTCCGGGCCCCACCGCCCGCCGCGCTCTTCATGTCCCCGGGAAAGACGAAGATGGCTGAAACCCACCGCGTGAAGGTGCTCATCATCGGGTCCGGCCCGGCCGGATATACCGCGGCGATCTACGCCGCGCGCGCCTCGCTCGAGCCGATGCTCGTCACCGGCATGGAGCCGGGCGGCCAGCTCAGCATCACCACCGACGTCGAGAACTATCCGGGCTTCGCCGACGTGATCCAGGGCCCCTGGCTGATGGAGCAGATGCGCGCCCAGGCCGAGCATGTCGGCACGAAGATGATCAACGACCTGATCGTCGACGTCGACTTCACAAAGCGGCCGTTCCGATGCACCGGCGATTCCGGCGACGCCTACGTCGCCGACGCGGTGATCGTGGCGACCGGCGCGCAGGCGCGCTGGCTCGGCCTCGACAGCGAGAAGAAGTACCAGGGCTTCGGCGTCTCGGCCTGTGCGACCTGCGACGGCTTCTTCTTCCGCGGCAAGAAAGTCGCCGTCGTCGGCGGCGGCAACACCGCCGTCGAGGAGGCGCTGTACCTGACCAACCACGCCACCAAGGTGACGCTGATCCACCGCCGCGACACGCTGCGCTCGGAAAAGATCCTGCAGCAGCGGCTGTTCGCCAACCCCAAGATCGAGACCGTGTGGGACAGTGAGATCGCCGAGGTGCTGGGCGAGGGCAACCCGCCCGGCGTGACCGGCGTGAAGCTCCGCAACGTCAAGACCGGCGCGGAATCGACCCTCAAGGTGGACGGGCTGTTCATCGCCATCGGCCACAGCCCGGCGACGGCGCTGTTCAAGGGCAAGCTCGACATGGACGCGGGCGGCTACCTCGTCACCGCTTCCGACTCGACGCGGACCAGCGTCGACGGCGTGTTCGCCGCCGGCGACGTGCAGGACCACACCTATCGGCAGGCGGTCACCGCCGCGGGCACCGGCTGCATGGCCGCGCTCGAAGCCGAGAAATACATCGCCGCGCTCGAAGCCGCGGCGCCCGCAGCGGCCGAATAGGGCCGCATCGAAAGGATCTGTTCTGGAACGGTACGGAATTTCGGGAATGGACTGGGACAAACTGCGCGTATTCCATGCGGTCGCCGAGGCCGGGAGCTTCACCCATGCGGGCGAGATCCTGAACCTCTCGCAGTCGTCGGTGAGCAGGCAGGTGAGCGCGCTGGAGCAGAGCCTCAACGTGCCGCTGTTCCACCGACACGCTCGCGGCCTCAAGCTCACAGAATCCGGCGAGACG
Organism: Alphaproteobacteria bacterium; assembly: GCA_038106605.1. GTDB lineage: Bacteria > Pseudomonadota > Alphaproteobacteria > MPNO01 > UBA830 > JAYOEF01. The sequence continues at coordinate 43,488 of JAYOEF010000001.1, forward strand.
CTGTTCGCCGCGGCGAAGGAGGTCTACGCCAAGGTCGCCATCGCCGAGGCCCTCGTCTCCGAGGCGCGTGACCGGCCGCAGGGGCCCTTGCGCATCACGACCGCCGTCGCGTTCGGCTCGATCTGGCTGACCGAGCGGCTCCGCGAGTTCATCGAGCGCTATCCCGACATTCAGGTGACGCTGATCGTCGCCGAGGACGAGCTCGACCTCTCCATGGGCGAGGCCGACGTCGCCATCCGCATGACGCCGCCGACCCAGGCCGACCTCGTGCGCCGACCGCTGCTCACCATGCACCACCGCGTGTTCGCGTCGCCCAACTACCTCAAGGACAACGGCCAACCGGCGAAGCTCGCCGACCTCGACCGCCACCGCATCATCGCCTACGACGATTCGTTCCATCAGCCCTTCACCGACATCAACTGGCTGCTGCATGCCGGAAAGCCCGAGGGCGAGCGGCGCGAGCCGGTGCTCAGGGTGAACAACATCTACGCCATGCTCCGCGCCGCCGCGAGCGGCCTCGGCATCGCGTCGCTGCCCGACTACATGGGCCAGCTCGCCCACGACCTCGTACCGATCCTGCCCGAGCTCGAGGGGCCGAAGTTCGACATATACCTCGTCTACCCGGAAGAGTTGCGCCATTCGCAAAGGATCGTCGTATTTCGCGATTTCCTGGTGCGCTCGATCAGCAGCAGGGCAAAATAATCCTTACATCACAATGGTTTAAATCTATGCGCAATTCGCATAGCAGATTTTCCATATGTAAGGTTTCAATTCGTTAAGACCGCTCCTATCTACGAATGAGCGGCGGCGGGCCCTACGGGTGCGCCGCGCCCCGGACGCCTTGTCCGGGAGGGTCTTCGGATCCTACGTCTCCCAGACGTGAAGCCTCCCTGTTGACTGCCCGGAGATCCACGGATTTCCGGGCTTCTTTTTTGGCGGATTTCCGCGGCGCGTGCCCGCAACTGTCCCAACTGAGGTGGCAGCCACCGTACGCCCGCGCATGGCCGGCGCTCAACCCCGGCGTGCTTACGCCCGGCGGATGCGGAACAGCGTGCCCTGGTGGGTGTTGAGGAAGCCGATGGTGAAGCCGGTGAAGGTCTCGATGCCGCCCGGCGCGGCGGCGGCGCGGAGCGTCGCCTCGGCCGAGCGCACGTTGAAGCCGTCCTCGGGCTGGCCCATGTCCTTGTCCGAATTGTCGAGATAGACCTAGCCGCCGTCCTTCATCTTTGGCAGGACCGCCGCGGCGCAGCGGCCGCGCGCGTAGCCGTCGATCACGCAGAAATCGACCGAGCCGTCGGGCACCGCCGAGAGATCGGCATAGCTCTCCGGCGGGCGCAGCTCGTGGACGACGTTGCCAAGCCCGGCACGGGCGAGGCTCGTCTTCACCCGCGCCGCCCAGTCGGCGTTCTCCTCGATCGACAGCAGCCGTCCGACGCGCGCTCCGAGCCACAGCGTCGACTGGCCCGAGCCGAACTCGACCGCGTTCGTGCCGGGGCCGAGGAGCTGGGCGATGCGCTTCTTGATGCGGAAGGTCCACCACGGCTCGGCATGGAGGTGGCCGAACAGCACGCGGCCAAGGAAGCGCTCGAGCACCAGCGGCAGGTAGAGCCATTCGCCGGGGTGGGCGAGATTGCCCTTCTCGTCGTGCAGCCGCGTCCGCCGGTGCGGATCACCGGCGATGATTTTTCGGACGAAGCGCCGGAATGGGGAGAGAGGGCGGGCGGATGAAGGGGTAGCAGCGGCCATCGGGGCGGCGTCCGTTCGGTCGGCGGGCGGGAGCGGCATCGTGCCTCATGACCGGACGATGGACAAGGCGCGGGGCGCGGTGAGCGCGCCCCGCGCCCGCCGTCACATGAAGAGCTTCTCGCCCTTGATGTCCTTGTAGAGATGGGCGACCTGCTCGGCGTAGCCGTTGTAGAGGAGCGTCGGCACGCGCTCGCCGGTGCCGAGGAGCTTCTCGCTCGCCTGGCTCCAGCGCGGGTGGTCGACCTCCGGGTTCACGTTGGCCCAGAAGCCGTACTCGGCGGCCTGAATCTCCTCCCAGAAGCTCTTCGGGCGCTTGTCGGTGAAGGTGAAGCTGACGATCGACTTGACCTGCTTGAAGCCGTATTTCCACGGCGCGATGAGGCGGAGCGGCGCGCCGTTCTGTTTCGCCATGGGTTTCCCATAGGCGCCGGTGCCGATCAGCGTGAGCTCGTTGGTCGCCTCCTCGATGGTGATCCCCTCGACATAGGGCCACGGGTACCAGACCTGGCGCTGGCCGGGGGCCATCTCCTTGTCGTGGAACGTCTTCATCACGACGTACTTGGCGCCTGAGGTCGGCTTCGCATAGTCGACCAGCGCCTTCATCGGGAAGCCGGTCCATGGCACGGCGATCGACCACGCCTCGACGCAGCGGTGGCGGTAGAGCCGCTCCTCGAGCGGCATCGCCTTCAGCAGCGTGTCGATGTCGACGGTCATCGTCTTCTCGACCATGCCGTCGATGGTGACGGTCCACGGCCGGATCCTGAGCTTCTGCGCCGCCTGCCAGATCTGCTTGTGCGAGCCGAACTCGTAGAAATTGTTGTAGGTGGTGACGAGCTTCTCGTCGGTCACCGCGCGGTCGAGCTTGTAGAGGTCGTTTCGCTTCGCAGGATAGAGCCCGGCCGAGGGATCGGCTTCTGCCGCGTGCGCCTTGCCCGCGAGCCCGGCGAGCGGCGCGCCGGCGGCGAGGATGGTGCCGGCGGCGATCATGCGCCCGAGCTCGCGCCGGTTGAGGAACGCGGCTTCCGGCGTCGCCGCCGATTCGGGCAGCATCCAGTTCGGTTTCGATCGCGTGAGCATCGCGGCGCCTCCCCTGTTCGGTCCCACCAAGATAACGGCGGGCTGCGCCGGACCTAATCAAAAAAACGTCAGCGGAGGGTGAACGCGCACCGCGCCGGCCCGGATGCGGAAGAAATTCCGCGCAAAAAGAAGGGGCGCCCGCGGGCGCCCCTTCGCGTGTCGTTCCGGTCGCCTCGCGTCAGCTCGGCTTGCGGATCACTTCCTTGGCGCGGTCGACGATCGCCTTCGGCATGGAAAGCGCCTCGCGGAACGCGTCCTCGGTCTCCTTCCAGTCCATCGGGTCGATGATCAGCTTGTTGCGCACCGCGTCCTCCTTGAGCTCCTTGGAGGTCATCGTGTCCATGAACGCCTTGCGCAGCGCGGCGAGGCGGTCGGCCGGGACGCCCGGAGGCGCCGCGAACGGACGCGAGATCTCGGCGATGCCGAAGACGAACTTCATCACCTGGCGGTCCTCGGGGGTCTTCGCGAGGTCGTAGACCATCGGCGCCTTGCCGAACACCGGATGCGGCTTCGAGCCGATCTGGACGATCGGAACGAAGGTTCCGTTCTCCATGTTCGACTTCTGCGGGCCCATGGCGAGCGACGCCCAGAAGGCGCAGACCGCGTGCGTTTCGCCGCGTTCCATCGTCGTCCAGATCTCGCGAGTGCCCTTGTAGCCGAGAATGACCTTGGTCTTGAGGCCGAGGAGCTGCGCCAGCGCGTAGGGATGCTGGGCGGTCAGCGCGCTCGGGCCGGTGGCGCCGAAGATGATCTCCCGGTCCTTCGCGTCGGTGATCGACTTGAAGCCCGACTTGCCCGACGCGATGCACGCGCCGTAGTCGCGCGTGGCGTTGCCGAGCCAGTTGAGCTTGAACGTATCCCACTTCGCGCCGGGATTGCCCATGGCGGGCTCGATCGCGTTCGACGACAGCATGGTCGTGATGTAGGTGCCGTCCTTGGGCGCCGCGTTGTAGATGTAGTTGGTCGACTTGAAGCCGCCGCCGCCCGGCATGTTCTGCACGACGACGGTGGGTTTGCCCGGAATATGATCGCCGAGATGGCGGCCGACGAAGCGGGCGAAGGTGTCGACGCCGCCGCCGGCGCCGAAGCCGATGACGATGTTGACCTGCTTGCCCTTGTAGAAGTCGGCGACCGGGTCGGCCGCCGCGGGCGTCGCGGCCATCGCCGCCGCCAGCGCAGCGGCGAGCGCCGCTCCGAACGAATAACGCATGATTCTCTCCCTATAGTGACGCGGTTACGGCGTAACCGCCGTGCGCATGCGTATGGAGCCTAATGCGACCGGCGCTTTCCCGCAATGGACTGCACGGCCGATGCGCGAGATTTCCGGCGCGATTTCCGGCGGGATTTCCGGAGGAATTTCCGGCGGGGCCGCGTTCACCAGGCCTTGACCGCAAGGACGTCGCAGGGCGGATCGTCGAGGATGTCGGCGGCGACGCTGCCGAGGAAGGCCCGCGAGACGCCGGTCCGTCCGTGGGTGCCGATGGCGAGGACGTCGGGCTTTTCCGCCGCCGCCGCGCGCCGGATCTCCTCGCGCACGCTGCCGCGCACCAGCAGGTGGCGCAGTTTCGCGGGCGGCCGCGCGAGCGAGGCGACGAACGCTTTCAGCTCGCCGTCCATCATTTCGCGGAACCGCTCCTCCTCGGCCGCCCGCATCTCGTCCCGGGACGCCGTGTCGGTGATCAGGCCCGCGAAGGGCACGTCGTACACGTGCAGCAGGATCGCCTCGCCGTCCGGCACCATCGCCAGCGCACACTCGACGGCGCGGCGCGAATGGACCGAGAAATCGACGCACACCATCGCGCGTTGGTACGGGCCTGCAGGGGGCTCGCTGACCACCAGCACGGGGCGGCGCCCAGCCCGCAGCACGCGCTCGACGGTGGTGCCGAGAAAGTGGCTGCCGAGCGATTCGTCGCGGTGGATGCCGGCGACGATGAGGTCGGCGTCAATCTCGTCCGCGGCCTCGAGGATGGTGCGGTAGCCGCGGCCGAGCGATACGACGCATTCGGGCGGCGCCGCGCCGGCCGGCACATGCGCCGCGACCTGGCCCACGATCGCCTTCTCCGCACTCGCCGTGACGAACGAGGCCGCATCCTCCGGCAGGTCCTCGTCGACCACGTGGAGGACGCGGAGCCGCGCCTCCTACCCGGCGAGCCGGATCGCGCGGGCGAGCGCACGGTCGGAATGGGGCGTGAGATCGGTTGCGATGAGAATGTTCTTCATCGGTCTGCAGTCCTTTCGAGATTCGGGGGTCAAAATTCGGGGGTCAAAATTCGGGGGTCAAAATTCGGGCGGCGAAATCGGGGAGGCGGAGCCGGAAACGTCCCTCTTCGTTACACGACGGGACGCGGACATGCCGTCGCCAGGGGGACGAAACGTCGCACCTCCGGCCCGGGGCACGGGGGAGAGGCGCCATGCCCCTCCCCGCCTTTCGCTTGCCCCTTCAATCGGCGCGGAGTTCAGTGCGCCCGCGCCTCGCCCTTCGTCGCGGCGCGCTGGGCGACGATCTCGTCGGCGACGCGTCCCGAGAGTTCCTGGAGGTGATCGAACTCCGCGGAATAGGTGCCGACGCCCTGGGTGAGCGACCTGAGCTCGATGATCAGGTCGTGGATTTCGGATTCGGGCATGTTGGCGAACACCGAATCCCAGCCGGTCCAGCCCGGCTTGCCCTCGAAGCCGAGAATGTGGCCGCGCCGGCCGCTGATCAGCCCGTGCACCTTGTTAGTGTATTCGGAGGGCACGTCGATCGTCACCTTGACGATCGGCTCGAGCAGCACCGGGTTGCACTTCGGCAGCCCCTCGGACATGGCGACGCGGGCGGCGAGCTTGAACGACATCTCGTTGCTGTCGACCGAGTGGAACTGGCCGTCGGTCAGCGTCACCGCGAAGTCGACCACGGGAAACCCAAGAGGCCCCTCGACCGCGAATTCCTTCACGCCGGCCTCGACCGCGGGGATGAACTGACGCGGCACGGCGCCGCCCACCACCTTGTCGGAGAACGTGAAGCCCGAGCCGCGGGGCAATGGCGCAATGTCGACATGGACGTCGCCGAACATGCCGTGCCCGCCGGTCTGGCGCTTGAAGCGGCCGTGCTGGGACACCGTTTTACGTATCGTTTCGCGATACGGCACGCTGGGCTTCGCGGACGACGTGGCGACGCCGTACTTGCCCGCGAGCTTCTCCATCGCGATCTGCAGGTGGATGTCGCCCTGGCCGTGCAGGACGAGTTCGTGCGTCTCGTCGTTCTGGCGCCAGACGAGGGCCGGATCCTCCTCGGCGAGCTTCTGCAGACCGGTCGAGAGCTTGACCTCGTCCGAGCGGTTGTCGGGCAGGATGGCGAGCGAATAGACCGGCACGAGCGCCTCGGGCCAGCGCGCCCCGTCCGGCGCGGCCGCATCGGCCGCCAGCACGTCGCCCGTCTTCGCCGCGTCCATGCGCGCGAGCCCGACGACCTGGCCGAGGCCCGCCGACGGGATCTTCTCCGAGTGCCCGCCCTGGAGGCGCAGCAGCCCGCCCACACGGATGCCGCCGAGCGTCTGGCCCTCGGTCACCTCGCCTGACCAGATGCGCGACAGCGAGACCTTGCCGCTGTGGGGCGCATGGTAGGTCTTGAACACCTGGGCAGTAGCATTCTGCGAGGCCGGATCGAAGCCCAGCGCGCGGGCCCGCGCCTCGGGCTGCGGCGCCTCGTGGCGCAGCGCCTTGAGCACGCGGCGGATGCCGAAATTATGCTCGGCGGAACCGAAATAGACCGGCACGAGCTGGCCGCGGCGCATCGCCTCGGCGGCCTTGGCGTAGATCTCGCCCACGTCGGGAAGCTCTTCCTCGAGGAGCTTTTCGAGGATCGTGTCGTCGAAATCGGCGAGGGTCTCCAGCATCTCGCCGCGCGCGAGTTCGACCTCGTCGGCGATGTCTTTCGGGAAGTCGATCTCCTCCGACGTTTCGCGCTCGACGTAGCGGAAGGCGCGGCGGCTGATCAGGTCGACATGGCCGATCACGGAGTCGCCCTCGACGATCGGATACTCGCGAAGCAGCAGCGGGTGCGCCGAGACGTTCCTGAGCGACGCGACGATCTCCTCGATCGTCGCCATCAGCGTGTCCACCTTGTTGATGAACACCATGTGGGGAAGCTCGCGCGATTCGAGCGCCTTGAAGACCGGCAGCAGTGTCGTCGCCCGCTCGACGAGCGGCTCGACCACGATCACGCCGATGTCGGCGACGTTGAGCGCGCCGAGATATTCCTGCATCAGCTCGATCGAGCCGGGGCAGTCGAGGACCGACCAGGATTCGCCGAGATATTCCATGGAACCGTGCGAGATCTCGGTGGACATGCGGCGCGCCCGCGCCTCCGCCGCCGAATCTCCCACCGTGTTGCCGTCCTTGACCGACCCGCGGCGATGGATCGCGCCCGCCGAGTGCAGAAGGGCTTCCATCAGAGTTGTCTTGCCGCTGAGGTACGGACCGACCAGCGCCGCGCAGCGTGTGCCACCGCTCATAGCTTTCCTCCCGTGCCGCGACGGCCGCATCTCTTCCGGACGTTCTTGCGACGCCTCGGGAGGCCGTCTGGCCACAAATGCGTTGCAGGGACAACCATTGTTCCGCACGGCGGGAGCCATACGCAAGCGTATAGAGGCGCGGCGTTTGCAATCGGGACCGGTCCGGCGCATAACCCGACGACGCCGCAACGACACCGCAACGACTCTCGCGCCACACCAGAACCGGGGCCTTCCGCGGAACCGTGACACAGAGCAGTACCTGGCCGCCCGCCGGGCTGACGCCCGACCTAGAGAAGCGACTGGAAGAACGGCTGGGCCGCGTGCACGCGCGCCAGCGCCTCGGCATCGAGCGCGAATTCGAGGCGCGCGCCTTCGGCCACGGGCTCAACTTCTTCCACATCGAGAACTGGTACTCGGTGCACAACCTGATCCGCACGACGATCCGGCTGAGCGGCCTCTACGGGCGCGGCCGGCGCAACGCGGGCAACATCCGGGTACGCGCCAACGAGATCGCGCTCGCCCGCCTGCCCGCCGCCTTCGACGGATTCACCATCCTCCATGTCAGCGACATGCACGCCGACATCAGCCCGGGCGCGATGGCCCGCCTCGCCGAGATCCTGCCGCTGCTCGACTACGACATCTGCGCGCTGACGGGCGATTTCCGCGGCCGCACGTCGGGGGCCTTCGCGCCCGCGCTCGATGCGCTGGCCCGGGTGCGCGCCCACATCGCGGCGCCGGTCTACGCGGTCCTCGGCAACCACGACACGGTGTGCATGGTGCCCGGCATGGAGGAGATGGGCATCCGCCTGCTGATGAACGAAGCCGTGACGCTGGAGCGCGACGGCACGCGACTTCACATCGCGGGCATCGACGATGCGCATTATTTCCGCGTCGACAACATCGAGAAGGCAGCGTCGGGCTTTCCCCACGAGGAGGCGTCGATCCTGCTGTCGCACACGCCCGAGATCTTCCGCCAGGCGGCGCACGCCGATTTCGACCTTATGCTCTCGGGGCACACCCACGGCGGCCAGATCTGCCTGCCGGGCGGCATTCCGGTGACGCTCGACGCCAGGCTGCCGCGGCGATACGGCCGCGGCGCGTGGCGTCATGGCGGGATGGCGGGCTACACCTCGGCCGGCGCGGGCACGACCATCGTGCCCGTGCGCCTCAACTGCCCGCCCGAGATCACGGTGCACACGCTGCGCCGGGGATAGGCGCGCCCCACCGTTAGCGTGTCATTCCCGCGAAAGCGGGAATCCTGTTGCGGCGGTGGTGGGAGATCCCCGCTTTCGCGGGGATGACGTGGGAAAAGGCGGGAACGCCTCTGCCTCTGCCCCTGCCCCCCTCAGTACGGCCGGCTGCGGATGCCGAGGCGGAAGAGCAGCGGCGACAGGATCATCTCGCCCAGCATGAACAAGATGGTTCCGATCACGATGTCGACGATCGAGAGGCCCACCAGGAACGCGCACAGGAACAGCGGGATCAGCGATTCCGGGATCTGGTCGAGCCCGGTCGCCCGGCTGCTCGATGCCTTGCCCATGCGCCGCTTGACGAAGCTGGAGATCAGGTCGCCGGTCATGGCGCCGGCGCCGGCAACGACGCCGACCGCCGGCGGCAGCCCGACCAGGGGCGCCGCGACCGCGGCGGCGAACACCGCGGCGACGAGGCCGCGGAAGGTTTTCGACGGGCCGAACACCGGCCGCCCGTCGGTGAATTTCGCGCCGCCGTCGAGCGGCTTCGCGAAGCGGTCCCCGAAAATCTTCCGGGCGAGCACGGGCGCGCCGTTGGCGGCGGCGAGGACGATCAGGAGCTGGAGGACGATCCACGGGTGCATGACGGGAGACTAGGCGGTCAGCGCAGGCCTGTCATCGGGACGGGAGCGGGGCGAAGGCCCTGCACGAATTAATGGTTTGTTAACCATAGGTGGTGACTGTATTCGCGATAAGCAACTTTAGCGCTCCAATTTCAGGCGGCTTCGTCCGGTCTCAAGCGGCTGCGGATCCGCCGAAAAGCGATACGGACAACGGCACCGGCACCGGCACCGAATCTACCCGATAGCGAAAGGCGGCCCTTATGGGCGACTCCTCGGAACGAAGCGGCACCGTAGAACGAAGCGGCACCATGCGGCGCCTGGAGAGTCTGCTCGCCGGAAAATCGGCGCTCATCGCGACCGTTGCGGGCGTCTGCATCGTCGTTCTGCTCGGCTTCGGCATAGAGGCATCGAGCCGGTTCCGTGCGGTCAACGATGCGTGGGCCCGTTACAGCAGCAATTCATCGGAAATGCGACACGCCCTCGGCCAGCTGCAGACGAGCGTCGGCTATGGCGGCCTGATCCACAATTTCAAGAATTACATCCTGCGCCGCGACAAGGGTAATCTCGACAGGATTGCGGCAAACCACCGAGCGTTCAGAAAACAGGTTTTGGCACTCCGCGGTCACCTGAAGAGTCCGGAAGAACGCGAAGCGCTCGATACGATCGAGCGGACGATCGACGAATATATGGTGAAACAGGGCATTGCCGTCCGGAAAGCGGCGCGCCTGTCCGCCGAGCAGATCGACGCGCTGGTGCGCGTCGACGACAGTCCCGCCTTCGCCGCGCTCGAACTCCTCGGCAAGCGGTTCGCCGTGCGGAAAGCCGAGCACGAAGCCCGAATGTCTCAGGCGCTCGACGACGCCGTGCACTTCCTCAACCTCGGCGCCGCCGTCATCGCGCTGATCGCCGTCGGCGCCGCGCTCCTGATCGTCAACCAGCGGCGCCTAACCCGCGCCCGCGACGAACTCGACGAGGCGCTCCGCGAGACCTCGCGGGCGAACAACGCCAAGAGCGATTTCCTGTCATCGATGAGCCACGAACTGCGCACGCCACTCAACGCCGTGATCGGGTTCGCCCAGCTCCTCGAAATAAGCAACAAGGACCCGCTTTCCGACACGCAGAAGACCTATGCGCGGCATATCCGAAAGAGCGGGGAGCATCTCCTCCTCCTCATTCAGGACGTGCTCGACCTCGCGAAGATCGAGGCCGGAACGACGCCGCTCTCGATCGAGGACGTCGACGTGACCGCGAGCGTGAACGGCTGCCTCTCGCTCGTGACCAACATGGCCGATGCGCGCGGCATCCGCATCTCGGTGCCCGGGACCAGCCCGAACCGCTATGCCGTCCGTGCCGACAACACCCGCCTCAAGCAGGTGATGCTGAACCTGATGACCAACGCCATCAAGTACGGCAGCGAGAACGGCGTCGTCACGGTCCAGCAGGAAATGATCGGTGCAGATACGGTCCGGATTTCCGTCACCGATACCGGCCTGCCGCCGGATCCGGCCGACGAAGCGCACCACGCAGCCGCCTGAGCTGACGGCGCGACGGCACAAAGAAAACGGGCCCCATTCGGGGCCCGTTTCGCTTTATGACTCCGCCCCTTCCGGGGCGGGTTATCTTAATGGCCCTTCCGGGGCAGCCGTCAGCGCAGCGCGGCGCAGGCGCGCTGGATGCGCTGGCAGGCCTCGGTCAGCATCTCGAGCGACGCGGCATAGGAGATGCGGAAATAGGGCGCGAGGCCGAACGCCGTGCCCGGCACCACGGCGACCCCCTCGCTGTCGAGCAGATAGCCGCAGAACGCCGTGTCGTCCGTGATCTTCGTGCCGTCGGGCGCGGTCTTGCCGATGACGCCGGCGCAGGACGGGTAGACGTAGAACGCGCCCTCCGGCGTGCGGCAGGTGATGCCGGTCGCCTGGTTGAGCATCGAGACGACCAGATCGCGCCGCTCGCGGAACATCTCGGCGTTGGGCTCGATGAAGTCCTGGGTGCCGTTCAGCGCCTCCACGGACGCCGCCTGGCTGATCGACGACGTGTGCGTGGACGACTGCGACTGCACCACGATCATCGCGTCGATCAGCGCCTTCGGGCCCGCCGCGTAGCCGACGCGCCAGCCGGTCATCGAATAGGCCTTGGAGAGCCCGTTGATGGTGAGCGTGCGGTCCTTGAGGCCGGGCTCGATCTGCACCGGCGTCGTGAACTCGAAGCCGTCGTAGACGATGTGCTCGTACATGTCGTCGGTCATCACCCAGACGTGCGGGTGGCGCATGAGGACGTCGGTGAGCGCCTTGAGCTCGTCGCGCGTGTAGGCCGCACCGGTCGGGTTCGAGGGCGAGTTGAGCAGCACCCACTTGGTCTTGGGCGTGATCGCCGCTTCCAGCTGCGCCGCGGTGATCTTGAAGCCCTTCTCCTCGGCGCCCTCGACGAACACCGGCTCGCCTTCCGCAAGCAGCACCATGTCCGGATACGAGACCCAGTAGGGCGCGGGGACGATGACCTCGTCGCCCGGATCGAGCGTCGCCATGAAGGCGTTGTAGAGCACCTGCTTGCCGCCGCACGAGACGATCACCTGGTCGGGCGTGTAGTCGATCCCGTTCTCGCGCTTGAACTTGGCGCAGATCGCCTTCCGCAGCGCCATCGTGCCGGGGATCGGCGTGTACTTGGTCTCGCCCGCGTCGATCGCGCGCTTCGCGGCCTCTTTGATATTGTCCGGCGTATCGAAGTCAGGCTCGCCCGCGCCGAGGCCGATGATATCCCGGCCCGCCGCTTTCAGCTCCGCGACCTTGCCCGTGAGGACGTTGGTCGGCGACGGCTTGATCCGCGTTAGACGCTGCGCGATGAGAGACATTTCGAAGAGACCCTTTCCCGGGTGGTTTTTGCGGCGGCAAACTACGCCTGTGCTGCGGTGCACGCAACCGTCCACCCTGCCGCAGGGCAAAAATCCGCCCCGGCCCGGCCCGCCCCCGGACGTCGGGAATTTATGGGCCGGGCCGCGTCGCCGTTGGACAGTCACCCCCGCAATCCATAGTATTTCCCGGGGCATAACGGGCGCCAGGACAACCGCGCCATAGAATGGGAGACGGCGATCGTGGCGACGACGGACCGTAGCGACGCGGCGGCATTCAATGCGCTGCCCGAATCCACCGCAAACGTACCAAACGCGACCATGATGACGGGGAAGGAATACCTCGCCTCGCTCGACGACGGGCGCGAGGTCTATATCTACGGCGAGCGGGTGAAGAACGTCACCGAGCATCCCGCCTTCCGCAATACCGCGCGCATGACGGCGCGGCTGTTCGACGCGCTGCACGACCCGAAGAAGAAGGACGAGCTGCTGCTGCCGACCGACACCGGCAACAGCGGCATGACGCATGCCTATTTCAAGGCGCCGAAGACGCCCGAGGACCTGCTGCAGGGCCGCAGCGCCATCGCCGCCTGGGCGCGCGAGACCTACGGCTGGATCGGCCGGTCGCCCGACTACAAGGCGTCGTTCCTCGCCACCCTCGGCGCCAACGCCGACTTCTACGACCCCTACCAGGAGAACGCGAAGCGCTGGTACCGCTACTGCCAGGAGCGGGTGCCGTTCGTGAACCACGCGATCATCCATCCGCCTGTCGACCGCGACAAGCCGCCGAACGAGGTCGCCGACGTCTGCGTCCATGTCGAGAAGGAGACGGATGCGGGCATCGTCGTCTCCGGCGCCAAGGTGGTGGCGACGGGCTCGGTGCTGACCAACTACACCTTCGTCGCCCATCACGGGCTGATCCCGCTGCAGGACCCGGGCTTCGCGGTCGTCTTCATGATCCCGACCAACGCGCCCGGCGTGAAATTCATCTGCCGCACCTCCTACGAGATGTCGGCGACGGCGATGGGCAGCCCGTTCGACTATCCGCTGTCCAGCCGCCTCGACGAGAACGACGCCGTGTTCATCATGGACAAGGTGCTGGTGCCCTGGGAGAACGTCTTCGTCTATCGCGACATGGAGCCTGGGAGAACGTCTTCGTCTATCGCGACATGGAGAAGGCCAACAACTTCTTCCCGCAGACCGGCTTCCTGCCGCGCTTCGTCGTCCACGGCTGCACGCGCCTCGCGGTCAAGCTCGACTTCATCGCCGGGCTGCTCCTGAAGGCAACCGAGGCCGCCGGCACCAAGGGCTACCGCGGCGTGCAGGCTAACATCGGCGAGGTCATCGCGTGGCGGAACCTGTTCTGGGGCCTGTCGGACGCGATGGTGCGGAACCCGCAGCCCTGGATCGGCGACTACCTGCTGCCCAAGATGGAGCCGGGCAACGCCTACCAGATCATCGCGACGATGGCCTACACCAAGGTGAAGTACCTGATCGAGCAGACCTGCGCGTCCGGCCTGATCTACCTCAACAGCCACGCCAACGACTTCGGCAACCCGGAGATCCGCCCCTATCTCGACCGCTACCTGCGCGGCTCCAATGGTTATTCCGCGGAGGACCGCGTCAAGCTGATGAAGCTGCTGTGGGATACTTTGGGGAGCGAGTTCGGTGCGCGCCACGAGCTCTACGAGATCAACTACGGCGGCTCGACCGAGGAGATCCGGCGCTACTGCCTGTTCGGCGCCGAAGCGTCGGGCGATGCGGACAAGATGCGCGGCTTCGCCGAAGCCTGCATGGCGGAGTACGATCTCGGCGGCTGGACGGTTCCCGACCTGTCGGACCCCGGCGAGCTCAGCTATCACGTCCTGCGGAACAGGGACTGACCGCGGGTCGCCAAAGCAATAAACGATTACAAGGGACCAGAAGGAGACATCCCATGACCGACGACAAGAAGGGTACGAAGAAGGGTAGCCGGGGTCTGACCGAGAAGCCGACTTCCGCGATCGGCCGCCGCACGTTCGTGATCGGCGCCGGCGCGACGGCGACGCTCGCCGCCGCCTCGCACCTGCCGATGCCGGCCATCGCGCAGGGCAAGCCGGTGAAGATCGGCTATGTCAGCCCGAAGTCCGGCCCGCTCGCGCCGTTCGCCGAGGCCGACGACTTCATCATCGGCAATTTCCGCAAGATGGTCGGCAGCGGCCTCAGGATCGGCAACCGGACGGTCGCGATCGAGGTCATCGTCAAGGACTCGCAGTCGAACGCCAACCGCGCCGCCGACGTGGCCAAGGAGCTGATCGTCCAGGACAAGGTCGACCTGATGATGGTCGCCAACACGCCGGAGACCACGAACCCGGTGGCGACCCAGTGCGAGATCGAGGAGGTGCCCTGCATCTCCACCAACTGCCCGTGGCAGCCGTGGTTCATCGGCCAGCAGGCGAACCCCGGCGATCCCAAGTCGTGGAAGCCGTTCGAGTGGGCCTACCACTATTTCTGGGGCCTCGAGGACGTCATCTCCGTCTTCACCAACATGTGGTCGCAGCTCGACACCAACAAGATCGTCGGCGCGGCCTATCCCAACGACGCCGACGGCAACGCCTGGGGCGACGCGCATGTCGGCTTCCCGCCGGTGCTGTCGAAGCAGGGCTTCAAGCTGGTCGATCCCGGCCGCTACCAGAACCTGAGTGACGACTTCACCGCCCAGATCACGGCGTTCAAGAAGGCGGGCGCCGACATCATGACGGGCGTCATGCTGCCGCCCGACTTCACCACCTTCTGGACCCAGGCGCGCCAGCAGGGCTACCGCCCGAAGGCGGCGAGCGTCGGCAAGGCGATCCTGTTCCCGGTGTCGGTCGAGGCGCTGGGGCCCGCGGGCCACAACCTGTCGTCCGAGGTGTGGTGGTCGCCGGCGCACCCCTACAAGTCGTCGCTGACCGGCCAGAGCGCCGGCCAGCTCGCCGCCGCCTACTCGCAGGCGACCGGCAAGCAGTGGACCCAGCCCATCGGCTTCATCCACAGCCTGTTCGAGATGGCGGTCGATGTGCTGAAGCGCACCGAGGACCTGCACGACGGCAAGGCGATCCGCGACGCCATCGCCAAGTCGAACCACAACACCATCGTCGGCAACGTGTCGTGGAACGGCAAGGGCCTGCCGCCCTTCGCCGCCAAGAACATCACCAAGACGCCGCTCGTCGGCGGCCAGTGGCGTCTCAAGGACGGCAACAAGTACGACCTCGTGATCACCGACAACCGCACCGCGCCGGAGATCCCGGTCACCAGCAAGATGGAAGCGATCTCCTGATCGATCCTTACGTGACGGCCGCCGGGACCTCCCGGCGGCCGGACACGATTGCATCTCCCGTGACCGCGCCGCGCCCTGGCCGCCCATGATCCTCGCCATCGAAAACCTCTCGAAGTCGTTCGGCTCGGTCGCCGTCGCCGACGGCATCGATCTGTCCGTCGAAGAGGGCGCGGCGGTCGGCATCATCGGGCCCAACGGCGCGGGCAAGTCGTCGCTGTTCAACCTGATCGCCGGCGACGTCGCCGCCGACACTGGCACCATCCGCCTCGACGGGGCGGACGTGACCGACCTTGCGCCCGAGGCGCGCTGCCGCGCCGGCATCGGGCGCTCCTACCAGGTGCCGAAGCCGTTCGAGACGCTCACCGTGTTCGAGAACCTGCTGGTCGGCGCGATGTACGGCCGCGGCATGACCGAGGCGGGCGCGGTGCCGCACTGCGCCGGCATCCTCGAAAGCACCGGCCTCGCCGACCGCGCCAACCGGCTCGCCGGATCGCTGACGCTGCTGGAGAGGAAGCGCCTCGAAATGGCACGCGCGCTGTCGACCCGCCCCCGCATCCTGCTGCTCGACGAGATCGCGGGCGGGCTCACCGACGAGGAATGCGGCGTGCTGGTGAAGACGATCGCCGACGTCAACGCATCCGGCATCACCATCGTCTGGATCGAGCACATCGTGCACGCGCTCCTCGCCGCCATCGGCCGCCTCGTCGTGCTCGACGCCGGGCGCATCGTCGCCGACGGCGAGCCGCGCACGGTGATCGCGTCCCGCGAGGTGCAGGAGACCTACATGGGCCTCGCGGACTGAACGCCGAAATGACGCTCCTCTCCACCCGCAGCCTCACGGCGCACTACGGCGACTTCCAGGCGCTCTACGGCATCGACACCGATCTTGCCGAGGGCGAGACGGTCGCGATCATCGGCGCGAACGGCGCGGGCAAGTCGACCTATCTCCACAGCATCGCGGGGCTGCTGCCCGGTGCGGGCGAGGCGGTGACGTTCGACGGGCGCGCCATCGGCCGCATGTCCGCGCCCGAGATCGCCAGACTGGGGATCTCGCTGGTGCCGGAAGGGCGGCGT
Source organism: Alphaproteobacteria bacterium (assembly GCA_038106605.1). Lineage (GTDB taxonomy): Bacteria > Pseudomonadota > Alphaproteobacteria > MPNO01 > UBA830 > JAYOEF01. Next base: position 59,834 of record JAYOEF010000001.1, read on the forward strand.
CTCTTCTCGTCGCTCTCCGTCGAGGAGAATCTCCTGATCGGCGCGGACGCGCGGAAGCGGGAGGGGTTCTGGAACCTCGCGCGCGTGCTCGAGCTCTTTCCCATGCTCGCCGAGCTCCGCCGCCGGCCCGCGCCCGCGCTCTCCGGCGGCCAGCAGCAGATGGTGGCGTTCGGCCGCGCGCTGATGGGCAATCCGCGCGTCCTGATGTGCGACGAGGTCTCGCTCGGCCTCGCGCCCGCCGTCGTCGAGGCGATCTATGCGGCGCTACCCGAGATCCGGCGTGCGGGCGCGTCCATCGTGCTCGTCGAGCAGGACGTGAGCCGCGCGCTCTCGGTCGCCGACCGGGTCTACTGCTTCATGGAGGGCCGGGTCACGCTGACCGGACGTCCCGCCGACCTCGACCGCGCGCAGATCGGCCGCGCCTATTTCGGGGCGGGAGGGGTCCATGCTTAGCTGGCTGGATGCGATCCTGCAGGGGGTCCTGCTCGGCGGGCTCTACGCGCTGTTCGCGACCGGCCTGTCGCTGATGTTCGGCATCATGCGCCTCGTCAACCTCGCCCACGGCGACCTGATCGTGTTCGCCGCCTTCCTCATCCTCGCCGCGGCGGACAAATTGGGTCTGGGCGTGTTCGCCGCCACCGCGCTGACGCTGCCGCTGATGTTCGCGATCGGCTTCGTCCTCCAGCGCTACCTCCTCAACCGCACGCTCGGCAAGGACATCCTGCCACCGCTGCTGGTCACCTTCGGCATCTCCATCGTCATCCAGAACGGGCTCCTCGAGGCCTTCTCCGCCGACAGCCAGCGGCTCCAGGCGTTCGGGATCGAGACGCAGTCCTGGTCGCTCGGCGGCGGCATCGCGGTCGGCGTGATGCCGACGATGTGCTTCGCGTCCGCCGTCATCGTCATCGTCGCGCTCAACGCGCTCATGTACCGCTCGCGGATCGGGCGCGCGTTCCGCGCCACCTCGGACGATCCCTCGACCGTGCAGCTGATGGGCATCGACAACCGCAACGTCTTTGCCATTGCCACCGCCATCGCCTTCGTCGTGATCGCGATCTCGGCGCTCTATTTCGGCAACCGCGCCCAGTTCGACCCGACCATCGGCGCGTTCCGCCTGCTCTACGCCTTCGAGGCGGTGATCATCGGCGGGCTCGGGAGCCTGTGGGGCACGCTGGCAGGCGGCGTGATCCTCGGCGTCGCGCAGACGGTGGGCGCCAAGATCAATCCCGAATGGCAGATCCTCGCGGGGCACGTGGTGTTCCTGATCGTGCTCGTCGTGCGGCCGCGCGGCCTGTTCCCGCGCGCGGTGGACTGACGCCATGGCGGAGACCCCCACCCTGCCCGCGGGATACCGCATCCGCACGCGAACGAAGCTCTCGACCGCCTCGGCAGTCGTATTCCTCGCGCTGTTCGCGCTCCTCTTCGCGGCGCCCGCCTTCGCGGCGCGCGACACGATCCAGGACCTGTTCTTCATCCTCACCATGCTGACGCTGGCGCAGTACTGGAACCTGCTCGCGGGCTATGCCGGGCTGGTCTCGGTCGGCCAGCAGGCCTTCGTCGGCATCGGCGCCTATGCGCTGTTCGCGAGCGCGATCTTCCTCAGGCTCGATCCGGTCGCGGGCGCGCTCTTGGGCGGGCTCGTCGCCATGGTCCTCGCCGTGCCGACGGCCTTCGTCATCTTCCGGCTGAGGGGCGCCTATTTCGCCATCGGCACCTGGGTCGCGGCCGAGGTCTTCCGGCTCTGCTTCGCGCAATGGCGCGCGGTCGGCGGCGGCACCGGCACGTCGCTGCCGCGCTCCGCGACCGGCGATTTCTTCGGCCTCGACCTCATCAAGACGCTGTTCGACGTGCGCACGTCGGCCGCGCGCGACATCGCCGCCTACTGGCTCGCGCTCATCCTCGCCGGCGGCACCATCGTGCTGGTCTACGCCATCCTGCGCTCGCGCTACGGGCTCGCCCTCTCCGCCGTGAGGGACGCGGAAGGCGCGGCGCGCAGCCTCGGCGTCAGGAACTTCCGCACCAAGGTCTGGATCTACGTCGTCTCGGCGTTCGGCACCGGCGTGGCAGGCGCGCTGATCTATTTCCAGAAGGCGCGCGTCTCGCCCGACTCGGCGTTCTCGGTGATGGACTGGACGGCCTTCGTCGTCTTCATCGTGGTGATCGGCGGCATCGGCACCATCGAGGGGCCGATCGTGGGCGTCCTCGTGTTCTTCCTGCTGCAGAACTATTTCGCCGACTACGGCACCTGGTACCTGATGGCGCTCGGCATCATCGCCACCGCCGTGATGCTGGTCGCGCCGCAGGGCCTGTGGGGGCTGGTGCAGGCGAAGTACGGCATCAGGCTTTTCCCGGTCCAGCGCCGCCTGGTGCGCGACCGCGAGGAGTGAAGGGCGAAAGGGCGCTGGGGAAACGCGCCCCCTCCCCCGTCATTCCCGCGAAAGCGGGAATCCATGGCGGCCCGAGCGCTAACCGGTGAGATCCCCGCTTTCGCGGGGATGACGCGAGAAGGAAGCGGAGAGCGGCCTCACGCCTCCCGGAACTTGAGCGCGACGCCGTTGATGCAGTGGCGCTTGCCGGTGGGCGGCGGGCCGTCGTCGAAGACGTGGCCGAGATGGCCGCCGCAGCGGCGGCAGTGGAGCTCGGTGCGCGGCAGGAGGAGACTGTAGTCGCTCCGCGTCCGCACGGCATCCGGGAGCGCCTCCCAGAAGCTCGGCCAGCCGGTGCCGCTGTCGAACTTGGCCGTCGACGGATAGAGGTCGAGGTCGCAGCCGGCGCAGGTATAGATGCCGACGCGCTTCTCCTCATGAAGATCGCTGGAGAACGGCGGCTCGGTGCTCTCGTGCCGGAGGACCGCGTACTGGCGCTCCGTGAGCCTCTTCCGCCATTCGGCGTCGGAGAGCGTGACCTCGAAGGTCTCGCCGGCCGCCGCCGTCTCACCGCGGCGCAGGAGGGGTATGGAGAGGCCGGCCGCAACGGCGGCGGCGGCGGAGAACAGGAGGGTGCGTCGGGTCATGGGCATGATCGGCATCTTGCTGGTGGCGATGGCGGACATGTGGGGCGGGGGCGCGGTTTCCGCCAATCACGCCCGATCACAGGGGCGTGACGTCACGCCCCCGGGGCCGTCCCGCCCCTTTGCCGTCATTCCCGCGAAAGCGGGAATCCCCGCGGCCCGAACGCGTCACAAGGAGATCCCCGCTTTCGCGGGGATGACGGAGGAACAGGGGATGACGGAGAAACTGGGGATGACGGAGGAACGCGGGGATGCCAAGGGTAAGGGCGTAGCGTGAGAGAAGGCCCCCAACTGGATTCCCGGCCCTTCGCGCGCCATATTAGGCCCATGACCGTCATCGTCGCAGACCGCCCCACCTCAGACGTCGGAAGGCCGTTCGAGATCGTCTCGGACTTCGCGCCGGCGGGCGACCAGCCGCAGGCCATCGCGGAGCTGCTGGCGGGCGCCGAGGCGGGCGAGCGCGACCAGGTGCTGCTCGGCGTCACCGGATCCGGCAAGACCTTCACCATGGCGCACGTGATCCAGACTCTCGGGCGGCCTACGCTGGTCCTCGCCCCCAACAAGACCCTCGCCGCCCAGCTCTACGGCGAGATGAAGTCGTTCTTCCCGCACAACGCGGTCGAGTATTTCGTCTCCTACTACGACTACTACCAGCCCGAGGCCTACGTGCCGCGGTCGGACACCTATATCGAGAAGGACGCGTCGATCAACGAGCAGATCGACCGCATGCGCCACGCCGCGACCCGCGCGCTGATCGAGCGCCGCGACGTCATCATCGTCGCCAGCGTGTCGTGCATCTACGGCATCGGCTCGCTCGAATCCTACCAGCGCATGACGATCCCGCTGAAGAAGGGCGACAGCGTCGACGTCGGCGACCTGCTGAAGCAGTTCGTCGCGCTGCAGTACCGGCGGAACGACCAGAACTTCACGCGCGGCGCCTTCCGGGTGCGGGGCGACACGGTCGAGATCTTCCCCGCCCACTACGAGGACCGCGCCTGGCGCCTCGGCTTCTTCGGCGACGAGATCGAGGAGATCCACGAGTTCGACCCGCTGACGGGCGAACGCACCGCCGCGCTCGACGCCGTGACGATCTATGCCAACAGCCACTACGTGACGCCGCGCCCGACGATCACGCAGGCGATCCTCCACATCAAGGAGGAGCTCAAGGAGCGCCTCGCCTGGTTCGAGGCGAACAACAAGCTCCTCGAGGCGCAGCGGCTGGAGCAGCGCACCACGTTCGACCTCGAGATGCTGGAGACCACCGGCCACTGCGCCGGCATCGAGAACTACTCGCGCTATCTGACGGGCCGCGCGCCGGGCGAGCCGCCGCCGACGCTGTTCGAATACCTGCCGGACGACGCGCTCCTCATCGTCGACGAGAGCCACGTCACCGTGCCGCAGATCGGCGGCATGTACCGCGGCGACTTCAACCGCAAATCGACGCTGGCCGAATTCGGCTTCCGCCTGCCGTCCTGCGTCGACAACCGCCCGCTCAAGTTCGAGGAGTGGGACGCGATGCGCCCGCAGACCTTCTGCGTGTCGGCGACGCCGGGCCCGTGGGAGATGGAGCGCACCGGCGGCGCCTTCGTCGAGCAGATCATCCGGCCGACCGGGCTGATCGATCCCGTCTGCATCGTCCGGCCCGTGGGCAGCCAGGTCGACGATCTTCTTTCCGAGTGCCGCACCTGCGTCACCAAGGGCCAGCGCGTCCTCGTCACCACGCTCACCAAACGCATGGCCGAGGACCTCACCGAATACATGCAGGAGGCGGGCATCCGCGTCCGCTACCTCCATTCGGATGTCGACACGCTCGAACGGATAGAGATCATCCGCGACCTGCGGCTGGGCGCGTTCGACGTGCTGGTCGGCATCAACCTCCTGCGCGAGGGGCTCGACATCCCGGAATGCGCGCTGGTGGCGATCCTCGACGCCGACAAGGAGGGTTTCCTGCGCTCGCGCACCTCGCTCGTCCAGACGATCGGCAGAGCCGCGCGCAACATCGACGGGCGCGTGCTGCTCTACGCCGACCGCATGACCGACTCGCTCAAATACGCGATCGACGAGACCGAGCGCCGGCGCGAGAAGCAGCAGGCCTGGAACGTCGAGCACGGCATCACGCCCGAAAGCGTGCGGAAGGGCATCTCCGACATCCTGGAGACGGTCTATTCGCAGGATTCCTACACCGTCGCCACGCTCGACGAGGACACGCCTCACCTCGTCGGCCACAACCTCCAGGCCTACATCGCCGACATGGACACCCGCATGAAGGAGGCCGCCGCCAACCTCGAATTCGAGGAGGCGGCACGCCTCCGCGACGAGATCCGCCGGCTGGAGACCATGGAGCTCGGCGTCCAGCCCATGGGCCCCAGGCGCCTCGCCGCCCGCATCGACGCCGCCAAGCGCGGCCAGGGCAACGCCAAGTACCGCAAGAAGGGCAAGGGCAAGCGGTAGGGGCGCCGGCCTTCCTTCCCCACCCTATTCCCTCGGGCCTGTCCCGAGGGTCCAGTGCTGAAGCCAGTTTCCGCGTTTCCGGTGGACCCCCGGCACGGAGGCCGGGGGAACAGGCACGGGAACGGCAACGCCCCAGTGTCCACCTCTCTTCTCTCCGTCATTCCCGCGAAAGCGGGAATCCCCTTCCCGAGCCTGTGCCGGGCGGGATCCCCGCTTTCGCGGGGATGACACCGATAGAGAGCGACGCCTGCCCCTACTTCTTCTTCCTCTCGGGTTTGGCGTCGGGCGGCGGGGTGGTCGGCATGATGACGTCGGCGAGCTGGGCGTAGTCGTCGGCGCGGAGGTCGCGGACGATGTCCCTGATCCGGTCGTCGGGCGTGCCGTAGTTCTTCAGCACCGCCTCGCCGAGCTGGAGGCTGAGCTCGTAGGTCTCGTGCACGATGCCGCTCGCGCCAGCGTCGGTGAGCCGCCGCTTCTGCGCATTGTCCCGCGCGCGGACGAAGATGCCGAGCCGCGGATAGCGCTCGTGCAGCAGGACGACCGCGCGCTCGGCGGCGATGGCGTTGTCGAGGATGATGACAGCCGCTCTTGCACGGGCGACGCCCAGCGCCTCCATCACCTCGACCCGGCTGGCGTCGCCGTAATAGACCGAGAGCCCGCGCGAGCGCGCCTCGGCGACACGGGTGGGTTCGAACTCGACCGCGACGTAGGGGATGCCGGCCGCCGCCAGCGCCTTCACCACCGACTGGCCGACGCGGCCGAAGCCGGCGACGATCACGTGCTCCTTGAGGTCGGCGGTCTCGGTCGCCATGTCGCCCTGCTCGCCGGCGCGCTTCGCTTCGATCTTCGCGTGCGCGCGGTTGCCGAGCACCGCGAGCAGCGGTGTCAGCGCCATCGAGACCGCGATCACCGCGGCAAGGATCGTGGCGTCGCGCGCCTCGATGAGGCCGTAAACGGCGGCGAGGGCGAACAGCGCGAAGCCGAACTCGCCGGCCTGGCCGAGGATCAGCGCGGCATTGGCGGACGTCTCGGGCGGGACCTTGGAGAAGCGGCAGAGAACGAAGATCACCGCCGCCTTCAGGGCCACGAGACCGATCACGAGGCCGAAGACGAGCAGCAGGCTCTCGCCGATGGCCTTGAGGTCGAGCCCGATGCCGACGGTCATGAAGAAGAGGCCGAGGAGCAGGCCGCGGAACGGCTGGATGTCGGCCTCGACCTGGTGGCGGTACTCGGTCTCGGCGAGGAGAAGGCCCGCGAGGAAGCCGCCCAATGCCAATGAGAGACCCATCGACGAGGTGAACAGGCTCATCCCCAGCAGCACGGCGAGCGTGACGGCGGAGAACAGCTCCGGGCTGCGGCCGACGGCGATGATGCGGAACAGCGGGCGCAGCACGGTGCGGCCGATCACGGCGACGACGGCGAGGGCGAGAACCGCCTTGCCGAGCGTCCAGAGCAGCGACATCGCCATGCCGTCGCCGCCGCCCGCAAACGCCGGTACGAGAGCGAGGAGCGGCACCACGGCGAGGTCCTGGAGCAGCAGGATGGCGAACACGAGGCGGCCGCGCCGAGTCGACAGTTCGCCGCGCTCGCTCATCAGCTGGAGGACGACGGCAGTCGAGGACAGCGCCAGGCCGCCGCCGACGATGATCGCGGTCGTCACCGGGAAACCGGCCGCCCAGGCCGCGGCGGCGATCACGGCCGATGTGGTTACGACCTGGAGGGTGCCGAGCCCGAAGATCTGGTTGCGGATCAGACGCAGGCGCTCGACGCTGAGCTCGAGGCCGACGGTAAACAGCAGGAACACCACGCCGAGCTCGGCGATGCCGCTAACGGTGTCCGAATCGGAGACCAGGGCGAGCCCGCCCGGGCCGATGATGACGCCGGCGACCAGGTAGCCGAGAACGAGGCTCGACCGCAGGCGCTGGAAGACCGGGGCGACGACGACGGCCGCGATCAGGAAGATGAGTGTGGCGGCGAGAAACGACTGATCGTGCATGAAACGCGGACGAAGTCCCTTCCGGAGGGCGGAGCGGCCCCGAGTGTAGCGGCTTCGCTGGCGACTCCCAATCGGGGGTGGAATCGTGCACGGAAAAGCCCCATATAGGGCGCGTCGGACGCCTCCGGGCGGCCGATGTACGCGACCGAATTCCGACGGCCGGACTCGCGGTGCTGTCGGAAGTCGGCGCTCTCCCGTCCGCCAACCGTCCCGTAGCAGACCAGCAGCCAGCGCCCGCATGCTCTACGTCGAAATCGTCGCCGGATTCGCCCTCCTCCTCTTCGGGGGCGAAGCCGTCGTTCGCGGCGCGGTCGGCCTGGCGCAGAAGCTCGGCGTCTCCCCCCTGATCATCGGCCTGACCATCGTCGGCTTCGGCACGTCGCTGCCGGAGATGGTGGTCAGCGTGAACGCCGCGATCGTCGGCTCGGCCGGCATCGCCATAGGCAACGTCGTCGGCAGCAACATCGCCAACACGCTGATGATCCTCGGCGTCTCGGCCGTGCTCGCGCCGATCGCCGTCCACCCCAAGGCGGTCAGCCGCGACACCATGTGCATGGTGGCGGCGACGCTCGTGTTCTGCGCGCTGTCGCTGACGGGCGAGCTGAACTCGTGGCACGGCATCGCCATGCTGATCCTGCTCGCCGCCTATATCGGCTTCACCGTCTGGCACGACGACAAGACCCACGACGCGGTCGCCGAACTCCACCGCGAGGAGGCGGGAGAGATCGAGAAGGTCGAGCTCAGGACGCCCTACGTCATCGCCATCATCCTCATCGGCATGTTCGCCGTGGTCGCGGGTGCGGAATGGCTGGTCGACGGCGCGAGCGGCCTCGCCCGCCAGATGGGGGTGCCGGACGAGATCATCGGCCTCACCATCGTCGCCATCGGCACGTCGCTGCCCGAGCTCGCGACCTCGTTCGCCGCCGCCTGGCGCGGCCATTCGGACGTGTGCGTGGGCAACGTCATCGGCAGCAACATCTTCAACCTGTTCGGCATCGCCGGCATCACCACGCTGTTCGCGCCGCTGCCGTTCTCCGATCAGATCATCGGCTTCGACCTTCCCTGCCTCGTGATCGCGACACTGGTGATCCTGCCGTTCATGCTGACCGGCCTCCGGATCAACCGCATCGAGGGCGGTATCCTGTTCGCGCTCTACGGCGCCTACCTCACCTCCCAGTTCGTCGGCATGAAGAGCTTCGGCTTCTGAGCCGCCCCATGCGCGAGGCGCGCCCTTGAATCCGCCCCGCCCCTGCCCCATCCTGCCCCGATGACGTCCGACACCCGCTCAAGACCCGCTTCCCGTCACGCGCTCGTCACCGGCGGCGCGCGCCGCATCGGCCGCGCGATCTGCGAAGCGCTCGCCGCCGACGGCTGGACCGTCGGCATCCACTACCGCGAGTCTGACGCCGATGCCGAAGCTCTCAGGGCCGGGATCGAGGCCGCCGGGTGCCGCGCCTACACCGCCGCCGCCGACCTCGCCGATCCGGACGGGCCTTCGGCGCTCCTCGCCGCCGCTATGGCCGAAGGCGGCCCCGTGACCTGCCTCGTCAACAACGCCTCGCTGTTCGAGCGCGACGACATCGCGACCGTCACGCCGGGCGGCTGGGAGGCGCACATGGCCGTCAACGCCCGCGCGCCGCTGTTCCTGTCGCAGGGCATGGCCGCCGCCTTGCCGGACGGCGTGGCGGGCAACATCGTCAACATCGTCGACCAGCGGGCGCTCAACCTGCCGCCCGGCTTCGTCTCCTACACCGCGAGCAAGGCGGCGCTTTGGGCTCTGACCCGTCAATTGGCCCTGGCGCTGGCGCCCCGCATCCGGGTCAACGCCATCGGTCCGGGACCGACGCTGCCGAGCCCGCGCCAGAGCGAGGCCCAGTTCGCCGCCCAGGCCGCGCGGGTGCCGCTCGGCCACGGCGCGGGGGCGGAGGAAATCGCCGACGGAGTGCGCTATATACTCTCCGCCGGCTCGATGACGGGCCAGATGATCGCCCTCGACGGCGGCCAGCATCTGGGCTGGGACACGCCCGATCCGGGATCGCTCCCGGTCGAGGAATAGCGGGCGAGGAATAGCGGGCCGGGAAGCCCGGGAAAGAGCGGACCATGAGCACGATTTCCTTCCAGCCGGCCGGCACGCCGGCGGCGCAGGCGGCCCCGGCCGCGGGCATCCGCCGCGTCTTCGTCCGCGACCTCGTCCTCGACTGCCTGATCGGCGTCCACCGCCACGAGCGCGATGGCACGCAGCGGGTGCGCATCAACCTCGACCTCTCGGTGCGCGAGACCCCGGCGCCGATCGACGACCGGCTCGCCAACGTGCTGTGCTACGAGGACCTGATCGGCCGGGTGCGCCGCCTCGCCGCGGCCGGGCACGTCAACCTGGTCGAGACGCTCGCCGAGCGCGTCGCCGCGCTCTGCCTGGAGGCGCCGGACGTGGCCTCGGTCGCCGTGCGGGTCGAGAAACTCGACGTCTTCGCCGACGCCGCCAGCGTCGGCATCGAGATCGTCCGAAGCAACTGACCGAAGGCTGTCCAGCCGGGCAGTAACCAGCGGATTAGTTAAGTAAATCCGTCACTTGGCAGGCGGGATCCGGGCGGCGGTTGTACACAACGTAGACCGGGGCGTCCAATTTCGCGCCCGATCCGCCTTTTTTAACAAATGTTTAACAATCGTGAACCCGGCCGGCCGATTTTTTCGAATTATTTCAATTGCTTAATTAAGAGGCATATTTCCGGCTGCGGTCATCGCGCCGGCCTTGTCAATCCGGGGCAGAACCTAAAATTTCTCTTTTTCGACAGGGTTATCCACAGAATCCGTGGATAAGGGGACGGACCGAGTCGGCGCCGCGCATCCGCCCGCCGGTTGACCCGCCGCGCCGGGTGCGACACATAAGTGCTGGCGGCCGCCGGGCAAGTCTTCGCCAAGTCACGGCCGTCTCCAGGGCCGGGGCGGGCACGGCCCCGGCGTGAATTCGCGGGTGACATGACGGCAGACACCGACACCGATGGACAGCTGACCGGCGCGGAGATGATCGCGGCCCGTCTCAAGACGCTGCCCCCGGGGCCGGGCGTCTATCGCATGCTCGACGCCAAGGGCGAGCCGCTCTATGTCGGCAAGGCGAAGAACCTGCGCCGCCGCGTCGCCGCCTATTCGCGCCCGAGCCGCCTGCCCGAACGCATCCGCCTGATGGTGGCGCAGGCCGCCGACCTCGTCATCGTCACGACCCACACCGAGGTCGAGGCGCTGCTGCTCGAAAGCAACCTGATCAAGCAGCTCAAGCCGCGCTACAACATCATCCTGCGCGACGACAAGTCGTTCCCCTACATCCTGCTGCGCACCGACACCGACTGGCCCCAGCTCGTGAAGCATCGCGGGGCGCGGAGCAAGGACGGGGAGTATTTCGGCCCGTTCGCCTCGGCCGGCGCGGTCAACCGCACGCTGAATACGCTGCACAAGGTGTTCCCGCTCCGGAACTGCTCGGATTCGGTCTTCTCGGCGCGCACACGGCCCTGCCTGCAGTACCAGATCAAGCGCTGCACCGCGCCCTGCGTCGGGCTGATCGCGGAGGACGCCTACGGCGAGATCGTCGGCGAAGCGCGCGCCTTCCTCGAGGGCCGCAGCCGCAACCTGCAGGAATCGTTCTCGCGCCGCATGCAGGAGGCGAGCGACGCGCTCGACTTCGAGAGCGCGGCGATCTTCCGCGACCGCATCCGCGCGCTGACCCAGATCCAGGCGCGCCAGGACATCAACGTCGAGGGCATGGCGGAAGCCGACATCGTCGCCGCCCACCAGGAGGGCGGCCACACCTGCGTGCAGGTGTTCTTCTACCGGGCGGGCCAGAACTACGGCAACCGCACCTATTTCCCGACCCACGGCAAGGCGGACACCGCGGAACAGGTGCTGGAGGCGTTCGTCGGCCAGTTCTATTCCGACAAGAAGCCGCCCAAGCTCGTCCTCGTCAGCCACGACCTGCCGCACCGGGCACTGGTCGAGGAGGCGCTGACCCTCCGCGCGGAGCGCAAAGTGGAGCTGTCGCGGCCGCAGCGGGGCACGCGGCGGAGCGTGATCGACAACGCGCGCCAGAACGCGGTCGACGCGCTGGCGCGGCGCATGTCGGAGAGCGCGACGCAGCGCGGCCTGCTGGAGGGCGTCGCCGACCTTTTCGGGCTCGACGCCCCGCCCGCACGCATCGAGGTCTACGACAACTCGCACATCTCGGGCACCAATGCCTTGGGCGGCATGATCGTCTCCGGCCCCGACGGGTTCGAGAAGGGCGCCTACCGCCGCTTCAACATCAAGGGCGAGGACGTGGTGCCGGGCGACGACTACGCGATGATGCGCGAAGTGCTGTCCCGCCGCTTCGCCCGCGCCATCCGCGAGGATCCGGACCGCGCCGGGCGCACCTGGCCGGATCTGGTGCTGATCGACGGCGGGCCGGGCCAGCTCTCGGTCGCGGAAGAGGTGTTCGACGAGCTCGGCATCTCCGACCTGCCGCTGGTCGCGATCTCCAAGGGTCCGGACCGCAACGCGGGGCGCGAGCACTTCCACATGCCGGGGCGCACGCCCTTCACGCTGCCGCTGCAGGACCCGGTGCTCTATTTCATGCAGCGGCTGCGCGACGAGGCCCACCGCTTCGCCATCGGCAGCCACCGGGCGCGGCGGTCGCGCGACATCGGCCGCTCGGCGATCGACGAGATCCCGGGGATCGGCGCCAAGCGGAAACGCGCCCTCCTCCACCATTTCGGCTCGGCGGCGAGCGTCGCCCGCGCCGGGCTCGCCGACCTCGAGACGGTCGACGGCATCAGCCGCACCGTGGCCAAAAGAATCTATGACCACTTCCACTCGGAGGAATAGTATCCGGGCCATGGACACCCGACGGAGAACACTGCGGAACGGAGCACGCGGCGGATGGATCTGACGCTGCCCAACGGACTCACGCTGATGCGGGTCGTGCTGATTCCGCTGTTCGTCGCGCTGTTCTTCCTCGAGAGCGCAACCGGCCAGTGGCTCGCGCTCGCCGTCTTCGCCGTCGCCTCGATCACCGATTTCTTCGACGGCTGGCTGGCGCGCCGCCTCGGCCAGCTGTCGGCGTTCGGCCGCTTCCTCGATCCCATCGCGGACAAGCTCCTGGTCGCCGCGGCGCTGCTGATGCTCGTCGGGTTCGGGCAGATTTCCGGGCTCGTCATCATCCCGGCGGTGGTCATCCTGTGCCGCGAGATCCTGGTTTCCGGTCTTCGCGAATATCTCGCGGGCGTGGCGGTGGGGCTGCCGGTGAGCAGGCTCGCCAAGTGGAAGACGACGGTGCAGATGTTCGCGCTCGGCTTCCTCATCGTCGGCGACGCGGCGCACCCGGCCGTGCCCGCATCGATCCCCATCCGCGAGATCGGCGAGGCCGGGCTCTGGATCGCCGCCGCGATTACGCTGGTGACCGGCTGGGACTACATGCGCGCCGGGCTCCGCCACATGAACGGCACCGTCTCCGAAACCGGCGCGGGCCCGAAATGAGCGAGCCGCGCACGATGTCCGGCGACGCCCGGGACGCACGCTGATGGCCCAGCTTTCGGACGACTGCTTCGCCTTCGGCGGCGAGCTGATGCGCACCGACGAAGCGCTGCGCCTGCTGGCCGAGCGCCTCGACGTGGTGGTGCCGGCGGAAACCGTGCCGATCCGGAAGGCGCTCGGGCGCATCCTCGCCGAGGAGGTGACGTCGCCGCGCGCGGTGCCGCCGTACGACAACGCCGCCGTCGACGGCTATGCCGTCCGCTTCGAGGACCTGTCGCCGGACGGCGATACGCGGCTCCCGGTAACCGCGCGCGTCGCCGCCGGCCAGACGCTCGGCCGCCCCTCGGTCGCGGGCGAGGCCGTCCGCATTTTCACCGGGGCGCCGATGCCGGAAGGCCTCGACACCGTCCTGATGCAGGAGGACTGCCGCGCGGAAGACGGCCCCGGAAAGAACTTCGTCGTTATCCCGCCCGGCATCAAGCAGGGCGCCAACCGCCGCTTCGCCGGCGAGGACATCAAGGCGGGCGAGGCGATCCTCCATGCGGGAACGCGCCTCCGGCCGCAGGACGTCGGGCTCGCCGCCTCGATCGGGCAGACGGAACTCCAAGTTTACGCCCCTCTCCGCGTCGCCCTGTTCTCGACCGGCGACGAGGTACGCGACGCGGGCGAGGCCCTGCCGCCCGGCTGCATCTACGACGCCAACCGCTATTCCGTCGCCGCCGCGCTGGAACGCCTGGGGTGCGCGGTCGACGACCTCGGCATCCTGCCCGACCGCTACGAGGTGATCCGCGACACCCTTGCCGAGGCGGCAAAGAGCCACGACCTGATCATGACCTCGGGCGGCGTCTCGACCGGCGAGGAGGACCATGTCCGCGCCGCCATCGAATCCCAGGGCCGCATCCATTTCTGGCGCCTCGCGATCCGCCCGGGCCGCCCCCTCGCCCTCGGCCAGATCGCGGGCATTCCCTTCATCGGCCTGCCCGGCAACCCGGTCGCGGTGCTGGTGACCTTCATGCGCTTCGCCCGGCCCGCGATCCTGCGGCTCTCCGGGGCTGCGGAGACCGAACCCAGGAGCTACCGCGTGAAGGCCGGCTTCCCGGTGAAGAAGAAGGAAGGACGGCGCGAATGGCTCCGCGTCATGCTGGAGCGCGACGAGGACGGCCAGCCGGTGCTGCGCAAGTTCCCGCGCGACGGCGCCGGCATCCTCACCTCGATGGTCGCCGCCGACGGGCTCGTGGAGCTGCCCGAGGAGTTGACTCGCCTGGAGGCGGGAACCATGGTGGATTTTCTCCCGTTCAGCGAGATCGGATAATGCAGGTACTTTACTTCGGCTGGGTGCGCGCCCGCGTCGGCCTCTCTCAGGAAACCGTTTCCCCGCCGGCTCACATCGGCACCGTCGGCCAGCTCATCGAATGGCTGCGCAAGCGCGGCGGCGGCTATGCCACCGCCTTCGCCGACGCCGCCGGTATCCGCGCCGCGGTCAACCACGAGATCGCCGAGGCGGATGCGCCGGTGCGCGAGGGCGACGAGGTCGCCCTGTTCCCGCCGATGACCGGAGGCTGAAACGTGATCCGGGTGCAGCGCGAGGATTTCGACATCGGCGCCGAAATCGGCCGCATGACCCAGGGCCGCACCGAGATCGGCGGGCTCGCGAGTTTCGTCGGGCTGGTGCGCGACTATGCCGGCGACGAGCGGGTGAGCGCGATGACGCTGGAGCACTATCCCGGCATGACCGAAAAGCAGCTCGAACGCATCGAGGCCGAGGCGCGCGAGCGCTGGGACCTGCAGGACGTGCTGGTCATCCACCGCTACGGCCGGCTGGAGCCGGGCGACCGTATCGTCCTCGTCGCCACCGCCTCGGCACACCGCGAGGATTCGCTCCAGAGCTGCCAGTTCCTGATCGACTGGCTCAAGACCAAGGCGCCGTTCTGGAAGCTGGAAGAAACCCCCGGCGGCGAGCAGTGGGTCGCCGCACGCGCCGAGGACGAGGTCGCCACCGAGCGCTGGGTGCGGGT
>JAYOEF010000051.1:0-10151 GCA_038106605.1 Alphaproteobacteria bacterium
GCTGGGCCAGCGTGATCAAGAACAGCCCGCAGCACGGGCCGGAGCTCAAGAAGCTCTTCACCAACTGACGAACGAGCATCCGGCCGGGACCGCCCCCGGCCGGATGCTTCCCTTACCTGTCAGACGATTCCATGACCGAAAGCGCACCTGAAACGCTCCCCCGCAAAGAGGGACCGGTCGCCGCGGTAGACCGTTTCTTCGGCAAGCTCAACAATGCGATCGGGTTCATTGTCGCGATATCGCTCGCGCTATTCGCGGTGTCGATCTCGCTCGATCTCGCCATGCGCCGTGTCGACCTCGGCAACATCCCGTGGCTCTACGAGGTCATCGAATACGTGCTCTATGGCGGCGTGTTCCTGGCCGCCCCATGGGTTCTGCGGGAGGGAGGCCATGTCCGCGTCGACCTCCTGCTGACCTCGATTCCCCGGAATGCCGCGATCCGGCTCGAACAGCTCCTCGATGTCCTCGGCGCCTTCGTCTGCCTCGTGCTCTGCTATTACGGCTGGCGCGCCGGCCTCGACGCCTTCGTCAGCGATTCACGGCAGTTCAAGACGCTGATCGTCCATGACTGGTGGCTCATGTCGATCTTTTCGGTGGGCCTGTTCCTTCTCGCCATCGAATTCCTGCTTCGCCTCAGCCGTACCGCGGAGTCTCTGGCGAAGGACGAAGACGTGACCGAAAAGCCGGGATTCTGAACATGCTTTGGGAAATCGCCCTCCTCATCATGCTGGGCACCGTGGTCGCCTGCATGTTCGCGGGCCTCCCGGTGATGATCGCGTTCTTCGCGGCCAACATCATCGGCACCTGGATATTCATGGGCGGCGACGTCGGGCTTGCCACTATGCCGATGGAGTTCGAGCGGGCGATCGGCGTGTTCTCGCTCACACCCATCGCTTTGTTCCTGCTGATGGGCGAGCTCCTGTTTCATACCGGCGTCGCATTCCGCGCCATCGGGGCGGTCGACCGCCTGATCTCGCGGGTTCCGGGTCGACTTTCGGTCGTCTCGATCGCGGGCGGTACGGTTTTCGCGTCGCTGTCCGGTTCGACCATCGCCAATACCGCGATTCTCGGAAGCGTGCTGCTGCCCGACATGGTCAAACGCGGCTACCAGCCGACCATCGCGATGGGCCCGATCATGGCGACCGGAGGCATCGCCATGCTGATCCCGCCGTCGGCGCTCGCCGTCCTGCTCGCGAGCCTCGCCGAGCAGTCGATTTCCCAGCTCCTGATCGCAGGCATCATTCCCGGCCTGCTGATGGCGTTCCTTTTCTGTGTTTACGTGATCGGACGATGCTGGCTGAACCCCGACCTGGCGCCGACCTACGAGGTCGAGCAGATGACCGCGCGCGAACGCTGGATGCCGTTCGTCAAGTACGTCCTGCCGCTGTTTTCGATCTTCGTCGTCGTCGTCGGCTCGATCTTCTTCAAGTGGGCCGCGCCGACCGAGGCGGCCGCGCTCGGCTGCGTCGCGGCGGCCATCGCCTGCATCTGCTACCGCTCTCTCACCTGGCAGAACCTCAGGAAGGCGATCCTGGAGACGGCGAAGATCAATACGATGATCATGATCATCATCGCCGGTTCGCTCACCTTCTCCCAGATCCTCGCCGTGTCGGGCGCGGTGGACGGCATGCTCACCCAGCTCACCGCGTTCAAGCTGAGCATGATGAGTGCCGTCATCCTGATGATGCTGGTCCTGCTTTTCCTCGGCGCCTTCATGGACCAGGTGAGCATGCTGCTGCTCACCCTGCCCTTCTTCATGCCGTTCGCCGCGGCGCAGGGCATCGATCCGCTGTGGCTGATGGTCCTGATGCTGATCGTGATGGAGATCAGCCTGCTGACGCCGCCGTTCGGGCTGCTGCTCTTCGTCATGAAGGGCGTGACGCCATTCAAGACGTCGCTGACGCAGATCTATGCGGCCGCCGCGCCGTTCGTTGCGATCGAACTGTTCGTGCTGGCGATCCTCATCGCCATCCCGTCGGTCTCGCTCTGGCTGCCCCGCCTCATAGACTGAGGCCTGATCGACTGAGGCTCCCTGAGGCGACTCGCGCCGGTCAGCCTTTCGCCGACTTGTACCAGTCGAGGATCTGCCCGCCCGTCCACAGGGCGACATCGTCGTGCGCCGCGATGTCGTCGAGAACCTTCTCGAAATACTTGATGCGGAAGGGCGTGCCCGAGATGTAGGGGTGCACGGCGATCGCCATGATCCGGGCGTCGTTCTCGCCCTCCTTGTAGAGGCGCTCGAAATTGTCCATGCAGCGGTCGTAGAACTCCGGCGCCTTGTGGTGCTGGACGATCATCATCGGGATGTCGTTGAGCTCGACCGTGTAGGGAATAGAAACGAGCGGACCGTGCTCGGTCTTCACCTCGAAGGGCTGGTCGTCCATCGGGAAGTCCGCGACGTACTCGATCCCGGATTCGGCGAGATGGTCGGGCGTCTCGAAGGTCTCGGTGAGACCGGGGCCCATCCAGCCGCGCGGCGGCTTGCCGGTGAATTCGCGGATGGTGTCCATCGTCCGCTTGATGTCTTCGCGCTGGTCCTCGATCAGGTGGGTCGGACGCTGCCAGTAGGCGTGCCCGAGGAACTCCCATCCCGCGTCGCGGGCGGCGCCGGCGAGGCGCGGATACTGGTGGCAGACCGAACCGTTGACCGACAGCGTCGCCGGGATGCCGCGCGAGACGAGCGCATCGTGAAGGCGCCAGAAGCCGACGCGCATGCCGTATTCCTGCCAGGACCAGTTCGGGACGTCGGGGATGTGGACCTGGTGGCCGGGCGGCGGCAGCACCGTGCGCGGCATCGGCTTTTCGATGTCCCAGTTCTCGATGTTGACGATCACCCAGACCGCGACGCGCTTGCCGTCGGGCAGCTTGAGCGGCGTGCGGTCCGCCATCGCGGAATATTCGATGCGGTCGCGCGGTTTCATCACCATCTCGGTCGTCTCCCCCTGAAATGATGCGGCCCGGCTTCTCGCCGGGCCGCTTTTAGCGGTTATTCCGGTTTCGCCGCTACTTTGCCATGAGGCTCGGCAGCCACAAGCCCAATTCCGGCGCCAGCACGAGGATGATCACCAGGATCAGGTCGCACAGCAGGAACGGCGCCGCAGCGCTGGCCACCTGGCCGAGGGTCGTGCCTTTCACCATGCCCATCATGATGAACAACAGCAACCCGAACGGCGGCGTGGTCGCGCTCATCTCGAGCGACATGAGGACGATCAGCGAGAACCAGATCGGATCGTAGCCGAGCTGCACGGCGATCGGATAGAAGATCGGGACCGTGATCAGCATCATGGAGACCTGGTCCATGAACATGCCGAGCAGGATCAGGACCACGAACATGATGGTAAGGATCAGGATCGGCGCGATCTCGAAGCCGGTCGCCCACTGCACGAGACCGCGGCTCGCCCCCGACAGCGACAGCAGCTGGCTGAACACGGTCGAGTTCATGAGGATGAAGAAAACCATGCCGACGACGCGGATCGTTCCGATCAGCGACGTCTTGATCGCCTCCCACGTCAGCTTGCGGAAGGCGATCGCGAGGATGATGACGCCGACGACGCCGAAGGACGCCGATTCGGACGGCGTCGCCCATCCCAGCACGATGAAGCCGATGACCATGAACACGACGAGGCCCATCGGCATGATGTTGACGACGACCTGCCGGATCTTCTCCTTGAGGGTCGTCGGCTCGACTTCGTAGGACGGCGCGCCGGCGGGATTGATGACGAGCTGCAGGGCGATCATGCCGGCATAGAGGCCGGCAAGAACGAAGCCCGGCAGGATTCCCGCCACCAGCAGCGAACCGACGTCGACCTGAGCGATGCTCGCGAGCAGCACGCCGAGCGACGACGGCGGGATGATCATCGCGAGACCACCGGTGCCGAGGATCGGACCCATCGACATGCGCTTGTTGTAGCCGCGGCGCTGCATCTCGGGGACGAGGAGCGAACCCAGCATCGCCGTGTTCGCCATCGTCGAGCCGGTCAGCGTCGAAAACAGCGAGCCGCCGACGACGGTGAGGAAGCACAGGCGCCCGGGGATGCGGCCGAGCAGCTTGTCCAACGCATCGAAGACGCGGATCGCGATTCCCGTATGGAAGAACAGCGAGCCCATGAGGATGAACATCGGGATCGGCGACAGCGTGAAGCTGGTGATCAGCTGCGGCGAATTGTCGACGACCTGCGGGATCTGCCTCAGTGCGCCGTCGATGAACTCGCCGAAGGACGAGTACCCGCGCACGACGAAGATGCAGGTGCCGATGATGTTCGTGATCAGGAACGTGAAGGCGACCGGGAATCCGAGCACCATACCGGCCATGACGCAGCCGAGCAGGATCGCGCCTGCCCAGTACCATTCGAATACCATGGTCAGACGCCGTCCTTAACTTCGCCGAGATCGTAGGAGTAGTAATGCCGGCGCCCGATCAGATACATGAGGAACTCGAGCCCGACGAACAGGAAGCCGATCAGCATGGGCAGGTACTGCGTCCATTGCGGCATGTCGACGCCGCGGATGTCGAGAATGTCGTCGACCCACGCGTAGTACATCAGCTGGTAGGAGAAATAGGCGAACAGCAGCGAAGAGGTGCCGCAGAGGAAGTACACGATATACGCGAGAGCCCGCCGCAAAGGATGCGGCATGACCGAGAGCAGCGCCTCGATGGCGACATGCCCCTTTATCCGTACGAGGTACGGAGCGGAGAACATCGCGACGTAGAGAAGAGCGTATTCGACGACCGAAGAGGTGAAGAGCGGCGGATTGTATCCGATGCTCCGGATCGAGACGTCGATGACGATCAGCGTGAAAAGGCAGGGAATGATGGCGCAGGCCGTCCAGGCCAGCGCCATCGATACCTTGCCCAAGACCCTGTCGAAGGTCTCCATGGGCAGTCAGACCCCGAGTTTGCGAACTTTACTGACGATGGCGCGCACGAAGGGTCGCGGCGTCCACCTGGAACTGGGGCTTGCCCGGAACGTAGAGAAGCGGCTGAAGCTTCGCTGCGTTGTCGGACCGCTTGGCCAGTTCCTTCCAGATTTCGCCATGCGCGATCTCGAGGTACTTCGCCGCCGCGGAATCGCTCAGCACGATGTCTTCGGCGCCGGCCTTCTTCAGGGCCGCCTCATCCGCCGCGCGAATCTCCTCGGAATAGAGCACCGAGGTGGTTTCGTACTTCACCGCGACGTCTTCGAGGATCTTCTTCTGGGCGGCGGTCATCGCCTTCCACGCGTCCATGTTCATCGTGACGACCGTGTTGGTCTGATAGAAGTTCGGAATGACGCGGTACTTGATGACTTCCTGGTACCCGACGGACGTCGGCTGGTCGGTGAAGCCGAACCCGTCGACCGTGCCGCGCTGGACGGCATTGATCACTTCGCTCGACTTGATGTTGATGGTGGTCGCGCCGAGCGCCCGGAACAGCGGACGGTACGTGCCGGTGGCGCGCATCTTGAAGCCCTTGAGGTCCGGAAGACCGTCGGCCGTCATCGGCGGCTTCTTCGCGAGGTACATGTGATACGAGGTCATGCTCTCGCCCCAGGCCAGCAGGTAAGCGCCCGCCTTCTGCTCCCAGATCTCCTGGAGGAGCTTCCAGCCGCCGTTCTTGCGGACCGCTGCCGGGCCGTGGTTGCTGCCGAGCATCGCGTACGCCTCGGGCACAGTGCCGAGATAGTAGGACGACGGCGAATGCAGCATGTCGAACTGACCGCGCTTGAGGGCCGCAGCCGCCTTATCGGGCGGAACGACTTCCTGACCGCCGATGTAGCTGATCTTGAGGGCGCCTTTGGCTTCCTTGTTGACTTCGTTCTGGAACGTGGTGAGGAAGCTCTGCGACATCGTGTTGTTGGTCTGCAGCGCCGTCACGGACGTCAGCGTGTCCTTCGCGAGCGCCGGAACGCTTGCAGCAAGTGCGGTTGCGACCGCAACACCGATACCAATTGCGACTTTTGACATTGGAAAACTCCCTGAAGTAACCGGTTCGTTTTAGGGCAGATTCCTCGGACTGGAACCTGCTGTTTTGGAGCGCGGATTTTGCCGGGACTTCCCCCCGGAGTCAAACCGTGCCCCGGCGCCACATAGGCCAGTACGAGTCCATAGCGATTGAACTCCCAGCATTTTCGCTTTCGAAAGAAACCGAAACAACTGACACGATACCCTACCGTATGGAGATCGGGAACCCCCGACGGAGGCGCGCGATGCAATCTAGATCGGAAAATCGCGGCCGACGGCGCTTCCGGCGAGAACCGCGACGCGTTTCGCAGCGATCCGGAACTCTCCGGGGCCGCTCCGCAGCAGGGCGAAATCGTAACGCCCGGCGGTGACGGTCTCGCCCCCTTCCCGCCGCTCGGCAAGAACGAAGGCCGCGCTGATCTCGAACGCGCCGAGCTTCGGGTTGCGGTTCTCGATGCGGATCGAGCCGACGCTCCGGACGCTCCTGAGTTCGGCCGGACGGTTCGGGAACGATTCCCCGATCGCCATGGGGTTGCCGAAGAATAGCGACGTGCCGTCGAGCGGGTCCTGCTGATCCGGCGACGAGGCGATCCAGTAGACGCCCTCGCGGTCGAACAGGGCCACCCATTCCGTGAGCTTTCCATCATCGAGGAGCGCGGCTTCGTTCAGCACGAAATCCCCGATCTCGCGCCTGAGCGTGAGATCGGCGAAGAGCGCCTCGATATCGTCTTCGTCCATGTTTGTCCTCTCAGGTTCCGGCCCGTGCCGCGACGATCGCGGAACGGATGCGGGCCGGTGTCATCGGCATCGAAATATCGCCGACGCCGAGCGGCCTGAGGGCATCGACCACCGCGTTCACCGCGAGAATTGGCGCCACCGCCACGCCCGCCTCGCCCACCGCCTTCGCGCCGAGCGGATTTGTCGCGGTCGGCACGGGGTTGAGCTCGCACGCGAATTCCGTCGCCGGAATGTCGTCCGCCCGCGGCAGGCCGTAATCGAGGAACGAGCCCGACAGCATCTGGCCGCTGTCCCGGTCGTAGATCACGTGCTCCGAGAACGCCTGGCCGAGCCCGTGGACGACGCCGCCGCGGAGCTGCGCCTCGACGAGCAGCGGATTCACCGGCGTGCCGCAGTCGTGCACCATGACGTAGCGGTCCACGCGCGCGGCGCCGGTCTCGGCGTCGATTTCGACCTCGCAGCAGTGCGTGCCGTTGGGATAGGTGAAGTTTTCAGGGAGGAAACGTTCGCGCGCTGAGATCCCGCCGGTATGCGCCACCACCTGGTCGAACGATGCGCTCCGGTCGGTGCCGGCAACCGCAAACGTGCCGTCCGAAAAATCGATGTCCTCCTCGGCCGCCTCCAGAAGCACAGCGGCCGCGCGCTTCCCGGCCTCTATCGCCGCGTCGGCGCTCCGCGCCGCCGCCGAGCCGCCGATGATGATCGACCGACAGGCGCCGGTGCCGGTGCCGTAGGCGATGTCGTCGGTATCGCCCTGGAGAACGCGGACGCGCTCGAGGGCGACGCCGAACTTCCCGGCGACGATCTGGGCATAGACCGTGTCGTGCCCCTGCCCGTTCGACATCGATCCGATGCGGAGTTCGATCCTTCCGTCGGGGAGGCAGCGGATGTCGGCCTCCTCGTCGAGTCCGGCGCCGAGCGCCTCGATGGTGTTGCAGACCGCGAAGCCGCGCAGCAGGCCGCGCGTGGCGGACGCCGCTTTCCGCGCCGAGTAGCCCGGACGGTCGGACAGCGCGAGCGCACGGGAGAGGTTGTCCACGAAGGCGCCGCAGTCGTAGCTGAGGCCGGTGACGGTGCGGTAGGGAAAGCGGCCCGCGCCGATCAGGTTGATGCGCCGAAGCTCGGCCGGATCGACCCCGAGCTGGGCCGCCGCGACGTCCATCAGACGTTCGGGCGTGTACTGGCCCTCCGGCTCGCCCGCGCCCCGGATCGGACAGGTCGGCACCGTGTTCGTCAGCACGCCCCGCGCCTCCAGGTAGCCGACCGGCACGTCGTAGACGGACGGTGCGATCTTGACCGAGTTCCGCACCGGGTTCACGGCACGCGGGGCGAGATAGGCACCGAGATTGCCGTCGTTGACGACGCGCATGGCGAGGATGCGGTGGTTCTCATCGAACGCATATTCGGCGCGCGAGACGAGGTCGCGCGTATGGACGTCGCCGAGGAAGGAGTCCGTCCGGTCGGAGATCCAGCGCACCGGGCGGCCGATCCTCCGCGCCGCCCAGAGCACCAGCACCTGCTCGGCATGGACGATGTTCTTCGCGCCGAAACCGCCGCCGAGCCGCGGCACGATCACCCGGATCGCCTCGGGCGCGCAGAAGAAGCAGAACTTGGCGAGCGTGTTGCGCACCGGGTGCGGCTTGCCTGCCGTGGCATGAAGCGTGAATTTCGCCGCATCCGCGTCCCAGCTTCCGATATAGCCGCGGGTCTCGATCGGCGCGCCGACGCCGCGGTTCTGCACATGCTCGATCCGCGTGACGTGGGCGGCGCGGGCAAAGGCGGCGTCCGTCGCCTCCCGGTCGCCGTAGGTCAGGCGGAAGACGATGTTGTCGGGACACCGGGGATCGACCGCAGGAGCGCCGGGACGCACCGCATCGCGCACGTCGGTCACCGCCGGACTCGAGGCATATTCGACGATTACCCGTTCGGCGCCGTCGCGCGCGGCGTTCGCTGTCTCTCCGACGACCATGGCGACGATCTGGCCGACGTAGCGCACCCTGTCGGCCGGCATTGCGGGCTGCGGCCCGGCAAGCGCGGGATCGCCGAGGGGCAGCGGCTTGCCGTCAGGGCCGACGGCGCCGTCGGGACGCACCTCCCAGGGAACGCCGCCGATGCCGTCGGCCTCCAGATCGGCGCCGGTCAGCACGGCGAGCACGCCCGGAACGGCGAGCGCCGCGGATGCGTCGATTCGCGCGATGCCGGCATGGGCCTCGGGCGAGCGCACGAAGATCGCGTGGGTCTCGCCGGGCACCCGGATGTCGTCGAGATAGCGCGCCTGCCCCGTCAGCATGTCGCGATCCTCGAGACGGAGCACCGGACGGCCGACCAGGTTGCCCACGCCGGGCGGGAGGTGATCGATATGATTCATGGCGCTGCTATAGCGCGGCGCGCGTCAGGCCCACAACGCCCCGCTTCGCGATGGCTGCCTCACTTCGGCGCATGGCGGTAGACGAAGACGATGCCGTCGTCGGCGCTGTCGCCCGCGACATGGAAGAAGCTGACCCCGAGACCGGGATGGTAGAAGCCGTTCGCGAACCGCCTCGCGCCACGCCGCGGGAAGCGGAACCTCGGCGGAGGCCCAGCGGTTGCCCGCGGGATCGTAGGCATAGACACCCCGCCCCGCCCCGGCGTGC
This sequence comes from Alphaproteobacteria bacterium, assembly GCA_038106605.1. Taxonomy (GTDB): domain Bacteria; phylum Pseudomonadota; class Alphaproteobacteria; order MPNO01; family UBA830; genus JAYOEF01. The sequence continues at coordinate 9,312 of JAYOEF010000051.1, forward strand.
CGGACGACGAGAACGCGATCCGCCGCCCTATCGCAGACCATCAGCGCCACGTTGGTGCCGAAATGGTTTCCGCCCGGCCCGCCGGCCGGTGCCGGATCGATCCACCTGTTGGCCGCGACGTCGTATATCCAGAGCGCATTGGGTCCCGGCGCCACAGGATATCCTCCGCCGCCGACATACACCCGGTCGCGCTTGGGATCGTGGCACGACGTGGAATCGATGCCGAACGGCGGCGGCGGGCCGCCGGGGTTCGCATCGACCCAGGAATTGGCGACCGGGTCGTAGAGGCTCGCCCGCCCCTGGTAGAGGAAGAACAGCCGGTTGCGCGACGGCAGGAACCGCAGCACCCCGCCGAAGCCCGAAGGCGGCGAGGGCCGGAGCGTCTTCAGCCTGTGCCAGCGCCGGTTCCACGGATCGAAGATCCACGGGCTCGCGTTCGCGGTGTTGAGACGCGTGCGGTTCGCCTGCCGGAACGCGGCGACCGACGGCAAGGCGGCTGCGAGATACTCGTGATGGTTCGGCATCGCGAAGAACAGCTGGCGCACCGGATCCCACGCCGTCATCTCGTAGCCGTGGACCATGGTCGCGATGGGCACGGGGCTGCCGTCCGCGAGCGCCTCGAAGCCGTCGGCTTTGAGACGGAGCTCGGGCGGCTTCCGCGTATCCGTGCCCGGATGCAGCGCAACCCAGCTGTGCGCGTTGACGTCGTAAAGCCAGAGCCCGTCCATGTAGCGCCCGGTCGCCGGATCGCGCCAGCCGTGCACCCCTTCGCCGAACAGGAACGCACCGCCGAGCGACTCCGCGAACGGCATGGAGGCCGTCCACGACCTCCCCCGGGCG
>JAYOEF010000051.1:10251-20044 GCA_038106605.1 Alphaproteobacteria bacterium
GCTGTCGATGGAGGAGTTCGCCTCGCCGGCGGACTGGCGCTTCGACCGCATAGACCGCAATCTCGACGGCAAAATCAGCCGGTCCGAGGCGCAGAGGATCTTCGAGCGGCCGATCGGCCAGTCGGGCACCGGGCCGAGCAGCGAATGCTTCTATGTCGACCGGCAGATCATCCGCGTCGACAAGGAAACCGCGGAGAAATTCCGGAAGCTCGGCTATCCCAAGGCGGACTGCTACTGGACGCCCGACTCGATCAGCGAGGAAAAGACGAAGCAGCAGGAGAAATAGGCGGCCCTCTCAGCCCGCGCGCTCGCAGACGCGGTCCTTCAGCCGTCCCATGAAGGCGTCGCAGCGCGCGACCTGCTCCAGCGTGATGAACTCGTTCGGCTTGTGTGCCTGGGCGATGCTGCCGGGTCCGCAGACGACGGTTGGAATTCCCCCAGCGCTGAACAGCCCGGCCTCGGTGCCGAACGACACCTTCGCGCTCTCGTTGGTCGCCGCGAGATGGCGGCAGACCTGGGCGATGTCGGCGTCTTCGGGTGTCAGGAGACCGGGAAAGCCGGATTCCTCGCGGAACGTGATCGCCGCTTCGGCATAACGCGAGCGCATGTCGGGGAGAAGCTCTTCTTCCGCGAAGCGTTTCACGTCGCCGATGAAGCCCGCGTGGTCGTCGAACGGCAGGTAGCGGATCTCGAACTGGAACATGCAGTGTTCCGGGACGATGTTGAGCTGCGTGCCGCCCCGCATCACCCCGGTGTGCACAGTGGAATGCGGGGGCTCGAAGCCTTCCTCGAACGGCCCGCCGTTCTGGAGCGCGAGCGCGCGGCGGCGGATGAACGTGACGATCTCGGCAGCATATTCGATCGCATTCACCGCCTCGGGCACGATCGAGGAATGGGCGGCCATGCCCTTTACCTCGCAGGTGAAGGAGCGCTTGCCCTTGTGAGCGATGACGACCTTCATGTCGGTCGGCTCGCCGACGACGCACATCTCGGGCTTCACCTTCATGCCCTGCACGAGCTCGATCAGGCGGCGCACGCCGATGCAGCCGACCTCCTCGTCGTAGGAGAACGCGAGATGCACGGGCGCCTTGAGCCCGCGCGAGACGAAATCCGGCACATGCGCGAGCGCCACCGCGACGAAGCTCTTCATGTCGCAGGTGCCGCGGCCGTAGATCTTCCCGTCCGCCTCGACCGCCTCGAACGGATCGGTCTGCCAGTCCTGGCCGTCGACGGGAACCACGTCGGTATGGCCCGACAGCATCACGCCGCCCACGTCCTGCGGTCCGAGCGTGGCGTAGAGGTTCGCCTTGCGCTTCTGGTCATCGAAGGTGAGGTGGGACTCGACGCCGAACCCGGACAGGTAGGTCCGGATCCAGTCGATCAGTTCGAGGTTCGAATTCCGGCTGGTCGTATCGTACGAGATCAGCCGCCGGATCATTTCGACGGAGCGGGGATCGGGCTGCATGCGGGAAGTGTAGAGTAATTTCCGCAACCGCGAAATCGCTCCTCGGCGGCCTGCGAGAGCCGGGCGCCGGCCGAAGCGCGACGCACCGGAGAGGCCGTCCGATATTTACTTGATTTTAACCATACGGATGGGGCCAACTAATAGGCAACCGAATGGAACACGGGCCGGTCAACGGCCAGCGGATGAGGTGCAGCATGAACAACGCGACGGACATCACGGAACGGGCGTCCACCGGATTCATCGAATTCATGAACACGCTGGGCCCCGACGAACGCGAGGAACTGATCGCGGCGCTGCGCGAACCGAACACCTATCTCGCCGAGGACATGGACGACGTCCTCGCCATTCTCCAGACCCTCCAGCGCTGACGTCCCTTTTTCGGCGTCCTCACCGGCGGCCCGAGGCTTGGCCCGCCGACGGCGTTGGGTCTATAGTCCTGCATTGAATTCTGGCTGCGTCCGGCGGGAACCCCCGCCCGTCGCGGAGGGCAGGAATGGAACGGACATTCGCACGTGAAGTCGAGATGCTGCGCCGGGGCGACGGCGAGTATTTCGAAGGCGAAGGCATCCTCGCGATCACCAAGGCGCTTCTGCAGGCCGGCGTGTCCTACGTCGGCGGCTACCAGGGCGCGCCAGTCTCCCACCTGATGGACGTGCTGACGTCGGACTCGAAGGGCCTGATGGCCGAACTCGGCGTCCATACCGAGGTCTGCGCGAACGAGGCTGCGGCCTGCGCGATGCTCGCGGCAAGCGTGAACTACCCGATCCGCGGCGCCGTAACGTGGAAGTCGACGGTCGGCACCAACGTCGCTTCCGACGCGCTGTCGAACGTCGCCTCGGTCGGCGTCATGGGCGGCGCCCTGATCATCCTCGGCGAGGATTACGGCGAGGGCTCCTCGATCATCCAGGAGCGCAGCCACGCCTTCGCCATGAAGTCGTCGGTCTGGCTGGTCGACCCGCGCGTCAACCATCCGCGCATCGTCGAGCTCGTCGAGAAGTCGTTCGAGCTTTCGGAAGCGAGCAACGCGCCCGTGATGATGGAGTTCCGCATCCGCGCGTGCCACGTCACCGGCCGCTTCGCGACCAAGGACAACCGCAAGGGCCGGTTCTCGATGAACAACCGGATCCCGGAGCCCGAGTTCAGCCTCGACCGCATCGCGCTGCCGCCCGCGACCTATCTTCAAGAGAAGATGAAGATCGAGAAGCGGTTCCCGGCCGCCATCAAGTTCATCCGCGAGAACGGGATGAACGAGGTCTTCCCGGGCGAGAACGAAGACGTCGGCATCATCTGCCAGGGCGGGCTCTACAATTCCGTCATTCGCGCGCTGCAGCAGCTCGGCCTCGCCGACCCGTTCGGCAAGTCGCGCATCCCGATCCTCTGCCTCAACGTCACCTACCCGCTGGTGCCCGACGAGATCACGGAGTTCTGCGCCGGCAAGCGCTCGGTCGCGGTGGTCGAGGAAGGCTTCCCGGAATATCTCGAGCAGGCGATCAACGCACAGCTCCGCAAGGGCAACCTCAACACCCGGATCGTCGGCAAGGAAGTCTTCCCGATGGCGGGCGAGTACCAGTCCGAGGTCATGCTCAACGGCCTCGCGCGCTTCATCGAGGGCGCGGTTCCGGCCGGCGTCGACCTCGGGCGCGTCGCCAAGGTCACAAAGTTCATCGCCGACACCAAGTCGCTCGCCGCCGAGTTGCTCGGCGCGCCGATCCCGAAACGCCCGCCCGGGTTCTGCACCGGCTGCCCGGAGCGCCCGGTGTTCTCGGCAATCAAGCTCGTCGAGCGCGATCCCGAAATCGGACGCATGCACATCTCGGCCGACATCGGCTGCCATACCTTCTCGACGCTGCCGCCGTTCAATCTCGGCAACACGGTGACGGGCTACGGGCTCGGGCTCGCGAGCTCCGCGGGCGTCAAGGACGCGCTCGCGCGCCACACGATCTCGATTATGGGCGACGGCGGCTTCTGGCATAACGGGCTTTCGACCGGCATCACGGGTGCGGTGTTCAACAAGCACGACAACCTGCTGATCATCATGGCGAACGGCTACTCGTCGGCCACGGGCCAGCAGTACCTGCCGTCCTCGACCGCGGGCGGGCTGCGTCCGCCGGACACCGTCGTTCCGATCGAAAACGCGCTCCGCGGCGTCGGCGTGAAGTGGATCCGGAAGCAGTACACATACCGCGTCGGCAAGATGCAGAAGCTGATCAAGAAGGCGCTCACCACCAAGGAGAAGGGCCTCAAGGTCATCATCGCGGAAGCCGAGTGCCAGATCGCCAAGCAGCGCCGCGAGAAACCTCTCGTCGGCAAGGCTCTCAAGGCGGGCAAGCGCGTGATCCGGGAACGCTTCGGCGTCGACGAGGACACCTGCACGGGCGATCATTCCTGCATCCGGCTTTCGGGCTGCCCGTCGCTGTCGGTGAAACCCAACCCCGATCCGCTCCGCAAGGATCCCGTGGCGAGCGTCCTCAACACCTGCGTCGGCTGCGGCCTCTGCGGCGAGGTCGCCGACGCGGCCGTCCTCTGCCCGTCCTTCTTCAAGGCCGAGGTCGTCCAGAATGCGAACGCCTGGGACCGCCTCCTCGACCGCACGCGGCGGCGCGTGATCGGCTTCCTGCAGGGTCCGCCCGAACCGGCGGAACCGGGAGCGCCGTCCGACGCGCCCGTCGAAGACATCCGGGTCGCCGCGGAATGAGCGCCCTTCCCGAACGTCCGCTCTCGATGGTCGTCGGCGCCCTCGGCGGCGAGGGCGGCGGCGTGTTGTCGGGCTGGATCGTCCGCGCGGCGGAGCTGTCGCGCTACCCCGTCCAGTCGACCTCGATCCCGGGCGTCGCACAGCGCACGGGCGCGACCACCTACTACATCGAAATCTATCCGGCGACGCATGAGGAACTCGGCGGCCGCCAGCCGGTGATGGCGCTCTACCCCGCGCCCGGCAACATGGACCTCGTCGTCACATCCGAGCTGATGGAAGCCGGGCGCATGCTGGAGAACGGCATGGTGACGACCGACCGGACGACGCTCGTCGCCTCCACCCACCGGGTCTATTCCGTCGTCGAGAAGTCGGCGATGGGCGACGGGCTGTTCCGCGCCGACCGGCTGAACAACGGCGCGCAGAAGCTCGCGAAGCGCGCGATCCTGTTCGACATGCTGCTGCTCGCCGAAAGCCGGCGCTCGGTGCTCAACGCCGTCCTCCTCGGGGTGATCGCGGGCTCGGGCGAGCTGCCGATCGCGGTCGAAACCTTTGCCGAGGCGATCCGCGACTCCGGCGTCGCCGTCGAGTCCAACCTCCGCGGCTTCGAGGCCGGTCTCGCTTACATGCGGGGCGAGATTTCGGCCCCCGAAGGGCCGCCCGAGAAGACGCCGCGGCGCGCGAAGCCGAGCGCGGCGAGCCTCTTGGCAGACGTCGCGAAGACCTATCCCGGCGACGTCCAGAGCCTCGTCTCCGAAGGCGTGAAACGCCTCGTCGACTACCAGGGCCCGGCCTACGCGCAGCTCTACCTGGAACGCCTTGCCCCCGTCCTCGCCGTCGATCGCGAGCGCGGCGGCGAGAGCCGCAAATGGGCGCTCACCGCCGAGACCGGACGCTACCTCGCGCTCATGATGTCTTACGAGGACATCATCCGCGTCGCCGATCTCAAGTCCCGCCGCTCCCGCTTCGAGCGCATCCGGAAGGAAGTACTCGCCGGCGACGCCGAGCCCGTGCGCATGACCGAGTTCCTGAAGCCCGGCTTCGACGAGATCACGTCTGTAATGCCGCCGTGGCTCGGCCGTCCTGTGCTGAAGTGGGCGATGGGCAACGCCTGGGCGCGCGATTTCAACTTCGCCATGCGCGTCCGAAGCGACACGGTCTGGGGGTTCCTCCGACTGTGGACGCTCGCGAAGCTCCGCTTCTACCGCCCGCGCACCTTCCGCTACGCGACCGAGCAGGAAGCGATCGGAACGTGGCTCGCCGCGATCAAGGACGCCGCCGCGCTTCATTACGGTCTCGCGGTCGAGATCGCCGAGCTCGCGAACCTCCGGAAGGGCTATTCGGACACGCACCGCCGCGGCATCGCGAACTTCACGCGCATCCTGAACGAGATCGCGATCCCGGGCGCGAAGGGCGAAGCCGACCCGGCCTGGGCGGCGGAAGCGCTGAAGACCGCGCGGACGGCAGCACTTGCCGATCCCGAGGGCGACGCGCTCGACCGCGCGATGGCCTCGCTCGCTTCGGGTCCGCGGGCGACGGCGGCCGAATAAGCTAGTCCGCGATTTCCTCGCGGGCGACGTCGAGCCGCGCCTGCACTTCCCTGTCGGTCACGACGAAGAGGTCGGCCTCGCCGCCCTTCGCCTCGTGCTCGGCCCAGCTCCAGTGCGGGACGGTGAAGGTGTCGTGCGGACCCCACTCGACCGTCTCTTCGCCGATCTTCGTCCGCCCCTCGCCCGCCACCACGAGGCAGATCGCGTTCCAGGTCGCGCGCCGGGGGCGCGTCGGCTTTCCGGGCGAAAGACGCATGGCACTGCAGTCGAGCGTCGGCATCACCGCGCCGCCGGTCAGCGGGTTGACGTAGCGCAGCACGCGCGCGCCGTCGTCGCGCGGGCGCATGCCGGCGAGCATCTTCCGCGTCGCCTCGCCCGGATAGCGGTACTTGGGCGAGATCTGGCCTTCGTGCCCGTGACCGTCCGCGACGAGGCCCGGCGCCTGCCACAGCCGCTCGTCGCCCTCGTCGACCTCCCAGAACGCGTTGTCGCCGCCGCCGGACCGGTTGCCGGGGTCGAAGAAGTTCACGTCGAGGTCGTTGATCAGCGGGATGTTCGCCGCGTCGAACCACACCGTTCGATGATCGGATTCGTTGATGTGGCCGTGCCAGCACCAGGGCGGAGTCAAGACGAGGTCGCCCGCGTGCATCTCGCAGCGCCGGCCGTTGACGATGGTCACCGCCCCCTCGGCGCGCGTCGAGAAGCGGATCGCCGCCGCGGTGTGCCGGTGCGGCAGCGCCTTGTCGCCGGGCTCGAGCACGGTGAAGGCGGAGAGGAGATTGTGCGTCGTCTGCGTGCGCCCGCCGAACGCGGGGTGCGCCATGATGAGCGCGCGGCGCTCGGCGTCCTCCATCGCGATTTCGGTGGCGGCGCGGGCGGTGAAGGGCTCGATGTCCTTCCAGCGCCAGATGAAGGGCGGGTCTTTCGGCGCCGGCGCGATCGGCGTGATCCGCTTATAGCGGTCCCACAGCGGATGGATGTCGGACGCTTCGAGGTCGGCGATCAGCCCCGCGTCCGGGCGGGGGGCTTCGACGGCGCCTTCAGCCATGGCGGTAGGCTCCTCAGGATGGGGAACGCGGGGCCGTCGTTTCGCGGCCCCGCGTTCCGGTTCGTCGGGCGGCGGCAGCCCTACTTTTTCGGCAGGAACTTGTCGACGTTGGCCCCATCGACCAGCACATGGCCGACATAGACCTTGCTGTCGAACTTCTTGCCCTTGAGCTGAGCGTCCATCGTGTCGATGCCGAGATTGCCCCAGGCAACCGGGTTGAGCGACACGGTGAGGTCCATCGCGCCGCGCTTCACGGCCATCACCGCGGGCGGGATGCCGTTCATGCCGGTGACGAGGACCTGCGCCTTCTTGCCGGAAGCGGCGACGGCCTGCGCGGCGCCGAGGCCGAGCTCGTCGTTGGCACCGTAGATCGCCTTGAGATCGGGATGGGCGACGAGCGCGTCCTCGCCGTACTTGAGGCCGTTCTCGCGGGTCAGCAGCATCTCGTGCTTGAACACGACCTTGATCCCCGGATGCTTCGCCATCTCGTCGGTGTAGCCCTTGGCGAAGTTGATGAAGGCCTGAGCGCCTGCCGGACCGGAGAGCATGGCGACATTGCCCTTGCCGCCGATCTTGGCCGCGGTCCATGCCGCGATCTCGCCGCCGATCTTCACCTCGTTCACGGAGATGTGGAGGAGCTGGTCGGGGCACGCGGAGCCGCGCGCGATCGACATCATCGGGATGCCCGCCTGCTTCGCCTTGGTGTAGACCGAGCAGAGCGCGCGCGCGTCGATCGGCGAGATCAGGATGCCCTCGACGCCCTTGGCGATCAGGTCGTTGACGCCGTTGAGCTGCTTGGCGATGTCCTCCTCGGCGTTCACGACCGACAGCGTGTGGCCGAGCGCGGCGGCGCGCGCCTGCATGCCTTTGAGCATGGCGATGTAGAACGGGTTGGTGTCGGACGACAGCGACACCCCGATATTCGCGGCCTTGGCGGCGGTCCCGGAAAACGCGGACGCGACCAGCGCGGCAGCGGCAGCCATCAGAATACGTTTCATTTCGAACTCTCCCTGTTCAGTTCGGCGAAGTGTAGCACGGTGGAAATACGGGGCTACTCCCTAGCGGTGGCGCAGCCGGTCGGCGGCCGCCGCGGCGACAATGACGACGCCGACCGCGACCTGCTGCCAGTAGGAATGGACGTTGGCGAGGTTCAGCGCATTGGCGAGCACGCCCATGATGAACACGCCGACGACCGTCTTGTAGAGCTTGCCCTCGCCGCCGAAGAGCGACGCGCCGCCGAGGACGACGGCGGCGATGGCGGTGAGCTCGTAGAGGATGCCTGCCGTCGGCTGGCCCGACTGAAGGCGCGCGCACAGCATCACGCCGCCGACGCCCGCGAGCGTGCCGCACCAGACGTACGCCGACGTGCGGACGCGGACGACATCGATGCCGGCGAGATAGGCGGCTTCCGTGTTGCCGCCGGTCGCGAACAGCCGAAGGCCGTAGGCGGTGCGGTGCAGCAGCCAGTGGAACACGAAGAAGACGAAAACCGGGAAGATCACGAGCCACGGCACCCCGAACAGACGCGCGGTCGCGAAATCGAGAAAGTCGACCGGCAGGCCGTACTCGCCGACCACGGGCCGCCCGCCGGTGATCAGGAAGGTCGCGCCGCGGAACATCACCATGGTGCCGAGCGTTGCGATGAACGGGTTGACGTCGAGCTTCGTCACGATGAGACCGTTGAGGAGACCGACCGCCGAACCGACCAGGATTCCGGCGATCACGCCCGGGATGATTCCGAACTCCAGCATCACCATCGCGCTGATGCAGCCCGACAGTGCGACGACCGAGCCGACAGAGAGGTCGAAGCCGCCGCCAACGATGACGTAGGTCATGCCGATGGCGATCACCGTCATCACCGCGCCCTGCATGAGAACGTTGTTGATGTTGATCGGCGACAGGAACCGCGACGAAAGCAACGTCGCGATGATGCAGAGGACGACCAGCGCGATCACCGGCATCTGGTTCCACAGCAGATCGGTCCCGCGTCCCCTGCCCGCTACCCCTGCTTTTCCCGTCTTCGCGTCGCTCATCGGTGCCCCTAGCCTCCGAGCGCGTCGTGCAGCGCGCGCTCGGTATATTCGCCGTCCCGCGTCAGGTGGGCGACGATGTCGCCCGCCCGCATCGCGATGACGGAATCGCTGACCGAAAGTACCTCTACCATCTCCGACGACGCGAAGACGATACCGCCGCCCTCGTTGGCGAAGCGGTCCATGAGCCTGTGGATCTGCGCCTTGGCGCCGACGTCGATGCCGTGCGTCGGCTCGTCGAGCAGCAGCACCTTCGCATGCCCGGCGAGCCAGCGGGCGAAGATCACCTTCTGCTGGTTGCCGCCCGACAGCTCGCGCACCGGACGGCCCGGATCGCGGGGGCGGATATCGACGACCTCCATCAGCTCGTCCACCAGGCGGTCGATCGCCTTCCTGTCGAGCCCGACCGACGTCTTCAGGCGGTCGAGGTTCGGCAGCACGATGTTCTCGCGCACAGTGAGCGCCATGATGAGGCCGAGCGCGCGCTCCCCCGGGACCATGCCGACGCCGCGCGAGATCGCGTCCGACGGGTGGCGGAGCGTCACTTCGCGGCCGGCGATGCGGACGCGCCGGTCGTCGTGGCCCGCGCCGTAGAGCCTCCGCAGCATCTCCGTGGTGCCGCTGCCGAGGAGACCGGCGAGACCGATCACCTCGCCTGCGCGCACGCCGACCTCGTCCTCTTCGAGGAGCGGATCGCCCGGCCGGCGCTCGCCGCCGTGATGGAAACTTTGCTCGAGGTCGCGCCCGGTCATCGCCACGACCATGTCCTGCTGGGTGAGCTCGCCCCGCTTCGCTTCCGCGACCTTGCGGCCGTCGCGCAGAACGGTGACGCGATCGGCGATGCGTTCGATCTCGTCGAGCCTGTGCGAGACGTAGACGATGCCGACGCCGTCCTTCTGGAGCCCGGCGATCACTTCGAACAGGCGCTCGACCTCGCGCGTCTCAAGGGAGGCCGTCGGCTCGTCGAGCACGAGGATGCGTGCGTTGCGCCCCAGCGCGCGCGCGATC
>JAYOEF010000052.1:0-19768 GCA_038106605.1 Alphaproteobacteria bacterium
GAATGCGTCGGTGCAGCCCGTCTACGACGGCCTGCAGCCGGGCGCGCTCGCGGCCGGCACCCTCAGGAAGGCGGAGCTTCGCGAGTTGCGCGAGCGCTTCGTCGGCCGGTCCGGTCGCCGCCATGAGAAGAAGCAGCGTCTCCGCGGCAGCACCGCCCAGTTCGCGGACAGCGGCGGCATCCTTGCGGTCCAGCGCCTCGCGAAGCGCCGCCCTTGCATCCTGCGAGAGCGCCGCCGCTTCGTCGAGCAGGGCGGGGACGAGGGGCGGCACGGTGAGATCTACCGAAAGGCCCGGCACGCCGATCGCCCGCAGCGACTCGACGGCGAGCGCGATGATCTCGATGTCGGCCATCGCGCTTTCGCCCCCGATCAGTTCCGCCCCGACCTGGGCGAACTCGCGCTCGGGACGGAGCTGGTTGCCGCGGACGCGGAGCACTTCGCCGGTGTAGCCGAGACGGAGGGGGCGCGGGGAATCCGCGAGGCGCGTCAGCGCGATGCGCGCGACCTGGGTCGTCATGTCCGCGCGAACGCCCATCATGCGCTGCGAGACGGGATCCATCAGCCGGAAGGTGTCCTTGGAAACCGCCGCTCCTGCGCCGCTCATCAGCCCATCCTCGAACTCGACGAGCGGAGGCTTGACGCGCTCGTAGCCGTGGCCGGCGAAGGACGCGGCGAGCGTTTCGCGAATTCCCGCCTCGAAGGCGGCCTCGGGCGGAAGGATGTCGCGCAGCCCGGCCGGCAGCAGGGCCTTGCGTTCGAGTTCTGTCATCGTACTGGGTTTCCTGAGCGCGGCTTTCCTAACGGCTTTGCGGCGCTTCCGCAAACGAAAAGGGAAAAGCGGCTTTTCAGCCGGATCAGGCCGGGTTTTTCCCGACTTATTCTAAATCGCACGAAAGCAATCCGTGGGAAAGGGACGGTTGCAGCGGCGGCGGGTACGGGAGGCACCTGCCGAACCGTGGCATATGATGGCCATCGCTTCCCGATCCTGGAAGAGGAGGCGCGGTACGCGGCCATGGCATGGCGTCGCATCTAGCGCAGCACGACGAAAAGACGACCGGCAACGCCGAAGATCGCGTCCGGCCGGCCGTTGCCGTCGAGATCGGCGGCGCCGACAGCCCCGGAGACAGGAACCTCCGACGAAATCCGTTCGATCTCGCGAAAGTGGCCTTCGGCGAAGGAAATCAGCAGAAGGCGTTGCCTGTCCTGGGACGGCACCGCGATATCGGCCGTTCCGTCGCCGTCGAAATCGGCGATCGCGGCCTGCTGGAGGATGCGCGAGCCGATCCGGTGATTTGACACACCGGGCACGGAAACGAGCCGTCTGAACCGTTCCCCTTCTAGTCGGTAGATCGTCAGCATCCCGCCGATATGCGGCGTCAGGACGACCGCGAATTCCGGGCGGCCGTCGCCGTCGAAATCCGCGACTCCCACCGGATTGAGCCAGCGGTTGGGTTCGCCGATCGCGTCGGTCTCGGCGGCGGGAAAGAGCTTACCGCCCCGGATCCGGTAGAGCGCCGCCGCCGACCCGGCGGACAGGTAGCTCTTCACGACCAGGATCTCGGGCCTGCCGTCGCCGTCGGCGTCGACGAAGCGCGGCTCGAGGTCTTCGAACACCGCGCCCGGACCGAGCTCGATGAAGCTTTCCTTCGCCGGTTCGCCGGTGCGCGCCAGGTAGAGGCGCGAGGCCTCGATCCGGTCGCCGAGGATGCCGTGACCGTAGCGTTCGGTCGGCCCGCCGAGCCAGGCGCGGAGACCGGACGGGTCGTGCGCGACGACGGAATCGGAGAGCAGGTCGGTGACGTCATCCGCCGCGGCCGCCTGAAGCGGCGCGAGCGCAAGTCCGCCACGGTCATATGTCAGGCGATAGGCTCGGCCGGACAGCGTCTCCACGGTGACGTTCTTGCCCGCGACGGCGATGGATCGCAGTTCGCCGGGAAGTTCTATCGAGAGAGTGCCTGCCGAGGCGACGGACGCTGCCGGCAGTAGAGCGGCGATCCAGGCGGCGGCGAGCGCCGCCCGGAAAGCACGCGTCGGATCAGAAGGAGAGCGCCTTCGCCTGAACGACATCGGGAAGCGCCGAGAGCTTCGCCAGTACATCGTCGGCCAGCGGGCCGTCGATCTCGATCAGCGCGAGCGCATCGCTGCCCTGCGCCATGCGGCCGAGCTGGAACGTCGCGATGTTGACGCCCGCATCGCCGAGCGTGGTGCCGAGGCGGCCGATGAAGCCGGGACGGTCCTTGTTGACGAAGTAGAGCATGTTGGCACCGAGCTCGGCCTCGACCGAGATCCCGTTGATCTCGACGATACGCGGCTTGTCGCCGCCGAACAGAGTCCCGGCGACGGTGCGCTTGCCCTTCTCGGTCTCGACGGTGACGCGGATCAGCGTCTGGAACTCGCTGTCGCGCTCGTGGCTGACCTGGGAGACGTCGATTCCGCGCTCACGCGCGAGGATCGGAGCGTTGATCATGTTCACGCCGCTCATGAGCGGCGAGAGCAGACCTTCGAGCAGGCACGCGGAAATCGGCTTCGTGTTGAGCTCGGTCACGTGGCCTTCGTATTCGATGGTCACCGCCGTGACGCCAGTCTCTAGGATCTGGCCGGCCATGCTGCCGACCTGCTGGGCGAGCGCCATGTAGGGCTTGAGGCGGGGTGCATCCTCGGCCGAGACCGACGGCATGTTGAGCGCGTTCACGACGGCGCCGGTATTGAGATAGTCCGCCATCTGCTCGGCAACCTGGAGCGCGACCTTCTCCTGCGCTTCGGTCGTCGCCGCGCCGAGATGCGGCGTCGCCACGACCTGCTCCATGCCGAACAGGCTGTAATTCTTCGGCGGTTCCTCCGGGTACACGTCGACGGCGAAGCCGGCGACCTTGCCGGATTCGATCGCGGCCTTGATGTCGGCTTCGACGACGAGTTCGCCGCGGGCGCAGTTCACGATCAGCACGCCGTCGCGCATCTTCGCGAACGTCTTCGCGTTGAGGAGGTTCGCGGTCTGGTCCGTGAGCGGCGTGTGCATCGTGATGATGTCGGCGCGTTCGTAGAGTTCGTCGAGCTCGACCTTCTCCACTCCGAGGGCCTCGGCGCGTTCCGGTGTAAGGAACGGGTCGGAGGCAATCACCTTCATCTTCAGGCCGAGCGCGCGGTCGGCGACTATGGATCCGATATTGCCGCAGCCGATGATGCCGAGCGTCTTGCCGGTCAGCTCGACGCCCATGAACTTGTTCTTCTCCCACTTGCCGGACTGGGTCGAGTGGTCGGCAAGCGGGATCTGGCGCGCAAGCGCGAACATCATCGCGATCGCGTGCTCGGCGGTCGTGATCGAATTGCCGAAGGGCGTGTTCATCACCACCACGCCGCGCGCGGAAGCCGCGGGGATGTTGACGTTGTCGACGCCGATGCCGGCGCGGCCGACGACCTTCAGATTCTTCGCAGCAGCGAGAACCTCTTCGGTGACCTTGGTCGCCGAGCGGATCGCAAGGCCGTCGAACTCGCCGATGCAGGCGATCAGCTCGTCCGGTTTCATGCCCGTCTTGACGACGGTTTCGATGCCGCGCTCCTTGAAAATTTCAACGGCGCGGGGGCTCAGGCTGTCCGAGATGAGTACTTTAGGCATTAGGATATCCTGTGTGCCGGCTCAGGCGAGCTCGGCCTTGACGGTGGCGTAGGCCCAGTCGAGCCACGGGAAGAGCGCTTCGAGATCGGCGGTCTCGACGGTGGAGCCGGCCCAGATCCGGAGACCGGGAGGCGCGTCGCGATAGCCGTTGATGTCGAAGGCCGCGCCCTCCTTCTCGAGGAGCGCGTCGATCTTCTTGGGAACGGAAGCCTGCGTGGCTTCGTCGAGCCCGGCGAACCAGGGATCGGTGATCTTGAGGCAGACCGACGTCGACGAACGGACCTTGGCGTCCTCGGCGAGGAAGCCGATCCAGTCGGTGCGTCCGACCCACTTCGCGATCGCCGCGAGGTTGGCCTCGCTGCGGCCGATCAGACCCTTGAGCCCACCGACGCTCTCGCCCCAGGCAAGCCCGTCGAGCGCGTCCTCGACGCAGACCATCGACGGCGTGTTGATCGTCTCGCCGCGGAAGATGCCCTCGATCAGCTTGCCGCCCGAGGTCATGCGGAAGATCTTCGGCATCGGCCACTTCGGCGAATGGGACAACAGGCGTTCGACGGCGCGCGGCGACAGCGCGATCATGCCGTGCGCGGCCTCGCCGCCCATGACCTTCTGCCAGGACCAGGTGACGACGTCGAGCTTCGGCCACGGCAGGTCCATGGCGAAGACGGCGGACGTCGCGTCGCAGATCGTCAGGCCTTCGCGGTCATCCGGGATCCAGTCGCCGTTGGGCACGCGGACGCCCGACGTCGTCCCGTTCCAGGTGAAGACGACGTCTCGCTTCGGATCCCACTGGGTGAGATCGGGAAGCTCGCCGTAACCCGCCTCGAAGACGCGGGCGTCGGAAATCTTGAGCTGCTTCAGCGTATCGCTGACCCAGCCGGAGCCGAAGCTCTCCCAGGCGAACAGGTCGACGCCGCGGGCGCCCATCAGCGACCAGAGCGCCATCTCGACCGCGCCGGTATCCGACGCGGGCACGATGCCGAGCCGGTAGTCGTCGGGCATGCCGAGGAGCTTCTTGGACTGGTCGATGACCGCCTTCAGCTTCGCCTTGCCGGGCGAGGAGCGGTGGGACCGTCCGGTGAGGGCACCCGCAATCGCCGCCTCGGACCATCCGGGGCGCTTCGCACAGGGACCAGAAGAAAAGCAGGGGTTGCCGGGATGCGCGCCCGGCTTCGCGTTCGTATCAGACATCTGTATGTCTCTCCCTCACAGAAGAGCTGCAACCCGTTGGGGGATTGTGGCCCGCGCGCAATCTATGAGCGGGCCGGTTAAAAGGCAATGAACCTTTTGTCGCAGTGCACAAGTTCGCGGCTCGCGGAAGGTTAACGGTCTGTAGTATGAGTGGGTCCGTCGCAGCCACGCCCGGAGCCGCATGACCACCGACCAGATTCTCGCCTGCACCATCATTCTGGCCGCCCTCGGCCTGTTCGCCTGGGGCCGCTGGCGCTACGACGTCGTCGCGATCGTCGCCCTGGTGACCGCGGTGGCCGTTGGAATCGTCCCCGCCGAGAAGGCCTTTTCGGGCTTCAGCGATGCAGCGGTGATCACGGTGGCGGCCGTCCTGGTCATCAGCCAGTCGCTGCAGCGATCGGGGGTCATCGGCGTCATCTCCGGCTCGATCGGCAAACTATCGAAGAACCCGACGATGCAGATCGGCGCGCTGACACTGACCGTCGCCGTGCTGTCTGCCTTCATGAACAATGTCGGCGCGCTTGCGCTGATGCTGCCCGTCGCCCTTCACGCGGCGCGCACAAGCGATATCCAGCCGAGCTGCGTTCTGATGCCGATCGCCTTCGGCTCCCTCCTCGGCGGTCTCGTCACGCTGATCGGCACGCCGCCGAACATCATCATTGCCAGTTTCCGTGCCGAAACGCTCGGAAAGAGCTTCGGCAGCGAAGGCGGATTCGGAATGTTCGCATTCGCGCCCGTCGGCGTCGCCGCCGCGCTCGCGGGCGTGGTTTTCATCGCCCTGTTCGGCTACCGCCTCATCCCCGTCCGGGCCAGTGGCGACCGGGCCCGCGAAGACCTGATGCGGATCGACGAATACGTCACCGAGGTCGAGGTCCCCGAAGATTCGGACCTGATCGGTAAACCAGTCCGCACGCTCGTCGAACTCGCGGACGGCGACATCGCGGTCGTCGCAGTGATCCGTGACGGGCAAAAGGAACTGGCGCCACCCTGGTACACGCGGATTCACGCCGGAGACCATCTGATTATCGAGGGCGATACGCGTGCGATCGCCGCGGCGGTCGAAAAATCCGGATTCGAACTTCTCACGGACCGCGAGTTCAGTTCGGACAGCCTCTCCTCCGACGAGGTCGTCGTGCTCGAAGCCGTGGTCAATCCGGATTCGCGTCTCGAGGGGCGCACCGCCCGAGGGCTCCGGATCAACTCGCGTTTCGGCGTCAACATCCTCGCGGTCGCCCGCCAGGGACGGCCCATCCGCGACCGTATCGGTCACATCCGGTTCGCTGCGGGCGACGTGGTCCTTATCCAGGGGCCCGAGCAGGTCATATACGAGGCCTTGAGCTCCCTCGGCTGCATGCCGCTCGCCGAACGCGACATCGAGTTCAGAAACACCCGCACCTACTGGCCGCTCGCGATCTTCGCCGGCGCGATCGTGCTCGCCGTCTTCGGCCTCCTCCGGGTCGACGTCGCCTTCGTCGCCGCGGTCGCGCTGCTCGTCGTCACGCGGCTTTTCCCGGTTCGCGAGATGTACGACAGCGTCGAATGGCCCGTCATCGTTCTCCTCGGCGCGTTCCTGCCGGTCGGCGCGGCCCTCGATGCCACCGGAGCGACGAAGCTGATCGCCAACGCCTTCGTCGACGGCGCAGGCGGCCTGCCCCTATGGATGCTGCTCGCGGGAATCATGACGATCTCCGCGCTCCTCAGTGCCGTCATCAACAATGCGGCGACGGCCGTCCTGATGGCGCCGATCGCGGTCAGCGTCGCGAAAAGCCTCGACGCCGGCGTCGACGGCTTTCTGATGTCGGTTGCCATCGGCTCGTCGAGCGCCTTCCTGACGCCGATCGGCCACCAGTCCAACCTCCTCGTCATGGGGCCGGGCGGATACAGGTTCGGCGATTACTGGCGGCTCGGCCTGCCGCTCTCCGTCATCACCTTTGCCGCCGCCGTGCCGATGATCATCCTCGTCTGGATGTAACCGCCGCGAAGCCGGCCAAAAGCCGCGACCCGGCCGCGCCGAAACGCTAGACTCCGTCATGTTGGCAGCCTGCGGAGACTCCCATGACGATCACGCTCTACGAACTCGTCGGCATCGAGGACCGGCGCTTCAGCCCCTACTGCTGGCGGACTCGCATGGCGCTGCTTCACAAGGGCCTCGCCTACGAGACGGAGCCGGTCCGGTTCACCGACAAGCCGCTGATCGCGTTTTCGGGACAGGAGCGGGTTCCGGTGCTCCGCGTCGGCGACAAGGTGGTGTCGGACTCGTGGGCGATCGCGAACTATCTGGAGGATGCCTACCCCGACACGCCGTCCCTGTTCGGGTGTGCCGCCGGACGGGGGCTTGCGAAGTTCCTCAACGGCTGGACCGACCGCGCCCTGCACGGAACGCTGATCCGCCTCGTGATCGCCGACATCCTCGACCATGTCGATCCGGCCGACCGCGGCTATTTCATCGAAAGCCGCAGCAAGCGTTTCGGCGCTTCGCCGGCGGAGATCCAGACCCGGTCCGAGGCCGACCGCAAGGCGTTCGCGGCGGCGATATCAACCATCGGCGCCGGCCTAGAGGGACAGGACTTCCTCTCCGGTGCCGCGCCGGCCTATGGCGACTATATCGTCTTCGGCGCATTCGCCTGGGCGCGGGCGATCAGTCCCTTCCCGCTCATCGAGAAGAGCGATCCGGTCCATGCCTGGCGCGAACGGATGCTCGACCTGTTCGATGGGCATGCGCGAAAGGCGCCCGGCTATCCCATCTGACCGCCGATTTGCCGCCGATGCCCGGATTGTTCACAATTCGGTACACAATCGGGCCGTCCGGTAGGAGAATGGTTCCGCGGAACAGACGATCATGGCGTTGCGTGGGGCGAGCCAGCATCTATCCATCCGCAGTCGGATCCGGAGGAACGAGGTCCGGAGCGACACATTGTTATGGACACGGAGGCATATCGATGAAGCTGACATCACTGGCAACTTTCGCGGCGCTCGCCCTGCTCGCTTCGAACGCTCAGGCCCAGACGAGCGTGAAGTTCGGCCTCGACTGGAAGTTCGAGGGCCCGAGCGCGCCGTTCTTCGTTGCGCTCGACAAGGGCTATTACAAGGCCGAAGGGCTCGACGTGCAGATCGATTCGGGCAAGGGCTCGGTCGACGGCATCAACCGAGTGGCGAGCGGCACCTATCCGATCGGCAGCGCCGACATCAACTCGCTCATCAAGTTCCGCGACAAGAACCCCGACAAGGCGGTCACCGCGGTGCTGATGTACTACTACGCGCCGCCGTTCGCGATCGCGACACTGACGAGCTCCGGGATAACCTCGCCGAAGGGTCTCGAGGGCAAGATCCTGGGTGCGCCGGCGGCCGACGGCGCCTATGCCCAGTGGAAGTCGTTCGTGAAGGCGAACGGCATCGACGCGTCGAAGGTGCAGATCCAGAACATCGGCTTCCCGGTGCGCGAGCCGATGCTGGCGGCCGGAAAGGTCGACGCGATCACCGGCTTCTCGTTCTCGATGTTCCTGAACCTGAAAGCCAAGGGCGTTGCCGGCGACAAGATCAAAGTGATGCTGATGTCGGATTACGGGCTCGACCTCTACGGAAACGCCCTGATGGTCAATCCGGATTTCGCCAAGGCCAACCCTGCGGTGGTGAAGGGCTTCCTGAAGGCCACCATCAAGGGCTTCCAGGACACGATCGCGAACCCGGACGCCGCCATCAAGCATGTCATCGAGCACAACAAGATCGCCGACGAGGCGGTCGAGCTCGAACGGCTCAAGATGGCCGTGACCCAGAATATCGTGACTTCCTGGGTTCGGCAGAACGGGCTCGGCGATATCGACATGGCGCGCTTCGCTAAGTCGATCGACCAGATCGCCGACACCTACGAGTTCACCAACCGGCCGAAGGCCGAGGACGTGTTCTCGAACGCGTACCTCCCGCCCAAGGCGGACCGCATGGTGAAGTGACGACGCAGCGGGCGGCGGTCGTGCCGCCCGCTCTCAACGCCCGGACCCAACGAAAGACGACCGCATGACCGAAATCCTCTCAAGCCGCGCGCCCGCACCGGGCGAGATCCCGGTGATCGACATAGCCGCGCTGCGTGCGGGCGACGCCGCGGGCAAGCGGCGCGTCGCGGACGAGATCGGGCGCGCCTGCCGGGGCATCGGCTTCTTCTACGTCCGCGGACACGGCATCGACGATGTCGCAATGGCAAAGGTTTTCAGCGAGGCGAAGCGCTTCTTCTCGCTGCCCGAGAGCGAGAAGAACCTCATCTCGATCTCGCACTCGATGCACAATCGGGGTTACGTGCCGCTGGAGGGCGAGAACCTCGACCCCTCCCGCGACCCGGACCTCAAGGAATGCTTCAACATCGGCCGCGACCTCGCCGCGGACGACCCCGATGTCGTTGCCAGGCGGCCGTTCCACGGCCCGAACCAATGGCCGGAACTGGCAGGCTGGCGCGAGTGCATGTACGGTCATTACCTCCGGCTGAAGGCCTTGTGCGAGACGCTTCACGTCGCCTTCGCGATCGACCTCGGACTGCCGGAGGATTTCTTCGCGCCGCTGGTCGACCGGCCGCTCGCGACGCTCCGGCTTCTCCACTACCCGCCGCATCCCGGCGTGCCTGATCCGAAGCAGCTCGGCTGCGCGCCACACACGGATTACGGCAATGTCACCGTCCTCGCACAGGACGGTGTCGAGGGACTGCAGGTGCTGACGCGTGACGGCGGCGAATGGCTCGACGCCCCCGTCATTCCCGGCGCCTTCGTCTGCAATATCGGCGACCTCCTGATGCGCTGGACCAACGACGTCTACGTCTCGACGCCGCATCGCGTGATCAATCGCTCCGGGAGGGAACGCTATTCGATGGCGTTCTTCCACGACCCCAACGACGATGCCGTGATCGAAGGACTGCCGGGCTGCGTCTCGACGGATCGTCCGGCACGGTATCCGGTCACCACGGGCGGCAGGTATCTCGCCGACAGGCTGAACGCGACCTATGCGTTCCGCCGGAATGCGGAGCAGAAAACGGCGTGACCGGCTTTGTCGAAATAGAGGATGTCACGCTCGCCTACGGCGGGGTCGAAGGCGGCGTGCTCGCACTCGAAGGCGCGTCGCTCGACATCGCCGAAGGCGAGTTTGCAGCCGTCGTCGGGCCGAGCGGCTGCGGCAAATCCACCCTGATGAAGCTGGTGACCGGCCTGATCCGGCCGAACGCGGGAACCGTCCGGGTCGCAGGCAGGAATGTCGACGGGCCGCTTAAGATCGCCGGCATGGCGTTCCAGAACCCGACGATGCTTCCCTGGCGGCGGACGATCGACAACATCCTCCTGCCGATGCAGATCGTCGAGCCGCACCGCCAGCGGTTCCGCAGCCACCGGGCGGAATACGTAGCGGCGGCGGAGAAGCTCCTCGACATGGTGGGCCTCTCAGGCTTCGGATCGCGCTATCCGTGGGAGCTTTCGGGCGGCATGCAGCAGCGCGCCTCGCTCTGCCGCGCTCTGATCCACGACCCGGCGCTTCTGATGCTCGACGAGCCGTTCGCCGCGCTCGACGCCTTCACGCGCGAGGAACTCTGGTGCGTGATCCGCGATCTGTGGAGCGAGAAGCGCTTCACCGTGATCCTCGTGACCCACGATCTGCGGGAAGCGGTGTTCCTCGCCGACCGGATTTTCGTGATGAGTGCTCGGCCCGGCCGGATCGTGCAAGTGCGCAACGTCGGAATGAAGCGACCGCGCGACCTGTCGGTGTGCTACGAGCCCGAGTTCGCGGAGATCGTGCACGAGCTGCGCTCCCACATCGCGGAGGTGCGCAAGATATGAAGTTCAAGCTGTTCAGCGACTGCACCGCGCCGTGGATATTCACCATCGCGCTTTTCGTTCTTTGGGAGGCGATCTGCCGGGCGTTCTCCGTCGACCAGTTCATCCTGCCGGCGCCGACGGCGATCTTTGCCGCCGCCACGAAGTTCCGGGAAGCCCTGATCGAGAACTCGTGGGTCACGTTGTGGACGACGATGGTCGGTTTCGGCCTCGCGGTCGGCTTCGGGATGGTGCTCGGCATCGTCGTCGGCTGGTCGCGGACGATCTACAGCGGCACCTATCCGCTGATGGTCGGCTTCAACTCGGTGCCCAAGGTGGCGGTGGTGCCGATCCTGATCCTGTGGTTCGGGATCGGAGAGGTCCCGGCGATCCTGACCGCGTTCCTCATCTCGTTCTTTCCGATCGTCGTCAATGTCGCGACCGGCATCGCAACGATGGAGCCCGAACTTGAAGACGTGCTGCGCGCGCTCGGTGCGCGCAAGCTCGACATCATGACCCGCGTCGGCATCCCGCGGTCGCTCCCCTACTTCTTCGGCTCGCTCAAGGTCGCGATCACGCTCGCCTTCGTCGGCGCGGTCGTGTCGGAAACGGTCGGCGCGAACGCGGGGATCGGCCACATGATGCTGGAGGCCGGCGCCAACTTCCAGATGCCGCTGGTCTTCGCCGGGCTTCTGGCGCTCGCGATCGAGGGAATCGCAATGTACGCGGTGTTCGCCGTCATCGAGAAGCGATCGACCCGCTGGGCCTTCCGGTCGGGCTTCTCCGCGGCCTGACGGCGGTCGCCAGGGAGGGACGGAGGACGGCGTTGCGTCCGCCGATTTGCGGATATACTGCAGTCCGATGGACGATAAGCCCCATATCCTCGTTGTCGACGACGACAACCGCCTCCGCGACCTGTTGAGCCAGTATCTCTCGGAGAACGGGTTCCGGGTGACGACCGCGTCGGACGCGGAAGACGCGCGCGCGCGGATGCGCGGGCTGGCCTTCGACCTGATCGTGCTCGACGTGATGATGCCGGGCGAAAGCGGGCTCGAACTCACTGAATCGCTTCGCATCACGTCGCGCGTCCCGATCCTGCTCCTCACCGCGATGGCCGAGCCGCAGGACCGCGTCGGCGGCCTCGAGCGCGGCGCCGACGATTATCTGACCAAGCCGTTCGAGCCGCGCGAGCTCGTGCTCCGCATCAACGCGATCCTCCGCCGGGCGGCGCCGCCGGTGACCGAGGGCGAGATCCGCTTCGGCGAGTGCCGGTTCGACCTCGGCCGGCGGGAGCTCAGGCGCAACGATGCCATCGTCCGGCTCACGACGATCGAATCGACGCTGCTCGCGGCGCTCGCGAAGAATGCCGGCGTGACGCTGACCCGGGACGAGCTGATCCAGCAGTGCCGCATCGACGGCGGCGAGCGCACCGTCGACGTCCAGGTCACGCGCCTGCGGCGCAAGATCGAGGACGATCCGCGCGAGCCCCGCTATCTCCACACGATCCGCGGCCAGGGCTATGTGCTCTATGCGGACTGAAGGCCCCACATGAGCCACACCCCGCTCCGGATCGCGATCAAGCGCTACCTGCCGAAATCGCTGCTCGGCCGGTCGATCATGATCATCATCACCCCTCTCGTTCTGCTCCAGGTGGTCTCGACCTGGGTGTTCTACGATCGCCACTGGAACACGATCACGCGCCGCCTCGCCGATTCGGTGGCGAGCGAAGTCGGGCTGGTCGTCGATGCGGTCGGCAGCAAGCGGAAGCCGGAAGAGATCGAATGGCTGACGGATGCGGCCAGTGGCCTCGACCTCTTCTTCAGCTTCAAGAACGGAGAGATCCTGCCCAACGCGCCGCCGGTCAGCGGCAGCGGCATCCTCGACACGCGTCTTGCGAACGCCATGCGCGAACGCGTGCGCCGCCCGTTCCAGATCGACACGTGGAGCCATGACAGCCTCGTGCAGATCAAGGTCCAGGTGCCCGACGGGGTGATGGAGTTCTTCGTCTCGCGCAAGCGGCTGTTCAGCTCCACCACCTACATCTTCGTCATGTGGATGTTCGGGACCTCGCTCGTGCTGCTGGCGATTGCGACGATCTTCATGCGCAACCAGGTGCGCCCGATCCGCCGCCTTGCTGCCGCCGTGGACAGCTTCGGCAAGGGCCGCGACGTTCCCGACCTGCGCGAGGAGGGAGCAACCGAGATTCGCCTCGCCGCGTCGGCGTTCGCCCGGATGCGCAACCGCATCCAGAATGCGATGACGCAGCGTACCGAGATGCTTGCCGGCGTGTCCCACGACCTCCGGACGCCGCTGACGCGCATGAAGCTGCAGCTCGCCATGCTCGGCAACCACAAGGGCATCGAGGAGCTCAAAAACGACGTCCACGAGATGGAAGTGATGGTCGAGGAGTTCCTCGCCTTCGCGCGCGGCGAAGGCACCGAGCAGGTGCGCGATGCCGATCTCGGCGACATCATCCGCCAGATCGCCGAGGGAATGCCGCGCAACGGGCCGCCGGTCCGCGCCGACATAGAGGGCGATCTGTTCGTCCCGATCCGCCCGAACGCCTTCCGCCGGTGCGTGACCAATCTCGTGACCAATGCCGTGACCTACGCCGAGCATGTCCACGTCCAGGCGATGCGGAGACGCACGCTGATCGAGATCATTGTCGACGACGACGGTCCGGGCATCCCGGAAAACCAGCGGGAGGCGGTGTTCAAGCCGTTCTTCCGCCTTGACCCGTCGCGTAATCCCGAGACCGGCGGGTCGGGCCTCGGCCTTTCGATCGCCCGCGACGTCGCGCGCGGTCACGGCGGCGACGTGACGCTGTCTGATTCGCCGCTGGGCGGGCTTCGCGCTGTAGTGACGATCCCGGTCTGATCCGGATCCTATCCCAGGCGCTGCCGCGGTCAAAAAAGGCGGACGCCGTTCTCTACCGGCCGGTCGATGTTCACGAGGACGACCTCGCCATCGGCATCGGGGAAGCCGAGGACGAGAACCTCCGACATGAACTTCCCGATCTGGCGCGGCGGAAAGTTGACGACCGCCGCAACCTGGCGTCCGGGCAGCGCTTCCGGCGTATAGTACCGGGTGATCTGGGCGGAGGTCTTTCGCTCGCCGATTTCTGGACCGAAGTCGATCCACATCTTGATCGCGGGCCGGCGGGCCTCCGGGAACGGCTCTGCCCGGAGAACGGTCCCCGCCCGAATATCGACCTTCAGGAAGTCGGAAAATTCGATGGTCATGCACCGCTCCCGCTGTGTTTCGCGGCGAGGCTAACATCGCGATGGCGCGGCGGGAACGCACGATGCTCCCGTTCCGGAAACAGAAAACCGCCGCCCCGGTCTTAGCCTAGGCGGCGGTTTTACTCTGCGCGGTGCGTTCGTCCGAAGGGTTCTTCCGGGAACTGGCCTCGGAAGACGGCGCAGCCGGAGCTTACTTCGAGGCGGCGGCCTTCGGCGCGGCCTTCTCGACGCAGGCCATGACCTCGTCGAGGCCTTCGGCCCAACGCTTGGAAACGATGTCGACCGTCTTGTTGGCCGCCTTCGAAGCCATCGCCTGAGCTTCACGCGCGTTGGAAATACCGGTCTCGACGGCGGTCTTCGCGAACGCGGCCTGCTTGGCGAGCTTGTCGCCCGGCTCCTTCGCCGCGACGACGTCCTGCGCCATGGCGCCGGTCTCTTCGATCGCCGCCTGCCAGAGCTCGGCCTGCTTCTTCGCGAAGGCCTGCCAGCCCTCCACCGCCGCCTTGTTGGCGAGGTTGAAAGCCTCGAGGTTCTTCTGCTGCGCCTCGACGAACACGTCGACGTTCATCGCGGGCATCTTGAAGTTCGAGAACTCGGGCATCTTGAAGTCGGGCATCTTGAATTCCGAAAAGTCGGGCATCTTAAACTCGCCCCAGATCTTCGTGACGTCCCATTCGGGGAACATCGCACCGGTGGTCTTGCCGTTCGCAGCCAATTTTTCCTCCTGCGGGTAGGGTTTTACTCGCGTACCAAATTCGATGGCCTGAACATGGATACCGCACCGCAGCATGTCAATGAATTTTTGTTGCGCTGCAACAAAATTTATTTCCACGTAAAATCAATTGTTTAAATTGCCATTGGCGAAATATCAGGCAGAAATTTACCGATTTTTCGGACCGAAAATTATTTGCAATGCAGCATGCTACCGGATGAGAGCGATTTGCCCTTCCGGCTCAGGCCGGTCGGGACCGAAGGCCTCCGGGAAGCCGCATCATCAGGGCTTCCGCGCGCTTCAGGCTGCGGTCCAGATGGGCGGTGGTCGGCCCGAGATCTTCGCTGTCGTCGCGCAGCCAGATCCGGAGTGCGGACAGGTAGATCGCGGCAAGACCCTTGACGCGGAGCATGCCGAGCGGCCCTGCGGAGGAGAGCCCCGCCGCCTCGAGGGACCATGCCATCGCGCCGCCGAAGGCAGGCAGGGCGCACAGGATGCCAGGATCGCAGACGGCCTCGCGGACGATCGAGCGGACGGCATCCTTGTGAGGACGCAGCGCATCCAGCCTGCGAAGGAGGACATCCAGAAGCCGTTCCCGGACCGGCTCGCCCGCATCCGACGGGTCGTGCCCGGCGAGCACGGCCGCGTCGGTCCGCCGGATGAAACCGGCCAGGATCGACGCCCTGTCGGGAAACGCCTCACGCACCTGCAGGAGGGTCGCGCCCGCTTCGGCGGCGACCGCCTCCATCGTCATGCGCCGCCATCCAACGGACGCAATCACCCGGAGGGCGGCCTCCAGGATCCTGTCGGCGGAGGGCGGTCTCTTCGTAGCCTGTCGCGCCATCTGCATCACCTCTGGGCGAGAGTATATCAGCTAGCGGCCCGTGTTGAAAAACCGGATGGCACGAGCGGGTTGATCGCGGGGCAAGCCCGTGTAACCTAACGGAATCGCGACTTCCGGGATGGCGGACATGCGTGCGGCCCTGCCACAGACCCTTCTCGACGCCCTCAGACGTCCGGCCCGCCTCTCGCCGCGGGAGGAGCACGATCTGCTGCGCCGCGTCCAGGGCGGCGACCGCAACGCTTGCGAACGCCTCGTCCTCAGCCAGATGCGCTTCGTCGTCCGCATCGCCCGGCGCCATCGCCGATACGGCTGCCCGATGCCGGATCTCGTCCAGGAAGGGCTGATCGGCCTCATGGAGGCGATCCGCCGGTTCAATCCGGAACGCGGCGTGCGCCTCTCGACCTTCGCGATGTGGTGGATCCGGGCCTCGATCCAGGACTACGTCATCCGCTCGGTATCCATCGTCCGGCTGGCGACGACGCCGCGCCACCGCGCGATGTTCTTCAACGGGGCGCTGCGGAACGGTCCGGACCGCGACCGGATCGGCGAAATCGCGGATCGGCATGGAACAACGGCCGAGGATGTACGGCGGTTTGCCGATCGGCTGGCAACGATGTCGACGCCGGACCACGAAGCGGCGCCCGCCTTGGCGGACGGGGCACCGGACCCGGAGACGCGCCTCGCGACGAAGCGAGAGCGGCTTGCCCTCCTCCACCGGCTGCGCGCCGCCATACCAGCACTCACAAGGCGCGAGCGGCACATCCTGCGTCGACGTTTCTTCGGCGAGACCCGGACCAGCCTGACACAGATCGGCCGGGAGCTCGGCCTGTCGAAGGAGCGGGTGCGTCAACTCGAGGCCCGCGCACTTGCCAAGATGCGCGCTGTCCCGGCGCCGGAGCCGGGCTGAAACGCACTACGGCGGTGGCGGCGGCAGGACCGCCTCGGCCTCGATCTCGACCAGCATGTCCGGATGGATCAAACGCGCAACCTCGACCATGGTCGCGGCCGGCCGGATTGCGGCGAACGCGGCGCTGTGCGCGGCGGCAACCGCCGGCCAGAGGGAAATATCGGTGACGTAGATCCGGGTACGGACGACGTCCGCGAGACCGCCCCCCGCCTCGGCAAGCGCCGAAGCGATCGTCGCGATGATGGCTTTGGTCTGGCGCCCCGCGTCGCCCGCGCCGATCACGCTGCCGTCCGGAGCGGCTGCAGTCGTGCCGGACACCAGGTTCCGGTCGCCGATGCGGACCGCGCGCGAATAGCCGACGACGTCTTCCCAGGGACCGTTCGAGGAAATGTTGCGGCGGCGCTCTACCGCCCGCGCTAGCCCGCGAGTTCCCGCGAGCGCGCGGTCGCGGCGGCAATCGCCCGAGACATAAGGGCCGCGAGACCGTCGTCCGCCATGAGTACGCCGAGCGCGGCAGCCGTCGTACCGCCCGGGCTCGTCACGTTCTGGCGTAGGGTTCCGGCCGGTTCCGCCGACTGGCGGGCGAGCTCGCCCGAACCCGCCACCGTTGCGCGCGCGAGCTTTTCGGCGACGCCCGCAGGAAGCCCCTGCTCGATCCCGGCCTGCGTCATGCATTCGATCAGGAGGAAGACGTAAGCCGGGCCGCTGCCGGAAACGGCGGTGACCGCGTCGATCAGGCCCTCGTCGTCGACCCACACAGCATCGCCCACCGCTTCGAGGAGACTCTGGCAGGCGGCCCGCTGAGCCGCGGTGACGCGCCGGTTCGGACAGGCGGCGGTGATCCCGCGGCCGACGGCGGCAGGCGTGTTCGGCATTGCGCGGACCACAGCGACGTCTCCAAGAAGATTCTCGAAGAAGCCGATGGTCCGTCCGGCGGCGATCGAGAGGACCGCTGCACCGCCCGCACAGATATCGCGATAGGCCGGCACGATCGCATCCATGCCCTGCGGCTTCACCGCGAAGACGACGATGTCAGGACCGAACCCGGCCGCATCGCCCGCATCGGCGACGACCTCGATGCCGAGTTCGTCACGGAGTCCTGCGGCCGCGTCCGACGGCTCGACGACGCAGACGTCGGCGGCCGCGACCCCGCGGCCGAGCCAGCCGCGGAGCATGGCGCCGCCCATCTTGCCGCAGCCGACGAGAAGAATGCGCGTTCCGGTCATGGGTTCTGCCGCGGTCAGGCTTCGCCGGCGGTCTCGAGGATCGCGGCGGCCATCGCCTCCGCGGGCGACTTTCCGCCCCAGATCACGAACTGGAAGGCCGGGTAATAGCGCTCGCTCTCGGTGAACGCGATATCGACCACGTCCTCGAGCTGTTCGCGGCTGACGCCCTTGGTCCCGCGGAGCAGGAGCGCATGGCGGAAAACGGGCAGCCCGTCGTCCGACCAGAGGTCGAAATGACCGACCAGCAGGCGCTCATTGACGATGGCGAGCAGCGGGTGGATGGAGTTGGACTTCTTCTCGGGAACGCGCATGTCGAAGGCGCAGGCGAACAGCAGCGCCTCGACGTCCGGATGCCAGGAGACGAACATCCTGTAGTCGCACCAGTGACCCGTCAGCTCGACGGCGATGTCGCTGTCGCTCGAACGCTCGAACAGCCAGTCGTGGCTCGCCGCGATCTGTTCGATCATGTCGAGCGGATTGACGGACGCCTGCGTGTGTTCCTTGCGTAAGGCCGTCATGCCTTCCCCCCAATTGACGCCGGAATTGTCGCGCTGCCCCGATTCGGCACCGATATGCCATGAAATTCGCAAAATGGTGGGGTTGAATCGGCCATCGCTACAAGATTTAGCGTGCCAGATGGGGATTCGGGGCGCAAGGGAAATTGGGCCTAAGAGCCCGCCGACCCACAAAATGTAGTGGATAAAATGCCGATCGCCGCTCTGCGGCGATGTCCCGGTCAGTCGTCGGCGGCCTTGTCGGAAGAGGAACCGGAGGACTTGGCCCGGCTGCCGCGCGCGGGCTTCGCGGCGGCCGTTTCGAGACGTGCCTCGAGCTCGCGAAGCCTCTCCTCGAGACGCTCCTGTTCGGCGCGCGCGTTCGCCGCCATCTCCTTCACCGCGTCGAACTCGTCGCGGGTGACGAGATCCATGCCGCTCAGCATCCGCTCGAACTGGTGGCGGACCAGGGTCTCGATCTCGCGCCTTATTCCCGCGAGCGTGCCGATCGTGCCGCCTGCGACGCGGGCCGCATCGTCGAAAATCCTGTTCCTGTTCTGCATGGTCGCTTCTCCGTTTGAGCGCCGCAGGATAAGCGATCCGCGGCCATGCTCCAAGGCGCGCCGCGCGAACGGCTTGCAGGGCCGGAACGCGGCTCCTATAACCGCGGCACACGCCAAGACGACGGGTGGAGCTTCATGATTCTCGTAACCGGCGGCGCCGGGTTCATCGGGTCCAATCTGGTGAAAGCACTGGAGGATCGGGGGCGCCGCGACATCGTCGTGTGCGATGTCCTCGGCACCGACGACAAGTGGAAGAACATCGCCAAGCGCGAGCTTGCCGACCTCGTCGCACCGGACGACCTGTTCGACTTCCTTGGGGACAACTGCGACGATATCGAATCCGTGTTCCACATGGGCGCGATCTCGGCGACGACCGAGCGCGACGCCGACCTCATCGTCCGGACGAACATCCGCCTCTCGCTCGACTTGTGGAATTGGTGCGCGGAGAACGGCGCGCCGCTGATCTACGCCTCCTCCGCCGCGACCTACGGCGACGGCGCGCGGGGATTTGCGGACGACGATTCGATCCCCGGGCTCGCGACGCTGCGGCCGATGAACGCCTATGGATGGTCGAAGCACGCCTTCGACCGCCGTGTCGCGCGGATCGTCAGCGAGAACGGCCCGCAGCCGCCGCACTGGGCCGGCCTCAAGTTCTTCAACGTGTACGGCCCGAACGAGTACCACAAGGGCGGCCAGGTCAGCGTCGCGCTCAAGAACTTCCGGGAGATATCCGAAACCGGAAAGGCCGTGCTGTTCCGCTCGCACCATCCCGATTATCCGGACGGGGGTCAGAAGCGCGACTTCGTGTGGGTCGGCGACTGCGTCAACATCGCGCTCTGGCTCTCGGAGACGCCATCGGCGAGCGGCATCTTCAATGTCGGTACCGGCAGGGCCCGCACCTTCGCCGATCTCGCGGGCGCGGTGTTCGCGGCGATGGGCCGGAAGCCGACAATCGAGTTCGTCGACACGCCGGAGGCCATCCGCGATCGCTACCAGTACTTCACGGAGGCGGACATGGGCCGTCTCCAGAGCGCCGGATACGACAAGCCCGCGACCGAGCTCGAGGACGGGGTCGGCCAGTACGTTCGCGACTACCTGGCAGCGGCGGACCCCTATGCCTGATCGTTCCCGCGACGCCGGACCGCGATGCTGACCCTCACCTATCCGGCGATCGATCCGGTCCTGATCGAGATCGG